>DAOTTQ010000069.1:0-5373 GCA_034437555.1 Anaerolineae bacterium | reverse complement strand
CTATGGTGGCTTATCCCTACGGGGAACTGAAACATTATCTGCGTTGAGCTGGATTTGATGCGGCTCGAAGTCACTATGGTGGCTTATCCCTACGGGGAACTGAAACATGTAATTCAGCGCGTGGGAAGTTCTGCAAGTTGAGGGGTCACTATGGTGGCTTATCCCTACGGGGAACTGAAACACAGAGGTATCGAAAGCATAGTTGGCACGGATGACATGTCACTATGGTGGCTTATCCCTACGGGGAACTGAAACTCATCCACCCGACCAGAGAGTTGCCTCATCTTCGTCACTATGGTGGCTTATCCCTACGGGGAACTGAAACGCTACACCCCCAGGGGGGGGTAGCCTGGTCAAAGTCACTATGGTGGCTTATCCCTACGGGGAACTGAAACTTGGCACCCACCCATCTCGAAAACTTGGGGCACACTAGTCACTATGGTGGCTTATCCCTACGGGGAACTGAAACACCGATACACTGGTTTTGCGGGATGAGGGAGTGAAGTCACTATGGTGGCTTATCCCTACGGGGAACTGAAACGGAGGTGTGCGTTCGGGATGACGGTGTCCGTGATGTAGTCACTATGGTGGCTTATCCCTACGGGGAACTGAAACTTGTCCCCTACAAGGACGGAAAACGTACACACGGCGTCACTATGGTGGCTTATCCCTACGGGGAACTGAAACACTATTACATGCCCCAAGTAACAAAATAATGGCGCAGAGTCACTATGGTGGCTTATCCCCCAGACAGTAGCAACATAAAGCAAGGGCGACCCAATGGGTGCGCCCCCACAAAAAACGGCTATTTGGGGAAATTCTTGTATAAGAAAACATCAGTACGGGGAACTAAAACAAACAATTGTTACTGAGCTGTCAGATACACCTATATCTTGAACGGCAAATCCTTATTATCCATCACCATAAGATAACTCTGCCCGACACGATTGAAAAATTGTACATGCCAATATTCATAGAAACGCGTTCCAATAGCAAATGTCAGGACAGCAGGCGCCAGTGAAAATAACTGCAATGTTGCACCACCCCGCCCTACCACTTGTAATGCTGCCTCATAACTCGTATTAACAATATCTAGCCACTGCCCCTGCCTCTGATTATTCAGTTCAAACACGCCAGCATTGGGCTTGGGGGTGATGTATAAAGCTAAAAAGTTATCCCCGACAAATTCTTTTACTTGTTCCAGAAAGCTGTTATCTCCCTCACTACCTTTCACCAAGAAACACATTTGCAGGGTTTTAGGGCTATCTTTGAGATGTTCAAGCAAACTGGTATCACCGTTACCAACAAGATATGCCATAGAATGTACGGATTGCATCACAGGTGCAATCCATAGGTTTGCGCCGATTGATTTGGCATCGGGCAGGTCTTTAAGTGCTTTTGACTTGTCAAAGTGAGCTTGAATCCGCCGTCCAACTTTACCCACAGCATCAATCGCTAACAAACGACGCAAAAGTTGTTTGAACGGCTCATAATTGTCGCAATCTATTAAATCGACAGCGTTCAAACCCCCTAAATTTTCTGGCAAAGGCACTATTGCAAAGGGTTCTAGTAACACAGGGATAATTTGTAAATTATGTGAAGGGTGCTGTGCTTTTTGCTGAAGCGCCCATGTAATTTCATCCCCAACATGGTCGGAATCCTTTGCATTCTGTGACCAGAACACGAGAATCACTGCGGCATCGCGGATGCCCTCCTGAATAGTGGGACCCCACCATTCACCACCAGGAATGTTATACTTGTCAACCCAGACAGGTAGCCCTTGCGCCTCTAGCCGATTGACAACCTTTTCGACACAAGCACTGTCTTTACGCGAATAACTGATGAAAATATGGGACATTTTAGTCATCCTAACTTTATGAGGTTTTTTATTACAGTTGAATTTATTATTCTATAAACTATTTGCAGTCACTATCAGTTAAAGATATGCTTCAAGTCACCACCAATCATCTAAAGACATCAGAAACAAAACCCAACACTTGTTCTCTGTCTACTTCATGATAATTATAGCGCAAAAAAATAAATTGCTGTGTTAATTGCTTCGGGATGCTGACCCAATTTGGTGAACAGTGGGGTCATATTGCCCGAACCTGACCCATACCCACTGTGGTTTTAACACCTACACCGCTATATTTTGCGAAACCTACCAGTGCTTGTAGATAGCATCGTGTTTTAGCATCACCAGACAAACGATAAGTTACTTTGCCAATGAAGCCTGTTACAGTGCCTTTATGACCCCGTGCAAACGTGAGCGTTTCCGTTCGAATGTCCGCATCAAGAATGGCAATATCGGTGTGGAAAATGTCATAAAGCGAATCGGGTAGACGGAATGGAGCAAAAGTGTTCCACCGATCCAGCAAACTGCTAAAAACTAGTTCAGGTTGTGGCAAAGGTACAAAGTATCCCCCAGTCCGCTTAAAAGACGTGGGTGATGTAAAGCTCATTGTGAACGCGGACTGTGCTGGAACACAATCCACCAACTGTTGATACATAGCCTGTCCGCTCCACGCCATATTTTCTGCATTTGCCTGAATATCAACGACATCAAACGCCTGGTCATGCAGAATAATTTCACCGTTTGCCCACTGTGGCAAGATGCCCTGATGAAATAGAGTTGTCAGCTGTGGATGCAGCGTGGTATAGCGCAAACTCAATAGGTCGCCTCGCTGTAGCTGTATCATCTCACCTTGCTTGCGTGCGCCAATTAAGTTACTGCTGGTGAAGGGTTTTGCTCCTGGCGCATCGTGAATCGCTCGCGATAGTTCAGGATGTATATTCTCCAATGCCTGCAAAAAATTCGCCTGTGTTGCCTGCCCTAGCCATCCAGGGATAAGGGCTTTACGTTGCGATTTGAGTTGCAATGTTACAGAACTCACTTCAGGCATGGAAATGTCCTTAATCGAACCATTCGCAGAGTAATTGTATCGGGTCCGTACCTAGAATTATATCAACGATTCGCGCTTTGAACTCGTTACCCTTATGTTACTCGTCTTCGCAGTATCGCGTTTGCAACGATAAACAAGAGCCTGCATCGGGACGCAGGCTCTTAAAGCGTTCTCTATGGCGTTAAGATTTTGGGGGTGGTGCAAAGAAGCCATAACCGTTGCTGGTTTTGCTGCCTATTCCCATCTCCATCAACGCACGTCGTAGCCATTTTTTGGCTTGTAGCCGTGTTTTTTGAGCAGATTCATCAGAATTGCCATGCCGTAAGCCAATGGCAAACGCCCATTCATGCTCTGCCCCCACCGTAACAAATGGGATGGGGTTTGGGCTATCGGCATCATGGGGGGCTGTTTTACCCTTCTCGCTGTAGTATTTAACAAAGTGAGGGGTCATTACATCTAGTTCAAAAATCGCACTTTCTTTATTTAACGCCATCAGTACACCATCAAAGAATTGACAAACGCCCGCCTCTTTTTGGCTACCAAACGCTTTGCGATAGTATAAAGCGGCAGGTTCTTCATCATGACGCCCTTGAACTAGCTTAGCATCAAATTGTTTTAGTTCTTCTGCTGCATTAGCAACGCCTTCTTGTTCTGCCAATGATAAAAGAGCATAGCTTCGTGTTAAACCTTTGAGTGCACTGCCCGGGATGAATGGCAAACCCGTGAGGTGATGTAGGGTAATCCCAAACTCCAACGCCCCCTTGCTCCCTAAACCCACCACCATACGAGTAATGTTGACTAGCGGAAACTGGTCTGCACCCGTTGTCATCTCTAACCAGCGGTTAAACTCGGCTTCCACTAGCCCACTGAACTTATCGTTGGGCAGTCTCTTTAGCGTTTCTTTTAACCACTTGTCGCGCCACTTCTGATTGCGCTCTCCCTCTACATTAGCATTAGAGACCGTTTCTTCACTAAGATAGCGAGAGAGAATAAGGCGTAGGTTGTGGCATTGCTCAATGTAGCGTGTAAGCACGGTCTGGGTATCTTTAGGGACATAGTATTTCATCTCTAATCCCCATTCTCATCGTTTTTCCAGCCCTTTGCTTCTACAAACCGCTTTAGCCAGTGCAGATAAGCCATTGCTTCGGTGGTTGTACGGCGATACTCGGTGGTGTCACAACTTAGAAGGTACAGTAGTAAATCACCCTTTTGGTCTTTTTGACCTAGCACCCAACGTCCCACAATATCATGGGCTTTGTTGTGGTGATCTTTACCTTTTGCTTTCAAAAATGCCAGCGTATGCGCCAGCCCGTCCGTTTGAATCATGGCGGGTAACCCACGCACCAGTGACCCAAAGTCTTTTTTGAAGCTGGTTCCTTCTATTTGTTCAACTTCTTCCCACGCATGGGATGCGCGTTTTTGTTGAAGCGTTTTTTGTTGAGACATTTGTGTTACTCCTTTTCCTTGTGCCTATAGCCACTTTAATGCAACAAAACCATCGCCTGTTGTTTCATCGCCACCAATTTGAATACGTGAGGCAAACGCCCCAATAACATTTTGTGGCGTAACATCACCACGCCCAGTAACAATAACATTGCTCATCAAGAGCGTGTCAGAGGGCAAAGATTCTTGAGTCCACAATGCACCAGTTGCGACGGTTTTAGTTGCGACGGTTTTAGTTGCTGCATCAATTTTGATGCGGGTAACGACTTCTGTGCTAGTGGTTACAAAGTCTGTAAAAGCGTTATCGGGTAAAATGACAAGGCTTGTCTTTACTTTATTGCGCCAATAAGTATATTCTTGCCCTTGTGGCAGGGCATTATCTGCTAACCATCCAGCAATTGCTGTTGCGTCCGCATCTACTTTGGCAGTAAACGTAAATTCCTCTAACACGATGTCACTTCCAGCTTTTACTTGGCTGTTATTTGTTACAAAGGCTTCTTGGTCATTCAATCCGTTTTTAAGCGTAGGCAAGCCTTGTACATCACGCACTAGCCGTGCCAGCACGTGCGGGCAGGTAACGTAAGCAAATACACCCATCAAAGAGCGCACCGGGAACAACACGATTTTGGCATCGCCCACACTAATTGCGCCCGCCTTTGCATTTTTGGCGTCCTCACTACCAAACAGAATGTTTTTATCGTTACCATTAAGGTTTGATTGGCTACGCAACGCACCCTTAAGCCCACTCCCTTGTACCAGAGGGTAGTTGGTGGTGCGTTCTCTTTGAATGGGTAAATCGACGACACCCACTGTGCTTCCTGTACCAGCATGAAGCGACGTTTCAGTATAAATAAATAGGTTAAGCCTTTGCATGATGAATCTCCTTTATGGTCATTGTGTTATGTATTGGTTTGCTATCTTACCAAGTGCCTAAAGCTACACGCCCAAAGCCCATATCCACATAAGGGGCATTTTCAGCATTTTCAGTAAAGGGATTGTCCTGCCATATCGCGTTTTCAAAGAAGAA
>DAOTTQ010000068.1:0-22753 GCA_034437555.1 Anaerolineae bacterium | reverse complement strand
CCAGCATTCATCCTGAGCCAGGATCAAACTCTCCATAATCAATCAGGGTATTTCTTACTGTCTGTACCCACTATTCTACTGTTAAGGTGCTTTTCGCTTACAGAGACAAGCATACCAACCTCACCCCAACTCTGTCAAGACCTTTTTCAAAATCTCGTCATTTCCCTAGTTCATCAGGGTGGCTCGGCTTGTGCCTTTATTCGGTTTTGGTTTCATCAGGCTTCTTACGCCCTCTTAACCGTCACCTTTCCGTAAGTTGTTAACTTGTAAATTCTGTTTGCCACGCTCTCTCTTCGTGACTTCGTGAATATTACCCCCCATATCCCATTGCGTCAAGGGGCATTTGAGAAAATTATCTCAAATTGGGCATATCCTGTGTTGCAACGCATTCTTAACCAAAAAAGAGACGGAAAAATCGTCTCTCTAAAGGGGTGACACCGCCCCACTGGGTAGGGCGGGGCGTGTTTTTTAGCGTTTATTCTGCGGCAAGGCTAAACAATTCTTCAATGTGTTCTTCTTCCAAACCTTGATAACCATACAAGATTGCCACAATGGTCTCTAGCTGTGGGGCATAAAACACAGCACTACTAAACCCAACGACGCTTCCTGTATGTCCGTACACTGTGCCAGTGTTCTCACCCTCACGAATTTCAATCCCTATACCGTATTGGTTCTCGTCATCGGTGGGCGTAAGCATAGCTTCTAAGCTTTCAGAGCTAAGAACCGTTTTGTCTATCAGCAAAGCCTTAAAGAAGCGCACCAAGTCCTCTGTGGTAGAAACAAGAGCGCCATCCCCCAAGCCTGCGCCATCGTTGACATCGGTCACATCCTCTTCTACACCCAGACCCATAAGATCTTCATAGCCATGCACAAAGCCGTTGGGCAAGGTTTCGCTAATTTGGGTATAGGTTTCGTTCATGTTTAGTGGCGTAAAGATGCGCTCACGGAAAACTTCCGCTAGGGTTTTGCCCGTTGCGCTCTCGACCACCAATTGCAATAAGATGTAATTGGTGTTGCTGTATTCAAAGTCCTCATCGGGGGCAAATTCGGGGGCAGTGTCATAGGCATAAGCCAAAACTTCTTCGGCTGTCCAGACACGGGAAGGGTTTGCTAGGATAGCACCAAAAAAAACATCGTCTAAATAATCAGGAATACCACTTCGCATGGTTACTAAATCGTATAATGTGACTTCGTCTGCGTTGGGCAAACGCCCATAAACGCTCTCATCTAGCCAGTCGCCTAGCCCATCCTCTAGTGATAACACGCCATCTTCTTCTAGTAGAAGGAGTGCTGTCGCTAAAAATGTTTTAGAAATGCTGGCAATTCTAAAGCGGTCTGTAGGGAGTGCTAACGTTTCTTGGGTAATATCTACTCGACCATGCGCCACACTCACCACACTTTGCCCATCATCATAGGCAATGCTAACGACAATGGCGGGGCTATTCTCTGGGGCTATGCGGGCTAAAAACTCACTGATTCTGTCGCTTAAATCGGACTGCGCTTGCACAGCAAACGCCATAACAAAGACAAAAACGCTTAATACTTTCCAGCGATTAGCCATGATTACTCCTCAAAAAATTATCACTGAACGGCTAAAAGAGTTTATCCCATTTCACTTCTACCCTGCAAGGCTAGCAGAAGCGTTACGCTATCCACATATTCCAAATCGGTAACTGTGGGCAAGCCACGAGTAAGGCGCGTTGCTTTTACGCCGGTGGGCTTTAGCTCACGCTGGATGTACATAGAGGTTACGTCCCCTTCCAAACCTTAGCCCCGCCTGGCGTAAACACCGTCGCTGTCAATTAGGTAGACGCTAACGACGCGCCCGTTTCAGTTCGCCGTCATCGCCGAGCATCACGACTTCGCCTTCATCAACGGGAATTTCATCGTCAAGTTGATTGCGCAGTCCTTTCTTGCGCTTAGGCAGTTCACTCAGCATTTTCGCCATCGCCCGTGAAACAAGTTGCGTCCGCATACTGGTATCGGCTATCCCCGACGTAATCACGAAGCTCATAAATTGGAAGAAAACTGCCATCGCGCCGCCCATAATCGCCATGAAAAGCGCCACTTCGCTATCACCGTCTGATGCCATACCCACACTAATGATGGAGAACACAACGAGTACAAACAAGCTGATTGCCAGCATCACGCCGGGGACGATTTTCTTTTGTTGGGCAAGTTCGGTTTCGACACGATCATTCAGTTCATTTATATCTAAGTCGTTTATCATGATTTTTTTGTCCTAAGCATTATTCTCTAATGTGATTATACGTCCACATGCAGCAAAAAAGCGCAAGAATCATTGCGACGTACTGTCGAGCGTATCAGCGAGAAATTTGGTTTTGGCGGGCTGAGTAGTTACAAAAATTATCACTGAACGGCTAAAAGAGCTTATCCCATTTCACTTCTACCCTGCAAGGCACGTAGAAGCGTTACGCTATCCACATATTCCAAATCACCCCCTGTGGGCAAGCCCCGTGCAAGGCGCGTTACTTTTACGCCGGTGGGCTTTAGCTCTCGCTGGATATACATAGAGGTTGCGTCCCCTTCCATGCCGGGGTTGGTGGCAATAATTACTTCTAATACGTCGCCTTGTGCGCGGGTCAGCAGTTCTTTAATGCGAAGGTCATCGGGTCCCACGCCGTTTACGGGTGAGATTGCGCCGTGTAACACATGGTACACGCCTTGATAACTGCCTGTGCGTTCTAGTGCCAGCACATCCAACGGTTCCTCTACAACGGCAATGGTGCGTTGGTCGCGGCGGGCATCGCTACAGATGGGGCAGGGGCTATTGACGGTGATATTCCAGCAACGCTCACAATAAGTTGTCATGGCTTTTAGGTTTGTAAGGGCTTCCGCAAGGTTTAATGACAAGCCATCGGGCGCACGAAGCAAAAAAAACGTCAGCCGTGAGGCGGTTTTTGGTCCCACGCCTGGCAAAGCAGAGAGAGCTTCTATCAGTTTGGTAACGGGTTCGGGAATGGCACTCATGCGTTTATGTGTTCTCGTCTTTCTTGAACATTTCGGCTAATGGCAAGCGAAAATCAGTTAGAACATCTTCACCGCTTAGCGTACCCTCTAAGCCAAACATGGTAATTTTGCCTTGGTGGTAGACGGTAGCGGTTTCGTTTTCAATATCAACTGCCCATGTTAGGCGCACGCCCTGCGCCATATCCACCCTTACTTTCTTGGTAACATCAGAGACGCGCTCTGTGGGCGATAGCACTTCGATGGTTAAATCGGGCGCGATATCTAGGGGGCGTTTTCGCCAATCGTGGTTTTCTTGCTTAAACGCTTCAATGCGCTGATGCGAATAGAATACGATGTCAGGAATCCGTGAGCCTTTGACCCAATTTTTGCCGATCATTTGCGCATAGGTTGACTCTGAAAATACTTCCCCTAACTGATGTTCGGACGCATGCTTAAAGAGTGCTAAAAACAAAAAGCGAATATACCATGTGTGACCGAAAACATTTGGTATTTTATCAAGCCTTTCGCCGTCCAAGAGTTCAAAAGGTTGGTCTTCTTGCGCCTCTAAAAATTCATCTAGGGGCATCCCAATTTGAGTGGTATTTAGTGCCATCGTATTGCCCTCACATCAGCCTTACGGTTAGAACGATTGTACCATAAATGCGCCATATCTATAACACAAAAGGGCGGAGATTATCCCCACCCTTCATTAGATGCGCTTTAGAGACGCGCTTTAGAGATGCGCTTTAGAGTGTGGCGTTTAGCCTAACAGACCGCCCAAGCCTGGCATACTGCCCAAGCCCCCTGTAATTTTTTCCATGCGCTCGGCTGCCATCGTTTGGCTTTGTTCAATGGCTTGATTAACCGCACTGGTGAGCAAATCTTGAAGGTCTGTTACCCATTCTTCATCGGTCACATCCACCACTTCGGGGTTGATGGTGATGTTCTTAATGCGTTGATGCCCAGTGATGACAATTTTTACTGCGCCACCGCCCACGCTCACTTCAACGGTTTCGTTTTCAAGAGCAGCTTGCGCGTCTGCCATGTCTTGTTGCATCTTTTGGAGCTGTTGCATCATGCCACCCATACCACCGCTGGGCGTACCGCCACCAGCACTAGCACCGCCACCAAAACCACCGCGTTTTTTCTTGCCCATAATGTGTTTCTCCTTCTGTGTGTTGCTACTCAACGTTTATTCGTTAGGTTCTTCTGATAAAAATTCGCCACCCTGACTTAGAATATCCATCTCAATTGGATGAGAAATATCAGGCGAGGGTGTCATATATTGCGTGCCACTGGGAACGCCTTCATCAGAAACAAATTTTACACGCAAATTCTGCCCCGTCACGCGCAAGATGGCGCGTTCTATCCATTCAACGCGAACGGGGTCTTTTAGCTTCTCCATAAAGAAGGGCTTGCATCCCAGCGTAACGCCCTCGCTGTCCACATGCCGTACATGCACTTGCGCCAAAAGCGTGGGCAATGAGGTCACAATCGATTGATGCTCTGGCTTCGCTTTGGGGATGTTTTGATAAATGATGCGTTGCACTTCGCCCCAACGCTGTTGTAATTGTTGCACTGGCACGTTGGCACCGCCCTCGCCGCCCATTGGCATTGGCGCAGAAGAAGGGGAAGCCGATAGAAACGAGGGTGCGGGCGCATACGCCATTTGTACTTCGGGTTCTTGTAGGCTTTCGATTAACGCCAATTCTAGCGTTAGTTGCGGTTGCCAGCCACTATGATATTGGTTGACGGCATCGTTAAACGAGCGTAATGCCCGCAAGAGTTCACTTTTGCCCACACTGTTGGCTTGTTCTTGATAGCGTTGCTTTTCTTCGTTGCTGGCATGAAGCAAGTCTACGCTAGAGGTTTGTGCTAAAAGAACGGCACGTAATTGTTCTACCACCTGTTGCCCAAATTGGCGCGGGTCGCTCCCACTGTCTACAGCTTCGTTGATGATGTGCAAACCACGCGACACATTCTTATCTACTAAGGCTTGCACGAGTTCACGGACGGCGCGGACGCTGGCTGTGCCTAAAATGCGTTGCGTTAGCTCTAGTGTCACAATCTCATGGGGGTCAGCAACCACTTGGTCAAGCAAGCTAATGCTATCACGCACGCTGCCTGTACCTTCACGGGCAATCAGTTCTAGGGCTTCGCGCTCTACCTGAATGCCTTCGTTCTCACAAATCAGCTGTAGCCTATCCGCCACTTCTTGAAGTGACAACCGCCTAAACTCGAAGGGTAAGCAACGGCTTTTAATGGTAGCAGGCACTTTATCAATTTCGGTGGTTGCCAGCACAAAAATGGCGTGGGATGGGGGTTCTTCTAGGGTTTTAAGCAGGGCATCAAAGGCATTGCCACTAAAGCGATGCACTTCGTCAATGATATACACTTTATATTTGCCCTCACTGGGGGCAAACGCAATTTTATCGCGCAGGTCGCGCACGTCATCCACGCCCGTATGTGAGGCTGCGTCAATTTCGATGAGGTCTAAAAAGCGTCCTTCGTTCACCGCCACACAGCAAGCGCACTCATTACAGGGGCGCATGTCGGGGTCGGGATGGGTGCAATTGACGGCTTTTGCCAAAAGACGCGCGTTGGATGTTTTGCCTGTACCACGGGGCCCACTAAATAAATAGGCGTGGCGGATCCGCCCTGTTTTAAGCGAATTACGCAGGGTACGCGTGATATGTTCTTGTCCAACGACTTCGTTAAACGAAACAGGTCGCCATTTTAAGTAAAGGGCTTGTTCTGGCAAGGATGCCTCCCATAACATGCAATCAAGGGCTGTAAGATGAGTCTATCATTCTACACCCCACCATGCAAGTAAGGCAGAGACAAACGGTGCATTTAAGTGCCGTGATTGCTCGTTGTGTTTCTTGAGGGCTTTGCCCTCAAACCCCCACAAGGGATTGGTATCCCTTGACCCTTTTATGCCCGTCTTTTGCAAACAGTGGCGGCGTTCGGGTGAAATCCTGTAAAAATCAGGGGCTAACAATCAGGGTATTTAAGGATAAAGCACACAAGGGATGCTTAAGGACGAAAGGCGCGTTTATAACGTTAGTTTGTGATAGTATATCGTTTAAGTTTCGTGATGCCATACCATATGGACACTATCAAAAGGACTGCACTTGCTCCACCTATTCAAACGCCCTTTGCGGTACGTTTTACTCGATTACACTTTGCTTATTTTTGGCTCGCTGATGCAGTCCTTAAGCGTGGTCATTTTCTTGTCGCCATTTGATATTGCGCCTAGCGGGGTTTCTGGGCTGGCAGTTATTTTGAATACGCTCATTGGTACACCGGTGGGCTTGATGATTGTCATTATGAACATTCCCATTCAGTTCTTGGCGTATCGCATGTTGCCCAACGGCTTACGCACTATTTGGCTAACGGTGTTTTGTGTTGTGGTGTATTCCATCGGGATTGATACACTTGCGCCCTACTTCCCCATACAGGGCATTAGCGATGATAGGCTACTTAACGCGCTGTTCGGGGGCATCATTGGGGGCATTAGCGCGGGCATTTGCTTTCGCATTGGCGGTAACTTTGGCGGTACAAGTACGCTTGCGCTCATTATTCAGCAGCGCACGGGCGCACCCATGAGCATGACCTATCTTTATACCGATATGGCGGTGGTGGTGCTGGCGGGCTTTGTGTATGGCTGGGAAGGCGCATTATATGCGGTGACGGTAATTTTCATTAGTGGGCTTGCCACCGATTACATTATGGAAGGTCCCAGCGTCATTCGCACGGCGGTTATCATCACAGAGAAACCCCAAGAAATTGCCGATGTGATTATTGAAAAGCTGGGGCGTGGGGTAACAGGCTGGCAGGGCAGGGGCATGTATACCCAAAAAGAACGCACCGTTCTTTACGTTACCATCAGCCGAAGCCAAGTAGAAGATTTACGGCGCATCGTCATTCACATGGACACACACGCTTTTTTAGTCATCGGGCAAGGGCATACCGCTTACGGGCAGGGCTTTAAGCCCATTACACCCAAACCCAATTAACCCAAAGGATAGACAGTTTATGAAAACGCTCTTTCGGCTTCTTTTCATTGTGCTATTAAGTGGTATGGTGGTGGCGTGTGATGCGCTTCCTATGGTTGGGATTCCCACCCTTACCCCACCCCCAAGCCCAACGCCTGTTGAACTATCGCAAACCTTTAGTGGGCGCGACCTTGTGGGCAATACCCTAACGCTGAACTTTCCGATGGCGTGGGCGCAATCGGGCAACGCCGACAGCCTGTTACTAGGCACATCCGCCAGCCTACTCGACAATGCCCAAGTGGACATGGGGCTTGGGGATGTGGGCGTGTCGATTAGCATGATACCCGTCAGCCTTGCGGGGCTAAGCGTGCCAGAGGGCGTTACGCCTTCGCCTTATAATATTTTGCTCAATTTCATCAATTCTGCGCAAACAAATAACCCCAATCTACAGTTTAGCACGCCCGAAATTGCCCTCTTAGGCGATAAAGCGGCGGCTTTGGTGCGGGTAGTGAACACTAGTGATGAAAGCCTCACGATGATTGTAGACGTAGGAACGGGCTATGCAGTGGTGGTGGCGGCGGCAGATATTGGCGAACTCGCGTCTTTCTTGCCCACCATTCAGGCGATTGCCCAAAGCATCACCTACGGCAGATAAGCCGTTTACGGGTGAAAGTGCCTATACAAAAGCCTCATTCTGGGGGCAATCGCACACTTTCGGGGGCGCACTTGCCCCCATTCAGTCGTCTTACTTCTAAGTCTCTTCATAAAAAGTAATGCACACCCCCGCAAGGTCACGCACAGCAAATTCTCGCGTTCCCCAAGGCGTACTACTAAGCGCACCAAGTCCAGCACCATCACCTTGTTCAAACGGGGCAATGGCTTGAGCTTTATACTCCTCATAAAGAGCATCTATATCAGATAGTTGAATACGGAAGCTCGTTTGAGAGGCAGTGTGTGGATCATCACTATTCGCGAGCATAATCTCAACGTCACTGCGTTGAATAATCACCATGCTTAAATCGTCAGCTTTGAAAGTTACAGCAAAACCCAATGTTTGCTCGTAAAAAGCAATCGTTGCTTGCATGTTAGAACCCGCTGGAATCATGGGTGTTAGGTTGTTGAAAATAAGGTTTGGGTTAGGCATTATTTTTCCTTTTCAATCTTAGGACACTAGTTCTAATTTTATCACCCTATCACCACCCATGCAAGCGTGCGTCATGGTTCTTCGCGGACGGGCAGAAGCCCATCCCTACACCGCCGTTTGATGATGTTTATCTGCATTAAAACGTAAGGGCGAGCCAACGGCTACGCCCCTACAAAAGTGTTTTTCTGCGACTGAGGATAGGGTCTTTTTGACTAGGGTGCGCCCGTAGATAGCGGATTGGTACGGGGCGCGTTGGCGATGATATTGTTGAGGATTTTTAGCGCGTCTGTTTCGTTGGGTGCGGTTGTGCCTGTGGCTTGCACTTTTGCCACCAAACCGCTACCGTTCTTTAGGAACATGGCAATGTATAGCGTGTTCTCTGTGCGATAGCGTAGTGCAATTACGCCAGAAAGCCGCGTGCGTTCTAGGGCTTCACTGTCTATGAGTACGCCTAGCCCGTCTTGGTCAACAGCGCGTTGAAGCAACCGTGTATAGTTATTTAGGCGTTCACGTTGCACATCACGGCGCACCGTTATTTGTAAGCTAAGGCGCGTGTTCTCATCCGCAATCACCAGCCGTTCCGATGTGCGCGTTTCCGTTTGCCAGCCATCTAGCACGCCTACAATCGCACCATCCCGCAACGTCACAAAGAACACATTGGGCAAGGATGCCGAAGATACCATGTCTAGCACAATGTCGCGTTCTGCCAGGGCATAGCCACTACGCGGTACTGCCGAAGCAAACACCACATTATCATTGGGCAACGCAAACACCGCAATCAGGCGTTCATAGGGCTGGTCGTTAAAGCTGTCCTCGTAGGCATACAGCAACACTTCATCATAAACACCTAAAGCCGTTCTGCGAATGAGAGTGGCATCAAAGGTTTTGCTGGGGTCGTTGGGCGTGTACCAATACGCCAGCACAGCCGCCAGATTGCCTATTTCGGTACTGGCTTGTTCATACAATGTGGGGTTGTATACGTCAAAGAGGACGTTGGTTTGTGCGCTTTTCGCCACCACGTCACCGCGTTCTACGGTCACTTCCCAGCCATTGGGGTATGCTACCGTCAGGATGTTGGTTCGGGCGATATTGGGCAGTGTGTCACTTTGCGCCCACACGCCCCCTGCAATCATCAATAGTATAAGCGCGATTAGCCACTGTTTCATAAGGTTGCTCTCTTTCATAGGATGTGTTTCTACTTTTCATTATAGGGGCAAGCCCGCCAAAACTATGCCCCACATCATAAAAACCCGTAAAAAGCTCCCCTACGAATTGGCATACTTCTTAATAACTTGCCGTGCCGTAACCATGCGATGCACTTCGCTTGCGCCATCATAAATCCTAAAGGCGCGCGCCCCCTCATACCAGCTGGCAAGGGGCAAGTCACGGCTAATGCCTGTGCCACCGCAAATTTGGATGGCGCGGTCTATCACGCGGTTGACGGCTTCGCTGGTCATTACTTTGGTCATGCTGGTTTCACTGCGGGCTTGTTCGCCCTTTGTCAGTAGCCACGCGGCTTGATGAATCATCAGGCGCACGCCGTGTAATTCCATTTCGCTATCCGCCAGCATAAAGCCCACGCTTTGATGTTCTGCCAGTTTTTTGCCAAAAGCATCGCGTTTATTGGCATAGTCGGCGGCAATTTCTAACGCACGTTGGGCAATGCCCAGCCAGCGCATACAGTGGGTAAGGCGTGCCGGTCCTAAACGCGCCTGTGCAATAGCGAAACCTTGCCCTTCTTCGCCCAAGAGCGCACTGTGTGGTACGCGCACGTTCTCGTATTTAATTTCCACATGACCGCCAAAATCACCGCGTCCCATCGTTGGCACATCACGCAATATCGTAATACCCTCTGTGGTGATGGGCGCGAGAAAAATACTACTGCCCTTGTGTGCGCCATCTTCAGGGCTAGTGACTGCCATAATCAACAAGAATTCTGCCACTTCGCCGTTAGATGTATACCACTTATGCCCGTTAATCACCCACTCGTCACCGTTACGGACGGCGCGTGTTTGTAGCATAGTGGGGTCACTGCCTGCGCCGTTGGGGGGTTCTGTCATGCTAAAGCCACTAAAAATTTCACCACGTGCAAGGGGGCGCAAATAACGTTCTTTTTGTTCGGGCGTGGCAAAGGTGTGTAGCGTGTGCATATTACCTTCATCGGGGGCGGCGCAATGAATAGAAAGGGGGCCCAAAAGGCTTCTGCCCGCGCTCTCTAAAACAGGCACCCACTCGGCAATCGTTAGCCCCAAACCGCCCAAGTCGGGGGACATAGTGGGCGCGAAAATGCCTTCACTACGGGCTTTTTGGCGCAGCTCCTGAATTTGTTCTATGGTAATGGGTGCATTGGTGCGTTGCTGTTCGGTTTCTAATGGAATCACTTCACGTTCTACAAATGTTTTCACCCGATGGGCAAGATCTTGAATGTGGGGAGAGATGCTAAAATCCATAGTGTGTTTACCTTAAAAAATTTTGTTTATAATGGAAACGATATTCTTAAAAAGAAAGCATGTTCATTATGACCGATATTCCTTCTTTTTTCCAACCTTTGCAAGCGTTTTTAAGCACACAGATGAATGTACCCGTGACGCTAAGTGACTCTAAACCGCTTGCTGGTGGTGCATCACGGGACACATGGTTGTTTACCGCCGCCACCCCCGAAAAGAGTGAAAGGTGGGTGGTTCGGCGGGACTTGCCCACCCAAATGTTTGAAGAAGCCCTCACCCGTGAGCAAGAGTTTAGGGTGATGGATACGGCGCACCAACACGGCGTAAAGGTGGCAAAGGTGCGCTATTTGTGCAACGACCCCAGCGTACTAGGGGGCGCATTTTTTGTGATGGAATACATGCAGGGCATTTCGATAGGCGTAAAGGTGATTCATTCGCCCGAACTTGCGCCCGCCCGCGCCTTACTCCCCGAACAATTAGCAGAACAATTGGCACGCATCCACACCATAAACACGGCAGACTTGCCCTTTTTGGCACACACGGACGCACAACAAACCATCGCCCAAATGTACACGGTGCTAGACGCGCTCGCCGTTAAAAGCCCCGTGTGGGAATGGTGCTTGCGTTGGGCGCAACGGCATTTGCCACAGGAAAGCGTTACGGGCTTTGTGCATGGTGATTATCGCATTGGCAACTTGCTCATTGATGAGGGCGGACTTTCGGCGGTGATTGACTGGGAGTTTGGGCATATTGGCGACCCCAACGAGGAACTAGCCTATATTTGTATGCGTGATTGGCGGTTTGGCAATGGCAAATTGCACTTTGCCGGCATCAGCAATAGAGAACGGTTTTTGACGGCGTATGAGCGTTATAGTGGGCAAACCGTCAACCGAAAGAGCGTGGACTGGTGGGAAGTGATGGGCAATATACGCTGGGGCATTATTTGTATGAGCCAAGCGAATCGCCACCTAAGCGGACAAGAACCTAGTGTAGAACTTGCCAGCCTAGGACGGCGTAGCGCAGAAATGCAACTCGAAGCCCTGCGACTGATAGAGCGTTACTAGCCCACACCTTACACGATGGGGTTTACGCCTCTAAGGGTGTCGGGAATATCGTATTGGGGCGCGGTGGTGGGCTGTTGCTTGGCTTGGGCAAGCCGCAAGCGAAGCGTCTCGGTTAAGAGCCATGCCACGTCATCGTTTAGGCGTGTGGTAAAGTCCTTTAGGCGTTCCCCCCCTGTAATGCCGTGTACGGTGTACGTTAGGTTTTCTTGTAGGATGCGCGTAATCATCGGGATGCTTGGCTCCCATTGGTCAAGGCGCATCCACGCCACCCCATTAAACTGATAGAGTTCAAAGACAATACGAACTTCGCCCTGCTTGCCCTTTAGCCGTAAATCTAGGGCAATGGGTAAGAAGGCGTTTTGGGCGTTTAGCTTACGGCGTAGGGGCTTTACAACGCGCTTGGCGATGGGCATCACGCTGGCGGATAGCTTTTCGGGCGTGAGTTTGATGCGCCGTTTAAGCAATCCATTGAGGGCGTTAATGGTGCGTTTATCGGCTAACACTTGGCTTTTTGCCACCCGCCCGTAATTGTCATATTGTGATAGCCGTAGCCCCTCAATGCGCCAATTCGTGAGGTTTTCACCCTCTATTCCCACCAATTGCTTAATGGCATGGATGTTATTGGGCGTGGGGGGTGCAAGCAATAGGTTGTTTTGGGCGTAGGTTTGCCATGCTTGCCGTCTGCCTTCGGCGGTGTTGTTATCTAGCATGGGCATCATGGCATAAGGCGGTTGCCACGCATCAAATGAAGGCTCTCGGCGAAACAGCAAGCGCAAAATTAGCGAAAACAGCCATAAGCCCAAAATGGCTACCAAGACAATAATGCCCCCTAGCAAAATTTCCTCGCCCGTAATGTCGCGCCCAATCAACTCATTAGCAAAAGACTGGACGATTGCCCAAGCGTCTTGGGGCGTGCTTGCGCCAGCCGGCAATTGGGCGGGCGGAATTTGCCCTGTGGGGGAGATAGGCGCAGGTGCGCCAACGCCACGGGGTATCGTAACGCTTAGGTTGACGGTGTTATTGTCGCTAAAGGGTGGCGGTTCGGCATCATCCAAGCCCACGCGCACCTGTAAAGGCAATACCCCCTCGACAAAAGAAGCTACGTCAAGGGGAATAGTAACGGTTACGCTTTGTCCAGCGGCAATGGGGGCAAGGGGGTCTCGTGTAAGGGTGCTATCGTCTAGCAGGCTAATCACTTCAATGAAAGCGTTATCTGTGGCAGAACCGCCACTGTTTCGCACAATAAACTCAAGGTTAAACGTGCGGTTATCTGCACTAAAGATGACGCGCGGGTTAATGATGGCGTAATCACGCGGGAGCGCTTGCCCTTGTGTCCACAGTGGCACAAGAGAAACAAGCAAAAAGAGCAAGAGTGTGACGGTTAGCTTACGCATACGGCTTTTTCCTAAGAGTGTAAAGGCGTTCCCTTTTAACTATATGACAAAGTGGCGTGTTTTCCAAATGCGCATGCTAAACGATTGTCTGACGAATGAACAATGCTACAATGAAACCGTGTTGCTCATAAGCCATCACACAAACCATTGGTACAGTATCAAGGACGGTGTATTTTGAAGAAATTGCTGATTGCATTCGTGATGAGTGGGCTACTAGCAACCCTAGCGTATGCCCAAACACCCACGCCAAATATTACGCCTACCCCTGACCCTTTCGTTTTGCCCACGCCCCTAGAGCAAGCATCCCTAACAACTGCCGATGCTTATCTGGAACGGGGCATAAACTGGTACAACAAAAGCCAATTTGTCTATGCTAAAGAGGACTTTATCAGCGCAAGCACACTAGACCCCGATAACGAAAATGCCGTGATTTGGCAAGCACGCACGCTCACCGAGCTAGGCGAACTAGAACCCGCCATTGTACTGATGACAGCGTGGCTAGAACAATCGCCCCAATCGTATCGTGCGCTAACACTACGGGGCTATGCTCGCTTAATGGGTGGCGATTTAACGGGCGAGGAAGATATTCAAGCCGCCAACGCGCTTAATGCTAACGATGCGCTTCATTACTATTATTTGGGCTTGTACTATACGGCTTTAAGTGACTATGACGGCGCAATTATCGTACTAGAACAAGCGAACACACTTGCACCCGATACACTCGACATCATCAATGCGCGTGGCATTGCCTACCACGGCGCAGGGCGCAACGAAGCCGCCCTTACCGAATTTGACCGCGCCATTGCACTAGACGCATCTTCGGTGCTGGCGTACGTGAATAAAGCCCTGTTGTATCGCAAGCTAGGGCAACTGACCAATGCCCAAGACAACATTACCCTTGCCCTACAAGTGGATGAACAGTATGCGTTGGCGCACATGCTACGCGCCCTCATTTATATTCAACAGGGAAACGCTTCAACCACTGTGGAAGCGTATACGGCATTATACGAAAACGCCCTGCAAAGCCTAGAAGCCTATTTGCAAGCCGAACATCCCGCGCGTGCTTCGTCGTCTATGCTGTCGCTTCGCGTTCAGCTATTACAGCTTTTGGGGCAATAATGCACATCGACACCGTGCGCTATCTTAACGCGCTAAACGCGCAATTTTACGCCACCACCGCCCATGAGTTTGACCAAACACGCGGGCAAGCGTGGGCGGGATGGTTGCCCCTTATCCCCTACATTCGCCGTTTATCGGCGCGTCCTGTGCGCGTGCTAGATGTGGGCTGTGGCAACGGGCGATGGGGCGTGTTTTTAGCAGAAAACGGCATGAAGATTCACTATCATGGCGTAGATAATAATCCGCAGTTATTGGCGGCAGCCCATAGCGCACTGCAAGAAACCCGTGTGCCATTTACCCTTACAGAAGCCGACGCACTCTTAGACGACAACGCCCTAAACGGACAATATGAGGTGGTGGTAGCGTTTGGCGTGGTGCATCATGTGCCATCCCTAGTAAGGCGCACCGCCTTTATCCAGCAATTGGCGCAACGGGTAACAGAGGGCGGGCTCTTGGCGTTTGCCACATGGCGATTTTATGAAAATGCACGGCTAAGGGAGCGCGTAGCGGGCTGGGATAGTTTGCCCGATTTGCCGTTTGCAGAGACATTAGAAGAGGGCGATTACTTGTTAGATTGGCGAAGAGGGGCGC
This sequence comes from Anaerolineae bacterium, assembly GCA_034437555.1. Taxonomy (GTDB): domain Bacteria; phylum Chloroflexota; class Anaerolineae; order Aggregatilineales; family Phototrophicaceae; genus JANWYT01. The sequence goes on along the minus strand of DAOTTQ010000068.1, from coordinate 8,026 downwards.
GTGCTTTGCGCTATTGCCACTATACCAATGATGAAGAACACGATGCCCTTTCTAAAGCCACAGGACTTAATGAGCTTGCCCACTATCGTGCAGACGGGCAAGACAACATACTCAATGCCTATAGCCTGCTAGAACGTCCCACGCCTTAACCCCATACCATAAACACGCAAAAACTGCTAATATGGCGTGCGTTTTCCTTCTGTATTATAAGGTTTACTTTAAGGGTAGCCCATGACCAACCAAACCAACTCACCAGAAACCAACGTCCCTGTAGAACACTATACAGACGAATACTTTAAGAAGTGGAACTATGCCGATAGACCACTTGGCAAGTTTAGTATGTACTGGTTTGCGAGGCGTTATTATGCGTCCCTTGTCCAACGCTATGCCCCATCAGGGGGCGCGGAACGCAAATTGCTAGAGATGGGGTGTGGGTTAGGCGATTTGCTGGGCTTGCTTCAGGATGACTTTACGTGCTATGGCACAGACCTCATTCCATATAGCATAGAGCAAACACGCAAAAACGCCCCTAAAGCCATTGCCACATTGGGCGATGCCACCGACTTTAGCCCGTTTGCTGAGGGTGAGCTAAGTGTGGTTGTCGCGTTACATTTGGTGGAACACTTGCCCAATCCGCGCCAGACGCTACGCGATATTTACCGCGTGTTACGCCCCAACGGACTGCTCTTATTTGCCACGCCACACCCCGAATATAGCCTACGACGCTATAAAGACCGCGAGAACGATGCCATCGGCAAGGACAAAACGCACATTAACTGCCATGTGCCATCGGTATGGAAGGCGTGGGGGCAAGAGGCGGGATTTACGGTGTTAAAGCAATTTGGCGATGGCTTGTGGGATGTGCCGTATTTGCCTCTCTTGCCCAATGCCCTACAGTTTGCGCTGTTTGGTGCGCCCGCGTTTTTACAGGTGGTCACGCGCACTTCGTGGATACCGCTTACGCTGGGGGTAAACCAAATTAACATTCTGCGTAAGCCTTAAAATATTCAAATCTGTTACAAGCATTTTGCCGTTCTTTCGTGTAGACTTTGAAAAACGGGCTATAATTAGCGTTAAGATTATCTGCGAACCTGAGGCGCATCATGACTGACTCACCCAACGACATTGTAAGACGGCACTATTCAACCGATGAACACCTGCGAATTAGGCAAGAAACCCACGAGAAATACACCGTCCCCCACGTGAGTTTTTCGGATTGGGCGTTAGCGTGTGTGCCGTGGAGCGGTGATGAGGCAGTGCTAGATGTAGGCTGTGGTAACGGGCTATACTATCCCTCATTGATGAAACAACACCCTAATTTGCGCTATGTGGGCTTAGACCTAGTAACCACCATGTTAGAAAAGCACCCCGCCACAGAAGGCTTATTGCAAGCTGACGCGGCGATATTGCCATTTGCCAACAACACCTTTGACATTATCATGGCAAATCACATGCTGTTTCATGTGGGCGATATTGACCAAGCCCTCCGTGAGTTTAAGCGCGTGCTTAAGCCCGACGGCTTGCTGATGATTGCCACCAATAGCACCCAGACCATGCCCGAATTACAGGTACTCATGCGCCGTGCGATTGTGCTTTTAACCCGCAACGGTTCGGCTTCTGTGCGTGCGCCCAGTATGCCCAGCGATAGCTTTGCTTTAGAAAATGGCACACGCCTTTTGTCTAGGTACTTCTTTGGCGTGGTGCGTTATGATTTACCCACCGCGCTGGTGTTTCCAGAAAGCGACCCGGCAATGGTTTACCTAGAAAGCACCCGCGACCTACGCCAATCTTTATTGCCTGCGGACGTAGAGTGGGATGATGTGATGGTCATTATGCGCCAACAAATTAACCAATTGGTCAAACATTTGGGCGAATTGGTTATTAACAAACAAGCGGGTGTTCTGCTTGCCAGCAATGGGGGCGGTTTCATCCAAGAGTATTTAAGAATCCAAAACCAATGAAGCCCGAGAGTGAAAGACCATGACAGAAAACACGGTCAGCCTGCTACATGAAATGATGGGCGTTGCCAACCTGATTCAACAGGCAACCAACGCACTCGCTACCCAACGCGACTTGCTAAAAGCGCGTGGGATGGCACTCCCTCCTACCGTAAGCACGGCGTTATTGGGCTTACAAAACGACCTAAAACGCCTGGAAGAACTGGTAGTAGATGAAGAAACCGAGCTAGGGCAATTGCGGGCATTGGCGCAACTATCGGCAAACGTTACCACGTCGCTTGATGTGGATATAGTGCTAGAAGAAGCCATGGACATCGTCATTAGCCTTAGCAACGCCGAGCGTGGTTTTTTGATTTTACGTGATAAAGAAACAGGCGCATTAGAGTATCGGATTCAGCGTGATAGCACCAAAAACCCTTCGGCAAAGCCCCAAGTAAGCAATGGCGTACTGAACGAAGTGCTAAGAACGCAACAACCCCTCTTAACGGATAACGCCTTTAACGATGAACGGTTTGCCAACAACGCCAGCATTGCAAACTTTTCTTTGCGTTCTGTGCTGTGTGTGCCACTGACCTATCGTGATGAACTGATTGGCGTGGTATATGTGGACAACCGCTTGGCGGCGGGCATTTTTACCAAGCGCGAGCTAAAACTGCTGGTGGCGTTTGCCAATACGGCTTCGGTAGCCATTGCTAATGCGGTGCTGTACCAAGATTTGCAAGGCTTGCTATACGAAATTGTGCAAGTACAAAGCCTAATGAACAATATCTTTGAATCTATCGGTAGTGGGGTCATTGCCACCGACCAAGCCGAGACCATCACCACGTTTAACCAAGCCGCCGAGCGCATTTTGAGCCTATCCAGTGCGGATAGTGTGGGGCAACGTTTGCGTGATGTGATTCCTAAGCTGTCATTTGACCTCACCGACCAGCTTAACGAAGTACGTGCTAACCAACGAAGCCTGTCTTTTGAAGCTGAACTGACCTTAGGCACTATTCGCAAATCAATTAGCCTACAGCTAAACCCGCTTAAAGATAGCTATGACACTGTGCAAGGCGTGGCAGTAATGATTGACGACCTAACAGAGCAACGCGAGCGCGAAAACCAGCTTAAAACCATGAAAACCTACTTGCCCCCCGAAATGGTCGATAACATTGACACCATTAGTAACTTGGCATTAGGGGGTGAAAGCCGTGAAGTAACGTGCATCTTTGCCGAAGTGCGCTCACTTTACACGATGAAGGATGCACACCCGCGCGAAATTTTAGAAATCTTGAACGAATACTTTAGCCTTGCCACAGTATGCGTCAACGACACTAAGGGCGTAATTGACAAATACATGGGGACAGAAATCATGGTGTTGTTTAACACCCAACTTAACCCCCAACAAACGCACGCGTCATTAGCTATAGAAGCCTGCTTGATGATGCGCGAAGCGTTTTTGGGCTTGTATGAACGCAAGGGAATTCGCCCCGAACCCCATTATTACCGCATGGGGCTTCACAGCGGCATTGCCACGCTAGGCAACGTTGGCAGTCTTAATCGGCGTGATTTTACCGCGCTAGGAGACACCATTAACCTTGCCAAACGCCTAGAAGAAAACGCCGCTTTTGGGCAAATTATCCTTAGCGAAGAATCTAAACGACACGCGGAAGCTACCAGCCCTAATGGTGTGGCGGGGGGGTATCGTTTTGTAGAACTTCCTACCCTTCAGGTAAAGGGCAGGCAACAGCACACGCGCATTTATGAGGTATTCCGAGCATGAGCGAAGAATTACAGACGGAACAAATGAAACAACCCGACCTGCTAGACGTTTTGCAGGAGATGAAGCGCAAAGCTACCGACATGGTACAACAGCTCCGCGCCCAAAATGACTTGCTTAAACAGCGCAATATCGTTTTGCCTTCGGATGCCCTAGACACGCTAAAGTTGTTGAAAACGCGCATTGATGGGCTAGAAAAAGGCGTTGTAGACAGCATGACCGAATTGCGGTCATTGCGTGCTTTAACGACAACTGCCGCCCTCATCAATTCCACACAAAGCACCGATGAAGTGCTAAACCAAGTGATTGAAACAGTGGTGCAATTAACGGGCGCAGAACGTGGCTATATTGTGCTAAAGAACAGTCAAACAGGCGCACTTGAATTTAAGGTAGCGCGCGGCATAGAAATAGAGCAAATGGGAAACGGTGGCTCTAAACTGGTCAGTACCACCATTGTAAACCGCGTGGCAGATACGGGCATTCCTATTTTAACCGACAACGCCAGCACCGATGCCAGCTATTCTAATAATCAAAGCATTGTGGGCTTTCAGCTAAGAAGCATTATGGCTGTGCCGTTAAAAGTGCGCGAAGATGTGATTGGCGTGGTGTATTGTGATAATCGCTTCTTGGCGGGGTTGTTTAAGCCCGCCGAACTGGACATGCTAACGGCATTTGCCAATCAAGCCGCAGTTGCCTTAGAAAACGCCGCCCTCTTTGAAACCACACGCGCCAAACTGGACGAAGTATCTGCCATCCGTGACCGCATGGACAATATCTTTACGTCTATTGATAGTGGCATTATCACCCTTAACGATGATGGTATGGTGATTGTGTGTAATTTGGCAGCCGAGCGCATTGCGGGGCGCGATGACCTGATTGGCGCGTCCTTTGCAGAAGTGATGCCCCCATTGGGCGATGGCTTTGAGAAAGCCATGAACCGCGTCAAGAACGGTAGCCAACAAGAAATTTTAGAAACCGAACTGGAAAACGCCGTGTGGCAGTTTATCATTAGCCCCCTGCGTGATGAAACCCAAAGTATAATGGGCGTGGCGTTGGTGCTAGACGACCTTACAGAGCAACGCCGAAGCGAATCACGCCTCATCGAGGTGCAACGCTACTTGCCGGCCGGCTTAATCAACCGCGCCAATGACCTAGACACTCGCGCCCAAGAACGAGAAATAACCGTTATCTTTTGTGATGTGCGCGGTTTTACCACCTTTAGCGAAAAACTTCAGCCAGAAGAGCTGATGACCGTCATCAACAAGTACCTTAGCCTTGCCAGCGATGCCATTAACTTTATGGATGGTGTGGTGGATAAGTACATGGGCGATGCGGTCACGGGCTTATTCAATACCCAGCTTAACCCCCAAATCGACCACGCTAACCGCGCAGTACAGGCGGCACTTCAGCTTATTTTTGATTTGCACGCCCAACACGAAGTTTTGCCCGATGACCAACGCCTGTTTTATGGCATTGGCATTCACACGGGGGCAGCCCTTTTAGGCATTGTGGGCGGGGCGCAACGGCGCGAGTTCTCGGCGTTGGGTGAAGCGTCTGATATTGCAAAATATTTGCAAGAACAAGCGGGACCCGGCGAGATTGTCATTAGCGAAAGCACCTATGAGTTAGTGAAAAATCAATATGAATGTGAACCCCTTAGCGAGATTAAACGCCACAAATCAGGCTATGAGGACGTAAAATTTTACCAAGTGAAACGCCGTAAAAAGGGCAGTCTATCGTCATTTATTGATGCTGAATTGCTAGACTTGCTTGGCGACCTAAACCTAGAAGAGTAGTCCCCTTATGAGTGTTATCTACAAAGAAAACGCAACCACGCTTGACATCTTGTTGGGCGTGCCTGTGGGCGTGATTGGTTATGGCAACTTGGGGCGACCTTTGGCGTGGAACATGCGCGATAGTGGGCTGGATGTGCGCGTGGGCGTGCGTGAAGTAGATAGTGACAACTATCGGCAAGCCGTAGAAGATGGCTTTAACCCTAAACTAATTGAAGAAACCGCCAGCGAATCCCCCATCAAGTTTATGCTATTGCCCGATGAGGTTATGCCCCAAACCTATTTAGACCGCATTTTGCCTCATCTTAATCGCAACGACACCCTCATTTTTGCCAGTGGCTATAATATCGCATTTGGCTATATCGAACCACCGCCATTTGTGGATGTAGGCTTGCTTGCGCCCCGTTGTGTTCCGTCTACGGTACGCAAACGCTATTTAGAAAAAGAGGGTTTTTATAGCCTGGTGGGTGTGGGGCAAGATGCTAGTGGGCGTGTCTTTGAGACGGTGTTGGCATTGGCGAAAGCGTGCGGTAGCCTGATGGCAGGCGCAATTGAAGTGACAATAGAGCAAGAAACAGAGCTTGACCTTTATTTGCAACAAGCGGTTTTGCCGTTTGTGATGCACTTACTCACAACTTCTGCCAATATGCTATTGGATAAGGGCTACCCTGCCGAAGCGGTGATGCTTGATTTGTACATCAGTGGCGAGTTTAACGAGTATATTGCCTATGCCGAAAAAGAGGGCTTGCTTCATGCCCTACGCCAATCCACTATGGCGGCGCAATTTGGTTTCTTTAGCCGTTTAGAACGCTATAAAGACATGAACCTAGAGCGTATCCTCGACCAAACCCTAAAAGATATTCGTGACCGTTCTTTTTCAAAAGAGTGGGCAAAAGAATATGCGGATGGCTATCCACGCTTAAAACGCCTGCTAAAAGCCCAAGAAAACCTTGACTTGTGGCAAACCGAGCATGATGTGATTGAAGCCCTTAAACGCGATGATGAATAGTGATGGAGACAATGAACGGTAGCACTTGCTCTAAGGTTACAGTTGGAAAATCGTCTGAAAAGTCGCGGATGCTTTCGCCACTGGCTAAATAGTCAATCAACGTTTTAACAGGCGCACGGGTACCCGTAAACACAAGGGCATTGTTCAAAATGTCGGGGTCTTTTGTAATAAATGACACACTCATAGCAATCCTCCAAACTACAGTTTCAGTATAACACACGAAAGAACACTGTATTTTAGGCGTGTTTATACGCCCAATGTTTTATAAAGCTCTAGGGTGGCTTGTGTGACGTGGGAGAGGGTAAAGCCTTCTAAAAAGCGTTCTCTGCCACGTTGCCCCATGCTTTTGTAGAGGGCGCGGTTTTGCAGAAGGCGCAAGAGCGCATCAGCAAGCGCAGGCGCGTCCTTAGGGGGTACAAGTAAGCCTGTCACCCCATTCTCGACAATCTCCCGACAGCCTGCTACATCAGTAGTCACGATGGCACGGGCAGATGCGCTGGCTTCGATGAGAATTTTTGGCACACCTTCGCCATAGCTAGACGGCAAACACACAATACTAGACTGTGCAATCACTTGGGGCATGTCATCACGCTTGCCCCACCACTCAATAATGCCTTCATCTGCAAAGGATTGTAGCTCATCGGGCGAAAGGGTATCGGGGCTAGTGGACTCGGCATAGCCCACCACCGCAAACCGCGCTTTGCCTTTAAGCTGGCGTGCGACTTCGATAAACACATCTAACCCTTTTTGGCGCATGAGCCGTGAGGCAAATAGCACGATAGGCAAGCCCTCTGGTAAGGGAGATGGCGCGAACTGGTTGGGGTCTACGCCGCTACCCTTGATGAGAACGCTGTTGTGGGGGGCAATCATCCCCAATGCAATAAAGCGGGCTTGGTCATCGGGATTTTGAAAAATCATGCGCGTATTTTTGCCCGATAATGCAAGGCGCATGAGGGGCAAAATTGCAAGGCGTAGTACACGCCGTTTGGCATCATCACCAATGAACACATAGCCCAAGCCGCTCATGGCACTTACCACCGCAGGAACGCCCGCCAAACGCGAAGCCAGCCCACCATACAACACGGCTTTAATGCTCACTTGATGCACAAGGTCGGGCTTTAGGGTGCGATAAAGACGCGCTAATGCCCCAACGGTTTGGAGTTCTTTAAGCGGATTTGTGCCATGTTGGGCAAGGGGCAAGGGATGAAACGGGAAGCCCTGCGCGGTAATTTGGGCAATACTTTCGGGGTCGGCGTTGCTGGTAGCAACATGCACCTCATAGCCTGCATCACGCGCCGCCAACGCCAATGGCAAGCGATGCGACACAAAAAAACGCGGAATATTGACCACATAAAGAATACGCTTGGGCATGGTGTTATGCGTCCTTACAACAGCAAGCTAACGCCCATAAAGAGGGTGAAGGCGGTGATTATTTGTGAGAAGCGCGCGCGGTTGATGTAGGGGTCTAGCCAAAAGCCCGCCACCATCCCCAACATGGCAGACG
>DAOTTQ010000067.1:0-77379 GCA_034437555.1 Anaerolineae bacterium | reverse complement strand
GGGCTGTGCAGAAACCCCTTTTCTGCACGAAAACAGGGGGGAGTTTCTGCACGCCAAACTAGGGCTACTCTACATCATTGCAAAACCGCCTAAATTCACATCCCCCACACAAATTAGGGGCTTGCCTAATGACCTAAAGAGGGGAGTAGAACCCTTGCGCCTTGCTAGAAGGCACAAGGGACTTTTTGATAAACCTAGAAGGCGAATTGTGTGGCGGTGCTGGCAACGATAATCCATGTGATAAGCATCGAACAGATAAATGCCCCCACAAAAACCGTGCCAGTACGACGGAAGAAGAAGGTCATAATCACGCCGACAATCGTCAACAAAGGAACGAACTGGAATGCCAGGATAGAGAGCAATGGCTCACTCAACGGCAAAGGCGCACCCGACAATAACGGCAGATATTGGAACAACAGCAGACCAATGAAACCAATCACCAGTAGCCCCACATTAGCCAACGTCTGACGACCCAAAGTGACATCACTGCCATCAAGGTGGGTAAGACGTAGCTGTCCGTTTAATGCTACACCCAAAATGAGGAAGTAGAGGGTGAAGAAAGGCAGATAACCGAGGAAAATTTGGAATTGTAGGGGGCTGAACAATTTGATGGCGACGACCCAGAAACGGAAATCTGTCTTGAAGAAGAAGTCCGAGAGTGCCAGCAACAGATAGCCCGCGAAAATGACACACACTGCCAACGCAATCGCCTTGAGGATGGTGCCAATGTGGGTTGTTAAACCATAGGTGGAAATGGTTGCGCCGTTTTTGGCATTAGTCGTAAAGTGCCAAACAAGGAAAAGAATCAACGAAACTGCCGCATTGCCCAACGCCCATATCAATATGCCAGAGGTAACGGTCTGGGGGAACAATGCGCTGGCAGGCAAAATCTCGACTTGTCTATTGTTCAGCCAGAAGTAGGTAACGATAGGCACGACAATAGTAATGGCACAGGCGATATAGCGACCGACGCCGTTGATAGGCTTGGCTTCTGGCAATGGGCGAACAATGGCTACAAAGAAGGGAAGTTCTAGTAGCCACGCCCCAAACGGTAGCATAAACACAATCATGCCGATGAGTGCCACCAATGTAGCAATTTCCTTCCACATCCACACCTGATTGCTGGGTGCAAGGTCGTTGCCCCCTGTTAGTGTCAGTTGCATCCACTCGATTGCGTTGCCAATAGCTTCGCTATTAAGGTGGTCGCCGGGATGGGTGGTGGCAGGTTGATACAACTTACGCGCCGTACCTTCCTCTATAGAGCCATACAAGCGACCCACTTCTACTGTTTCTGTGGTGTCAAAGAGTGTTTTTAGCTTGTCGGTTTCATTAATTTTAGTGGCAACTTCTGCCCCCCACATCAGCAAAGAGAATTCGTCCCATGTGCTAAAAACTAGCCCCAAATTGCGAGGCGAGGTTGCTGTGCCTTCGGGTGCGCCAAAAGTGCCTGTAGATGACCCTTGAAGCATAAATGACTTGTAGCCATCAGGATAAACGGCTGTTGCAACGCCTAAAGCCCAGCCACCCATAGAGTGTCCTTCAAGCCCGATGTTTTCGATATCCACAAAGTTAAGTGTTCGGATGTAAGCAAGCCCATCGGGGCCCCCAAAACCGTTAGCAAAGGCGGGTGGGTCGGAATAGCCATGACCTGATTGGTCGACCGCCAACACCACATAGCCACGCCGAGCAAACTCAATAGCATAGCCACTTTGAGTTTCACGAGAGTTGATGTATCCATGAACTGCCACAATGCCCGGTGCGGGCGTGTCTGCTGTGGCATTCGGTGGGATATAGAGCAATGCGCTCATCATGACCCCGTTAGACCCCATAAAACGCACATCACGGATGCTGATTGTGCCACCGTCGGTCTGCACTTGGTAAGCAACAAAGCCCCCTAGCCAGACCATGAACAGACCTAATAACATTATTCTCAAACGCGTGTTCATAAAAAATCTCCTAAAATATATTCAGTATCGAGCATTGTAACACCAAAATACCCGCAAAAAATATAAAATGGTCTACATTGGTACACGTGATGAGAGCGAGCTGGTTTTTTGGAGAATTGGGTAAGCTATGCTTTACTTGTTCCCACCCCAACATTACTTGGGATATGACGGGACTTCGGTATCCTATACTATAATACGGTTGCCCAAGGAGGATATGCCATGTTCAAGAAACAGATTATCCTAGTTGCTTTATCGCTTTTTTCACTTGCCATAAGTTTTACTAGCGTTCGCGCCAGCTCCGAAATTGTCAGTGTTCCAATCTTAGATCAAAACCATTACATCCGAACAGACGAGGGGACAACTCCGTATCTGGAGAATGTCGTTGATTTAGTGCGACGTTCAATTGAGACCTATGACCCGATTTTTATGTTTACAACCCCAACGATTTTTATTGATTTAGTACCTCCAAGTTTTGCAGTAAGTTCAACAGGCACAATCGTTGATGGTGAGGCACAACCGCGCAGTGCGGGTGATGCAGATTTGCTGTTTGCGGTTGAAGGAGTAAGCCCTGATACCGCCATTTGCTGGGTTAAGATTACTGATATCGAAATCGAAAACTTGGATTACGTGATACCCCATGAAATTGCACATTGTTATCAATTTTTCAACACGGACTTCTTTCTAAACGAAAACGCTTACGAATTAGCACATGCTTGGTGGGTTGAAGGGACTGCTGAATGGCTTAGTTCGCTGGTAGAACCTTTGGGTGCAGGAGAAAGTACGCTGCAATCGCAGTTCGCTAGTCGCAAATTGCAGTCTATCAATAAACATGAGTATGATGCCTTCTATTTTTGGGCGTATTTGTCATCAACATTAGGCAATGACCTCGCTATTAATTTGATACGAGGTATGCCGTCAGACCCCACAACGCATTTAGACTTTTTAAGCCGTCGGCTTAGAACTGACATGGATACTTGGTTTCATGGGTATGTTCAAGCGGTTTCACTTGATGAACTCCCTTACCTGACCAGAAACCTTGAGGAACTAGCTTACTATAATGGGACTATTGATGGCTTACCAGTTGAACAAATGTTGTGGGCAGAACCCTTTGGTATCGGCATCGCAAACTTTTTCATTGCACTTGACGAAACGCAGGGCTTTTTAGTCGATGTAAGCAACTTATCTGATAGTGGCTTGACGGTCAGCATTTTCACCAATTCAGATTTTATCGAATTGAACGAAACAGAATCTATCGAACTGTGTGATGCAAGCGGTTTCCTCACTGTAGTATGGAGTCGCACAGATGGCGGGGTAGTTAGTTCAGAGCCTAATGAAGCGCGACTCAATTTTAACCCTAGTGAGACTTGCGAAGCAGAAACGATTAGCCCTTATCGCGTGACAGCTTGGCGCGCCACTTATACCGATGAGGCGGGAATCCCTATGATAGATTCTGACGCAGGCGAAGAAGAAGCTATAGATACGGCATTTTTAGAATATGAAGACAGCCTCATTAGTGTTTGGAACGGTGGGGATTTCATTTATACGGGCAGTCCTGAATCGGGTTATTCGGGAACGTTTTTGGTTACCGACCCCGATATTGACGTGACAACGGTACTGACATTTGTTGATGAAGATACGCGCTTTGAAGTACGTTACACCACCCTTTTTGGGACAGAATATGCGGAGTATGTCACGTATGCTCGGACTGATTATGAAATTGAAATTTGGTCGGAAAATGCGCGCAGTTTCTTAGATACCAGCATGATTAACACTTGCCTCGGGAAAAATCCGGGAATGCTCGGCTTTGCCTATACGACGCCCGACTTGCTAATGCCTTTCCGTTTTCAAGAAGATGGTACAGTGCTTATGGATGAGAAACTTTATGTAGGCGGTGAGCATGAGGCAACAAACAGTAGCCCTTTTATCACAATTGTTACGCGTCGTAGCTTGGCATTAGGGGAAGGCAGTATCGGCTTCCGTTTGCAAAGCATAGCAGACGGGCGTGATGATTGCCAGCTCATCTATGAAAGTAATTTCAGACCCTTTGATGAGGATTTTGAAGCACTCTTTGCAACGGCAGCAATACGTGGTGGTGAGCCAGAATAAAACACCCACCCTCCATTTATTCATTCAAACTCGTCAGGGAATGGGGGGCTATTGTTGGTTAAGCGGCACAACTGCGTTCGTTATGTGTCATGTTTTGTTGCTCACAACATGACACATAACGCCTTGCGCAAATGCGGTTTCACTATATACTGATGGCTATAGCAATCAACAATAGAATACGTTTAATGTGATGGTGTGCCAACGCTCGGAAGCAAGGCACATAATGGGGGAAGCACGGTGAAAGTCCGTCACTGTCCCGCAACGGTAACGCCTATTGGCGAAGTCCGAATACCCGCCATAACATTCATTCGGTTCTTCCTTCGTGGAGAGAGGAAAACGAGCGTGGATGCAACTTTTCGTATTGCAACTTCCCGTCGTCAGGCGGTTTTTTTATCCCCGTTTGTCATCATTACCCTGCTTTTTGGCGTATGTATCCTGCTTCTTGTGCTTAGCCTTACGCTTGGCTCGGTTCGTATCCCATTAGATGAAGTGTGGCGCATTTTGACAGGTGAAGGTTCATCACGGGTGGCATGGGACAATATCGTTCTCAAATTTCGCCTTCCCAAAGCCATTACGGCACTTTTAGCAGGAAGCGCACTCGGCATCAGTGGCTTAATGATGCAAACCTTCTTTCGCAATCCGCTGGCAGACCCCTTTATTTTAGGCATTAGCAGTGGCGCAAGTTTGGGCGTGGCGTTGGTCGTACTAACGGCGGGTACTGTGGGAGGTGTCATGCTGGCGGGCTTGGGCTTAAGCGGTGATTTGCTCTTGGTAACAGCGGCTGCAATGGGCGCAGGCATCGCCATGATGGTTGTGCTTTTGGTGGCGCGTAGCGTGCGAAACAATATGACGTTGCTCATCTTAGGGCTAATGTTTGGCTATCTTACAGGCGCATTTGTTAGCCTGCTGATGCACTTTAGCATGATTGAACGGATTCAGGCGTATATTAACTGGACATTTGGCTCTTTCAGTGGGGTCACGTGGTCACAGATGGTATTGTTTATGCCCTTGATTCTCATCGGCTTGGGGGGTGCGCTGGTGTTGTCAAAAACGCTTAACGCACTCTTGCTAGGCGAACAATACGCGCAAAGCATGGGACTCAATGTTAAACAGGCTCGCTTAAAAGTGATAGTAATAACGGCTATTTTAACGGGGGTAACAACGGCATTTTGCGGGCCCATCGGCTTTATTGGTGTGGCTGTACCGCATATTGCCAGAAATTTACTCCAAACCGCAGACCATCGCTGGCTAACACCTGCAACCTTGCTCATTGGCGCAATTGTGGCATTGCTGGCTTCGTTTATTGCGGAGTTACCGGGTAGCCAAATTGTGTTACCCCTTAATGCAGTCACGGCGTTGATGGGTGCGCCCATTGTGATGAGCGTTATTCTACGGCAACGGCGCGACGTCTAACATGAGTGAAGTGTATCCATTAGAAACGCGCAACCTCACAATAGGGTATGCGCTAGGGCGTGGCAAGCATCGCGTCATTGCCGAAGGGTTAAACTTACGCTTATACACAGGGCAACTGACGTGCCTTATTGGGCAAAATGGGGTGGGCAAAAGCACCCTCATGAGGACGCTTTCTGGCGAACAAAAACCTCTTGAGGGGCAAGTGCTTTTGTTTGGGCAAGATATTCACCAAATACCGCCCAAAGAGCGGGCAAAATTACTAAGCATCGTCACCACAGAACGCATTGAAACGCCACACATCACCGGGCAAATGTTGGTTGAGCTAGGACGACACCCTCATAGTGATTGGACAGGGCAACTGAATTCTGCGGATAACAAGCGTGTGGCATGGGCATTAGAAGCCGTAAGAGCGCAAACCCTGGCACCCAAGCGATTAAACGAAATGAGCGATGGCGAACGCCAACGGGTGATGATTGCGCGTGCGCTTGCCCAAGAATGCGCGCTAACGCTTCTAGATGAACCCACCGCCTATTTAGACCCCACCCGACGCGCCGAAATTTTACACTTGTTGATGCGTTTAGCACACCAAGACCTTGCTATCTTGGTCTCCACCCACGACCTTGACCTTGTGTTACGCCTTACCGATACGCTATGGGTGCTTTTGCCTGATGGCACAATGGCGAGTGGCACGCCCGAAGATAAGGTGCTTAGTGGTGCAATAGAGCGTGCTTTTGAAGGGGATGGCATCACATTTGACCAGCAAACAGGCACTTTTACCGTACAACGTGCCATCATTGGGGAGGCGTGGGTCATAGGGGAAGGCGTGCGTGCCGAATGGACAAAACGCGCCCTAGAACGGCAAGGTTATCGCTTAACAGAAGGTGCGCCGCGTGTGGTGCGCGTTGATGATAGCCATTGGACACTGGAACACCCCAACACATCACCCACGCACCACAACAGTATCGAAAGCCTACTCGCCGTCCTCTAAGTTTTCCCCATCAGGGAAGGATAGTTTTTCAGAGGCATCGCGCTTGGTGGTTTCTGGACGGCGGTCATAACGGCGTGTGGTATCCACCGAGCTATGCCCAGCGATATTTGCGACGGTAGCAATATCCACGCCGTTATCTAGCATATCGCCAACAAAGGTTCGCCTAAAATCATGGGGCGAAAAATCGGCGATGCCAGCCTGTTTTGCCCGCCGTTTCAGCATGTCATATACACTTTGCGACACCATACCGCCATTTTGAATATGCCCATTTTTAAGAATTGGCTCAAACATAGGACCCGTTTCTTCGCCAAGTAACGATAACCAACGCATGAGGGTTCTGTGCGCTCCGCCAGTCACATAGACGGTGCGTTGCTTGCGCCCCTTGCCTTTGCGTACTTTAAGCTGTCCCGTTTGGGGGTTAAAGTCCTCACAACGTAGCTCTACCAATTCCGAACGGCGTAAACCGCACGTATACAAGAGTGCGATAATGGCAGCATCTCGCACACCCGAAGGCGTGCCTTCGCTACGACATAATTCTACCAATTGGCGAATTTCGTTCGTATCTAAATCGCGTCCTGCAGGCAAACTAGAGGCGCGAATATTCTTAACATCTACGGCACGCTGGTATTCTTCGGCGGTCATTTGCCCCAAACGCCACGCCTCTTTAAGCACGCCCCGCAACGCCGACAAGATACGGTTAGCATTGGCAGGGGCGTATTTTTGCGCCAAGCGTGCGCGGATGGCTGCCGTATGCTGATAACGCAAATTGCCCCAAGGAAACTGTAGCATCCGCAGGTCATCTACTTGCGCCACCTCTTCATCCATCAGCAAGCCCACAATGGTTCTTAATGCGTTCCGCATGGTGTATTGTGAAAGCTGTGAGGTAAGCGAATTAATATACACCGATGCCGCATTTTGGTCTAATGGGATGCCATTAAACGTGGCAAGGGTAGGGCGGGGTGGTTGGGGTACCAGTGCATCAGACATAAGGCTATTCTGTCATTTGGTGGGGTGGGGCAGCCAATGGGCGACCTGTTTCGTGGGCGTAAGCAATGCCCCATTGCATAATCGTATCCAAGAGAGGCTTTAGGGTGAGTCCTAGCTCTGTAAGTGAATACACTACTTTAGGCGGCACTTGCTTAAATACTTCTCTATCCACAATACCATCGGCTTCTAGCTCACGAAGGTGTTCGGTGAGCATACGGCGCGTGACAATCGGCATAGCGCGTTGTAGCTCACTAAAGCGTTTTGGGTTTTGCAATAGGTGATGAATAATCAACGGCTTCCACTTTCCGCCAATGACATCCAGTGTTTTTTCTACGGGGCAAACCCCAGATTGTGATTGTTCTAAGAGGGGCATCATCTCAATAGTTCCTTTTTTGTGCCTATGTTACAAAATAGTGCGTATTGCATAATTCGTAACCATTGTACCATAATACATCTTGTTCAAAGACACTTTACAGGAGAAGTAACTGATGAAATTAGCCATTTTAGGCGCAAGCGGTAAAACAGGAATTCCCTTAGTCCAACAAGCCCTTGAGGGTGGGCATCATGTAGTAGCATTAGTACGAACCCCCTCTAAACTTCCCATTCAACACGCCAATTTAACCGTCATTCAGGGCGATGCCATGAACGCCGACGACACAGATAAAGCGATTCAGGGTGTAGATGCCGTTGTCAACGCGCTAGGGCATGTTAAAGGTTCGCCCGAAAACTTACAAGTAACCGTCATTACGAATGTGCTTAAATCAATGGAAAAGCACAAGGTTAAACGTCTGATTACGCTAACAGGCGCAGGCGTGCGTGACCCCCAAGACAAGCCCAAAGTGATTGACCATGTGTTTGGCTTTTTGCTGAAAATGGTGTCGGGCAAGGTATTAGAGGATAGTGCAGCGTATATCAATTTGGTGCGCCAAAGTAAAACCGATTGGACAGTGATTAGAGGACCTCGCTTAACCGAAGGGGAACACACAGGCAAAGCAAAAATGGGGTATGTGGGTGCAGAATCTGGCACAAGCATCTCTCGTGCAGACCTAGCCGAACTGATGTTAAAGCAACTGACGGATAGCACGTACGTCAAGAAAGCCCCTGCCGTCTGGTCGTAATACCCCATTTTTAGCCCTGTAACATACAAAGCCCATCCAAACATAGCAAAAGTGCTGCGTTTGGGTGGGTTCTTATTTACATCCCCAACGATGGGTGTAATAAGGCGTTTAGCAAGCTTTCGCGTAAATGACGCGCTAGGCACTCGCACCACACATCGTTTTGCCCCATAATGAGGGACGGTATTAAGAGGCTTAAAGCCATCAGGATAAAAAGAGAGTCATTACACATGAAAACAATTGTTATCACAGGTAGCACGCGGGGCATTGGCTATGGCATGGCAAAAGAATTTCTCATGAGGGGGCACCGTGTGGTCATTAGTGGGCGCACCCCCGACAGCACACAAAAAGCCGTTGAAAGCCTAGCGCAAAGTTTCTCGAAAGAAAATATACTTGGGGTGGAGGGTGATGTTAGCCACTACATAGACTGTGAAACACTTTGGAAACAAGCAAAAGACCGCTTTGGTACAGTGGATATGTGGATTAACAACGCTGGCATCGACCTTCCCGCGCGCCCCTTTTGGGAAGTTCCATTAGCCGAATTAGACAACATTCTCGCGATTAACCTGCATGGCGTATTGTATGCCTCGCAAGTAGTGCTAAAGGGTATGTTGGAGCAGGGCAGTGGCACGCTTTACAACATGGAAGGCTTTGGTAGTAATGGGGCAATGCGTGCAGGCATGACAAGCTATGGCACAACCAAAGTGGCTTTGCGCTATTTTACGCGCTCGTTGCAACGCGAAGTAAAGGGCAAACCGGTCATTGTCGGCACAATGAGTCCCGGCATTGTCGTTACAGACTTGCTCATACAAGGTATTGAATCGCGCCCTGTAGCAGAACAGGCTGGCACAAAACGCATGTTAAGCATTTTAGCGGATACCGTAGAAACCGTCACACCCTTTTTAGTAGAGAACGCACTGGCAAATACGCGCCCCAACCCCGAGATCGCTTGGCTTACTACCCCTAAAGTCATTTGGCGCTTTCTTAGCTCGGCGTTTAATCGCAGAGACTTGTTTTCATCCACAAGCTAACGTGCTAAAGCCGTTATCATTTGGACGTAATATCCCATTTTTAGAACCATGATATGCCAAGCCCATCTAAACATCTCAAAAAACGCTGGGTTTGGATGGGTTTGGGTGTTTATTAGCCCTTTTCTGTGCAATATCCCCCAAATAGGGGAGAACAATTCACACACCTTTGGGAAGCCCAAACCACTAAAAAAGTGTAGCCTATATACAAGGTACACACACACGGTTTTTAAGAGGCAACCATGCCAACAGACACAACATCTTCTGAACTTACAGTAGGCAGACTAACGCTAGTATTTATTTCTTTAAGCACGGGCATTAGCGTGATTACATGCTCATTTGCCATTTTTTTTGTAGAAGCAACGGATGTTCGCTTGCGCTTTATGGTCGTACCATTTACCTTGATGACAATTTTGCCTCACTTCGTCATTTTTCGGCACATCGCGCGTCATCTGGTACAAATTAACAAAGCTCTTAATCACTTGCGCGACAACAAAAATTTAAGCGTGCTTCATTTTAGCAAAGCAGACATCTTCTATCCCATATCCGACGCGCTTAATGTGCTTATCCGCGAGCGACTAGACCTTAAGACCATGCGTGGACAACTTGTAGAGCAAATTAGCGCAACGGCTGCCCAAGAAGAACGCAATCGTTTAGCCCGTGACCTGCACGACTCTATTAAACAGCAAGTGTTTAGCATGAGCGTAAGTGCATCGGCTGCCTATGCTCATCTTGAAAATAACCCGTTAGCTGCCCGTGAAGCCATGCTAGACGTAAAGCAAAGCGCACAGGAGGCAATGGTAGAAATGCGTGCCTTATTACAGCAGCTTTCGCCCGCTCCGTTAGAAAAATCGGGTCTCATTCAGGCATTACGTGACCAATGCGAAGCACTGGCGTATCGCACAGGCGCAAAAATAGAAACACGCTTTGGCGATTTGCCCCCTGATGACCGCTTGCCGATAGGAACACAAGAAGCTCTGTTTCGCATTACCCAAGAGGCTCTTTCAAACATTGCCCGTCATGCTCGCACCCGTCATGTACTCCTTAGCTTAGAAGCTAATGAAGCGCAGGCTTTGGTACTACACATTACTGATGATGGACAAGGCTTTGATACCACGCAAATGCCCGATGGTATGGGGCTAAAAAATATGCAAACGCGCACCACAAACATTGGCGCAAGCGTGAACCTCACCAGCCAAGTAGGAGAAGGCACACAACTCACTGTCACCATACCCCTTATTCAAACCATCTTAGAGGAGGAATTTATGAAAACACAATACGATACCCAAGTTCAGCCCGTTACAAACCTGTACATGCTGTTTGCAGGCGCAGTGACCGTCTTTGTAGTTACACTAAGCATGTTTATGTGGCGTTTGCTAGACCGTCCCGATGGCATCACAGAAGACCCCGTTTTAGTTGTAATTATGCTGGGGCTATTCATTACGATTTTGCTCTCTCTCCCGACATCTCTGCTCGTTTGGTTTAGGGCGCGTCGTCAAACGCAGGCGATTGTAGAAAACACAGGGCGCGGAAGCTATTCTACGTATAAGTTGCGTCGTTATATCCACTTCGCTTCGTTGGTCATTAGCCTTGCGATAGGGTGGTTTTTGCCCGTTCTCGCCATTGGGCTTGGCACGGATGAATGGCTAAGGGTGTTTATTGGGGTGGCGTTCTTGGCGATAGCTTTGTGGCAATACAGGCAGATGAGCCAAACCTATAAGCGTGAACTGAGCTTTATGAACGTATCTCAACGCCTTGAGGAGCTAGAAATACGCCTAACAGAGATTAGGAATAGCTGGGTGACGGTGGGCTTATCGTCGGTGTTTATTGTGGTATCCGCACTTTGGAACGTCAACATTCAAATTCCACCCCAAAACCCCGACCATTGGATGTCAGTATCTTTTATCACGGTGGCAATTTTGCTGATTGCAAATCAGTTTGTCTCACGGTATACCTATCAAAACTGGCGTGAAGCCACTATCCAAGAGAGATTTAGCGTATGAACCCCCTAAAGGTTGCCCTTGTTGATGACCACCACGTTGTAAGGCGTGGCATCCAAAGTTTTTTAAGTGCCATGCCCGATTTAACAGTGGTAGGAAGTGCCTCTAGTGGGGAAGAACTATTGGCACATGCCGAAGAATGGTTGCCTGATGTGATTGTGATGGATTTATACATGCCGGGTGGGATGGATGGTATAGAGACCACACGCCAACTGCGCGAGATGACACCCCATACCCAAGTGGTTGTGCTTACCGCCCACACCGATGACGAGCGCGTTATTGCGGCTCTTAGGGCGGGAGCAATCGGCTACATTCGCAAAGAAAGTGACCCGCAATTATTAGTCGATGCCATTCGTGGCGCATCCAGAGGGCAATCTATCATCGACCCCAGCGTGGCAGGGGCGGTACTACGCGATATGACACAAGCACGCGCACTGGGCAACGAACTGACCGAGCGCGAACAAGAAATTTTACTGGAATTGGCACAAGGCAAAACCAATAAAGAGATTGCTTCTAAGCTCGTGATTGGCGAGGAAACAGTAAAAACGCACGTTGGCAACGTTCTCTCTAAGTTACAGCTTCGCCACCGTAACCAAGCCATTGTTTACGCGCTTAAAAAAGGGCTTATCTCTTTAGATGATTTATAGTGTAGAAGGGGCAATGTCATCAAGAATTGCCCCTTTTTACGTTAAACTTGCGCGTTCAGCAAGCCAAGTTCTATCAAATAGGCGATGATTTTGCTGGCATTTTCGCTAGGGGTGCTATTGACAGTTTCTAATGTCATTTCGGGCGAAATGGGGCGTTCGTAAGGGTCATCTACGCCTGTGAAGCCTGTAATTTCACCGCGTCTTGCCTTCGCATACATACCCTTTGTATCACGGCGTTCACATTCCTCGATGGGCGTATCTACAAAGACTTCGATAAAGTGGGTATTCGGGGTGTTATTCACCATTTGGCGCACATCGTCACGGGTGACACGATAGGGGCTAATGGCAGCACAAACTGAAACACCTCCGTGTCGTGCAATTTCACTCGCCACAAAGCCAATACGCCGAATGTTGATATCGCGGTCTTCACGGCTAAACCCTAGCCCCTTAGAAAGATGTGTCCGCACAATATCGCCGTCTAGTAACGTTGATTGGCGACCATATTCTAACAGCAAGCTAGATAAAACTTCGGCAGTCGTGCTTTTGCCCGAACCACTTAAACCCGTAAACCACAAGCACACCCCTTGCTGATGCAGGGCGGGGTAGCTTTGCGCTAAAATTTCTGCCACTTCGGGGCGTGTAAACCATGCAGGCAAGCGTTTACCTTTGGCGAGATATTGCTCTCTCACTTGTGTACCACTAATAGAAGCGGTTTTTGCGCCATCAGGGATAAGGTGAGATTGCTCATAGCGGTCTTGGTTTTCCAGATACACCATTTCTTGGAAGGTAAGAATTTTTACGCCGAGTTCTGCCTCGTGTTGAAGTGCAAGTTCTTGGGCATCATACGCCCCATAAAACGGCTTACCCTGTGAGTTATTGCCAGGTCCCGCATGGTCGCGCCCAACGATAAAGTGGTTTGCACCATGGTTACGCCGAATAATGGCGTGCCATAATGCCTCACGAGGACCCGCCATCCTCATCGCCAGCGGTAATAGTGACATGAGAACACGGTCTTTTTCGTAGTGATTTTGTGTTAGGGCAACATAGGTTCTCACACGGGTAAAGTGGTCAACATCACCAGGGCGCGTCATGCCTACGCTAGGGTGAAGCAATAGCACACCGTCAATCATTTCAATGGCACGCTTGGTCAATTCTTCGTGGGCGCGGTGAAGCGGGTTGCGGGTTTGAAAAGCCACCACGTTAGCGCGTCCCATCTTGGACAGGGCTTCACGGGTTTTAGAGGGCGTAAGGCGCAAGTGGGCAAAGTCGTAACGGTCTGGCAACTGTAACACGCGCAATTCGCCACTAATGGCACGGGGGCGTTCTGAACCACCCGCCCAACGTGACATTTCAGCAACGGTAGGGTGGCGTGTATCCAACGCACCATACGCCAGCATCGCCTCGCGTTCTCTATCCCACGCAAAAATTTCATGTACAGTCATCACGGCAAGGATATTGCTTCGTTCATCACATAGGGCAATATCTTGGCCAAGTTTGAGATTTGTGTCGGACGAAATCGGCAAGGTGATGGGCATCGGAAACAGTGCGCCATCCGCTAAACGCATGGTATCTAGCACACTTTCATAGTCGGCTTTGCCCATGAACGTAGTCAGTGGCGAAAAACCGCCGGTTGCTAAAAGCTCAAGGTCACACAGGTTACGCATAGAAAGCGTTAGAGTAGGGAGGGTAATGGCATAGGCATGAAGCGCAGGTAATTCTTCGGCAGAAGCCAGCAAATTAACCAGTTTTCCGCCATAGGGCGCAATAAGATTGATGGTCATAGTGGAGCATTTTCCTTAATGGATAATCACGAAGTCACTCATTATAAGTCACTCATTATAAGGAAAGCCCATCCGTTTGGACAGGATGCACCTTAGGCTTACACAGTGGCATTTACGCCAGCATCCCGCTACAATAAGCGCTTAAAGTGTGCCTAAATGAGGGTAAGATGACGTTATCACGCCGACAATTACTACAATGGCTAGGTACAGGCGCAAGCATCAGCCTATTAGGAACATTGCCCACGCTTGCCCAAGCCACAGCCACACTAGCTCCGTTGCCTATTCCTCCTTCCTTGATGCTTCACAGTCGGCATCGCTGGCTATTGCCTAAAATTTTGGCGTGGATGGTAGATGAAGGCTATCAGGGCATTACCTATTTAGACTACGAACGCGCCCTGATGGGAACGCAATTATTGCCTAGCAAGCCCGTCATCATCTCTATTGATGATATTGCCATGGATAGAGGCAACCCCGCGTTTCATTACTTTGTTGCCATGAAAGAAAGCCTTACCGAAGCAAAGTTTAGGGGGGTTTTTGGCATTATTACGCGCACCAATATGGAACAATCGGATGAACGATGGGCAGAAGTTGCCAAATGGGTGAACGATGGCATTGAGTTTGCCACACATACCACCAACCATCCTCCTATGAACAACCTCACGCAAGCCCAAAGTGATGTTGAAATTGTAGATTCTGTGACACTGATAGAGCGCTATATTCCGCAAAAAGTACGCACTCTCATTACCCCCTTTGGCAGTGGCTATACCACCGAACAAGGCATTTTTCCCCACATTACCGCTTCTTGCCAAACCGCAGGCATCCGCTTTGTAGTGGGCATCATTGAGGGCAGACAAGCCATTGCCCGCCCATTGGGTGAGAAAGATGTTATGTACGTGGGGCGAACCAAGCCGGGCTTAAGCGACACCCTAGAAGGCACAATTTATGAAATGAACAACTGGAAAAGCCAATAAGCCTAGTACGCTGTTCTTATTTTGCCCTCTGTCATAAAATTCAAACAACACACGCCCTCAAAATTGGTGTATGCTTAGGATCAATAGCACAAAGGGGTTTATAAATTTATGACGGTGTCACGCAGAGGGTTCTTAAAAGTAGGTGGGGCAGTCATGGCGGGCGTGGGCTTGGGGGGCTTAGAATTGCTACAAGCCTCTAAAGTACATGCCCAAACCGAGATTAGCCCGACAATTCATTTGCTTAGGCGCATAACATGGGGCGTGCGAAGCTCTGATATTTCACCTGTAGAATTGCTAGGTGCAAGCGACTATATAGAATACCAGTTGGCTTATGAAGCCATCCCCGACCCCCTCGTTGATGATTTTATTGTCCAACGGCGCGTTTTTTCTATGCCAATAGACGAGTTACGACTGACGGCTGATGACCGTTATGAGGTGGTGCATCAGGCGTTGTTGTGGTCACGGCTATATCGAGCTATTTTTAGTGAACGCCAGCTTTATGAGATGATGGTGGAACTTTGGACAGACCATCTTAACATTCCTGCGCCCGACTATTTAGCAGACAAGTTAACGGATGATAGAGACGTGGTGCGTAAGCACGCACTAGGCAACTTTAGAGACCTTATTCTTGCCAGCGCACAAAGCCCCGCCATGCTAAAGTATTTAGATAACGCCGTAAGCACAAAAGAACAGCCCAACGAAAATTACGCCCGTGAACTGATGGAATTGCACACTTTGGGCGTAGATGGGGGCTATACAGAACAAGATGTTGCTGAAGTGGCACGTGCATTTACAGGCTGGACACTCACCGACAACTACTATACAGCAAGCTTTACGTTTAGCTTTGACCAGCACGACACAGACGAAAAAACAGTGCTAGGGGTGCGCTTGCCCGCAGGGCGTGGTATTGAGGACGGGCTACAAGTGATTGATATTTTGGTCAATCATCCGTCTACAGCACGCTTTGTAGCAAAGAAACTCTGTCGCAAGTTCATCACAGACTTTCCGCCCGAAGGCATCATCCAAAGCACCGCAGAAGCCTTTACCAGCAGTAAAGGCGACATTAAAGCCACGCTTAGGCACTTGTTTGGCACACCCGAATTTTGGGCATCTTCGGGGCAAAAGTTCCGCCGTCCGATGGATTTTTTAGTAGCAATGATACGTGCCTTACACCCCTCTATTCGTATCGAAAACCCCGATCCCCTTTTTCATTACGCTCTAGAACCGATGGGTCACATGCCATTTTACTGGTTTCCCCCCAATGGCTATCCTGATGTTGCAGGCGCGTGGATGAACACTAACGGATTACTGTATCGCTGGAATAGCGCGCTTCTCATCAGTTCAGCAGGGGATGGCTATTTTAGTGGCTTAACACTAAATCTTGATACGCTCATCCCAATGGTGAACACCGTAGGGGAACTTGTGGATGCCACAACAGACGCTTTCTTGCATCACAGTATTGCTAGTAGTGAACGGGACAAGCTGCTGCAATTTGTCAGTAGGGCAGGCGACCCCAACGAGACAGTGACCGCTAATTTACGCAATAGCAAATTACCGAGCCTTGTGGGATTGGTATTTGCCTCTCCTTACTTTCAGTGGCGATAAGCAAAACGGAGCGATGAACTATGGTTACAAGGCGTGACTTTTTGAAGGGGCTTGGGATTGTGGGCATTAGCCAAGCGATGTTTCCTATTTGGATGCCCAAACTTGCGTTTGCACAGTCGCCTTCATCAGGCAATAAACAGGTGATGGTGGTGATTTTTCAGCGTGGGGGCATGGACGGCTTAAATACCGTTGTGCCATTTGGGGAGGGTGCAAACTATTATGACCGCCGCCCCACGATTGCCATTGCAGAACCCAACACCACCGATTTTTCTGCGCTCGATTTAGACGGTTTCTTTGGCTTGCATCCTAGCTTGCGCCCACTCAAAGAGATTTATGACGAGGGCAAATTACACATCGTTCATGCCGCAGGCTCTCCCGACCCCACACGCTCGCATTTTGACGCGATGGAATATATGGAGCGTGGCACGCCCGGCGATAAACTAACGTCTGCGGGTTGGATTAGTCGGCATTTACAAACGGCAAGCTGGCAAAACGACTCTGTGTTTAGGGCAGTAGGCATTGGCGCAATGCTCCCCACATCTTTAAGGGGTGAAGATTCGGCATTGGCATTACGAAGCATCGCAGATTTTCACCTTGAGGGTAGGCAAGACCAGCTTGCTGGCATTCAGCGCACACTTTCGGGTTTATATGCAGTAGAAGCCTCTGGCGAAATGCTAAACGCCCATGCCTCTAGCGTATTTGGGACAATTGACATGCTCCAAAACCTCTCTGCCAACGAATATCAAGCCGCTTATGGCGCACAATACCCCGAAAGCAATTTTGGGATGGGCTTGCGCCAAGTGGCACAACTCATCAAAGCCGATGTGGGCTTAGAAATTGCGTGCATCGACATTGGCGGATGGGACACCCACGATGAGCAAGGGGGTGCAGAAGGCGCAATGGCGTTCCTACTGGATGATATGGCGCGTGGCTTGGCGGCATTCTATAGTGATTTACAAGATGAAATGGCGCGTGTAAACGTCGTCACCATGAGCGAATTTGGGCGCACTACTGGCGAAAATGCCTCTAAAGGCACAGACCACGGACGCGCCAGCGTGATGTTTGTGATGGGCGGTGGCGCAACAGGGGGCATTACTGCCGATTGGCGCGGGCTACACCCCGAAGCCCTTGATGACGGTGATTTGGCAGTTACAACCGATTATCGGTCAATTTTAAGCGAAATTTTGGTAAAAAGGCTCGGAAACAACGCCTTAGACACCATCTTTCCAGATTATACATGGTCAGACTTAGGCATCATCAAGCCCGTTTAACAAGGATAAAACCACCTATGGCACGCACATTTCTAAGAGGGCTTTTGCTCTTTTTATTCACCACACTTATCATGACAAATAGCATTGCCCAAACCTATACAGAGCAAGATGCCATTGATGTTGCGCTTGATTTTCCTTTTATAGGCGATAGCCTAGAAGGGCGTGAGGACTGGTATGCCAAAGCCTATGCTACACAAAATGTCTTTAACGTTTGGCGCGTAAACTTTTATAGCGATGAGGGCGAAGATTGGGGATGGGCAGACGTAATTATTGAGAGGGCGCGCGTCTTTGGCTATGATGTTTACATCCCTTCTAGTGAAGAACGCAACGAAGAAGCCTACGCGCCTATCCGCGAGTTTGTCGATGCCGAACCCACAATAAATGAACTGCTGGATGGCGCAAGCGTCGATGAGATTTACGTAGAGTACAACCCATGGGCAAAAGGGTGGGGCGTATACATTGAAGCAGGAGAACGCTCACTATACATGATTGTGGCGTTTGAGGATGGCACAATGCGCTCTTTTGACAACCCTAGCATCAGCAACATCTATTTCCCCGACGTTTTAGCGTATGACGAGTGGGAAACCAGTATCTCACAACAAGCCATCGCTGTAGCTTTTGCAGATGTAAGGGTAGGGGAAGTGTTACAGGGTGTTGAGGGCTGGACAACCGAAACAGAACGCCAACAAAATGACGTTTGGAATGTGGCGTTTTTGGATAGCGAAGGCAATATCGTGGTCTCTGCCACCGTAAATGTTAAAGATAAAACAACGCTCGCCATAGAATAAACCAAAAAGGCTTGAGTTTCGGTGTGTTTGGGTTATGATGTGAATCATGACTTAAACACACCCAAGCCAAGCACACACCCATGATAAAAGCCTTTATCTTTGATTTGGACGGCGTGATTGCCGATACAGAAGAATTACACTATCGCTCTTGGAAACGCCTTGCGGACGAAGAGGGCATGGTGTTTACCCGTCAAGATAGCCATGTACTGCGCGGTGCCGACCGCGTAGAAAGCCTAAAATACATCCTAAGAGGGCAAAGTGTGGGTGAACCCCGCGCTAATGACCTGATGCACCGCAAAAGCGTTTACTTCCTAGACCTACTTCAAAGCCTTTCACCCGAACACGCCATGTTAGGCACACGTCCTCTGATAGAAGATGCCAAAGCCATTGGCTTAAAAATGGGGTTAGGGAGCGCAAGCCGTAACGCCCATGCCGTTCTTAAACAACTTCAACTTCATCATCTGTTTGATGCCATTGGTGACGGTTATACAGTAAAGAACAAAAAGCCCGCCCCCGATGTCTTTGTTTGGGTAGCTGGCAGGCTTGATGTTTTGCCTAACGAAGTGGTGGTGTTTGAAGATTCTGACGTGGGAATTAAAGGCGCATTGAATGGGGGCTTTCATGTGGTGGGCGTGGGCGATGGTGAAACATCACAAGCGCACTTGCGCCTTAACGCATTGGCAAAGACACACGCCCAGCAATTCATCAATTTCTTTGGATAAAAACACAGGCTATTTACAATTTGTTTTTCTATAATTAATATAGGCTATGAAAATCACAGTTTTTACAGCCTATGCTATTTCCATGTTTTTTAAGCGAAAAGTGAACCCAACCTATGCCCAATCACGTTGACGTTTTCATCAGTAGCACCTCTAAAGATCTGCTAAAGTTTCGCGCTAAAGTCCAAGAGGTTATTTTAAGGTCGGGGGCGTACCCCATTCTTATGGAAGCCTTTGATGCAACAGAACGAAACGCACTCCAGCTTTGCTATGACCGTGTGCAAGAAGCCGAAGTTTTCGTGGGCATTTACGCCCGCCGTTACGGCTTTGCCCCCGATGAAAACATGCAGTACACCACAAACAGCGGTGAAGTACGGCGTGGTAACAGCGTTACAGGCATTACAGAGTTAGAGTATGAGTGGGCGTTAGAGCGTGGTATCCCCATGTTATTGTTTGTGGTGGCACACCAAGATGAGGACGGACAGGAATTAGCGTGGCAACCCTCTTTTATGGATACCGACCCCCAAAAGAGCCGTTTGGAGCAATTCAAAGAGCGCATTATGAGCAAGCATGTCGTGGGCTTCTTTTATTCTCCCGACCAATTGGCAATGTTGGTGCAAAGCGCGTTGCATAAAGTAATGGCAATATCACAACCTCGCAAACGGCGTGATTTTTTCACACATAAGCCCCTTCCCACCAATTACATCATGCGCCCCGATATTATGCAGGGCTTACGCGAATCCCTAGAAAACAACCTGGGCGTTGCCATTCATGGCATGGGGGGCATTGGTAAGAGCGTTATGGCGCGGGCATTGTGTGAAGAACCCACCGTTCAAGAGGCATTCCCTGATGGTATTTTATGGGTAACAGTGGGCAGTCACCCCAGTGATGGCGACTTGGTGCAAAAACTACGTGAATGGATTGAGGCACTGGGGGGACAAGTACAAAGTAACGCCCCCACCATCGATAGCCTTAAAGTACAGCTGGCAGACTTGCTTAAAGATAGCGTGTGCTTGCTGATTATCGATGACATTTGGCAAAGAAAACACGCCGACATCTTTCGTATGGGGGGCGAAGCGTGCCACACCCTCATGACCACACGTGACGCAGAGACCGCCCGTTCAGTGGGTTTTGTGGTGTTCACTGTGCCACCCATGCATGACACCGAAGCTGTGATTTTGCTTAAAGAGTGGGCGCAAGGTGCTTTAGCCGAAGTCCCCCCTACCCTAATTCACATGATGAGCCAACGCTTGGGACGATTGCCCCTTGCCCTTAAACTAGCAGGCGCACAACTTCAAAAACGTAGCCCCAGCGAATGGCTAGAAACGTTTAACGCCCGTAAGCTAAAATCAAGGCGAGCGGAAGACATTCACGACAGCCTAGAGCAAACGTTTGGCTTGTCACTAGACACGCTCTCTGCCGAGCATCGCCGTTTGTATGTGGCATTGGCTATCTTCAAAGAAGACGAGAGCATCCCTTTTGTAGCGGTACACCGACTATGGCAAGCCCTAGCAGGCTTTGAAGCAGACGAAACACAAGAACTCCTAGAGGACATCATCGCCCGAGCCTTATGTGAAGGTGACACGAAGAACCTTGTGATTCATGACTTACTGCGTGACTTTATGACCGCAGAGATAGACAATCTAAGCACACTTCATCAAGGGTTGCTTTCCGCCTATCAGCCCACCCAAACGGGCGAAGGTTGGCATACTGCCCCCGACGACGGCTATTTATACGACCATTTGGTATTTCATTTGTTAGAGGCGGGCGATACACGGGCGTTGGAAGCCCTCTTTGATAATGCCGAGTGGTTTCATATGCGCGTTAAGCAATCGAGCTATTTATATGATGGCTATATTGCAGACCTAATGACGGCATGGAAAGATGTCGCACAAAGTGATGCCCTTTTACAAATAGAACGCGCAGAAAGCCCCACAAGTTTGGTCAATTGCGTGCGTTACGCCCTCATTCGCACCAGCCTAAACAGCATCGCGGGCAATTATGAAGCTCCCCTAGTCATAGAAGCGGTGCGAAGTGGCTTAGAGGGATGGACAACCACGCGCGCCCTTAACATCAGCAGTAAAATCACCCACCTAGAACGGCGCGTCCTAATGTGTGCCAGCTTGCTAGAGGCGGGTTTTTTAAGTAGTGATGAGGCACAAAAAGCCAAAAATATCGCCATCAATGCCATTAACGTTATTCAAGATACGGGGTCATGGACAAGCACGCTGGTCTCACTTATCCCACACCTTACGCCCGAAGAACGTGCTGTTTTTTGGCATGATGACCGCCTAGAAAGCCTAACAAATACCAATTTTATCGCGCTTTTGCCCTATATACCCACACAAAAACGCCAAGATTGGCTTAAAGACCGCCTAAACATATTGCTAAAGCGCAAGCCATCCCCTACAACAAGCAGTGTCAGGGACAGCCTACAATTACTCCAAACCATCCCACCGTATCTTAACGATGACTTGCGCCAGACAACGCTCGAACTTTTAGAGAGTAAACGCACTGATTACAACGAATACAGCCTGCAAAATATTCTTGTCGCGCTTTATCCTACCCTAAGCGATTCCCAACGCTCGCAAGCCTTAGCCATCGCAGACACCATGACCAACGAAGAAATTAGAGAGCGTACGCTGGCACTCATCCAGGACAATGCCTCCCCTACCCCATTAGATGCCACGCCCAAAGTGCCAGAAACATGGTTGCCAGAAAACATTGCCGAAGCCATTCGCAGTAGCCTTAAAATTGAAGATGAACGGCTAGTTAATCGCGCCATTTACAATTTATCGGGGCAAGCCAACGGTTGGCTTCCCTTAAAGCCATTCGTTACACCCGACAAGCCCCTATTACATTGGCTGGAACAACTTCCTCTACTCAGTGAAGAACACAAAGCCAAAGTGATTATGGAAGTTACCTCTAAAGTTTCGGCAGACGAGCGCGAAAAACTTCTTAGCTTGTCATATGACATAAGCGATGATTGGTATCGTGCGATTGCATTGGCAGCCTTTTTGAACTATGTACCCAATAATACGTCCCTAATCCAAGAAATTCAGAGAGCGTTGCTGTGGTTTATGACGAAACGCACCACACGCCAAAGAGAGTATTTGTTACACTTCTTGGCAACGCACATTCTCTTTACACCCCCCGTATTAGAGAGTGCCTTAACGCAGGGCATCGTTGCCCACATGACCGATATTAGCCGTTGGGAGTGGCTGTAAAATAATACGCAGTTCTAATTTACATCATACTCAATTTAAGCTATAATAGAAAGCAATGGGCGGACTCTTTTTAAGGGAGTTCGTCTTTGTTTTCTATGCTATACCCTACCTTGTCCACCAATTTTGGAGAATCCTATGTTCTTAGACTGGTACACCCAAGTGACCATAGAGGTAGACCTTCCATGGCGTTACGGCTGAGTGGCTTTCTGCGGAGCTATAGCAGTTTCCTCCTATCATTGCCCACGTTTATTTGGCTAGGAATTTTCTTTGTTATACCGTTATTCTTGGTCGTTGGCATTAGCTTTATGTCACGCGGTAACGGCGGATTACCCGAACTACCCCTTACACTCTCCCATTATGAGCGCACACTTGGCGTTTTTAGCCCCATCCTGTGGCGGTCAATTCAGCTGGCATTTATTACAATGGCTATCACGCTGGTGGTAGGCTACCCTCTTGCCGTGTTTATTTCTACGCGCAAGAACAACTTCAGTAAGCAATTTGCCCTCTTTTTAGTGATTTTGCCCTTTTGGTCAAACCTGCTCATTCGCATTTACGCATGGCGGTTTTTGCTGGCAAAAGAAGGCCTCATCAACAATTTGCTCGTCAGCTTGGGCATTGCACAAACGCCCCAACAATTGCTAAACAACGAGTTCGCGGTGCTACTCGGCTTGGTGTATGCCTATTTGCCCTTTATGGTGTTGCCCATCTATGCCGTTGTAGAACGCTTTAACTTTAAGCACATGGAAGCCGCCTACGACTTGGGCGCAAACCCCATTGTGGCGTTCTTTAGGGTCATGTTGCCCATGACGCTTTCGGGGGTTTTGGCAGGCTGTGCGCTCGTATTCATCCCTACCATTGGCACATATATTGCCCCTGATATGCTGGGTGGCACACAAGGCTTGATGATTGGTAATTTGCTGGCACGACAATTAAACAGCAACACACCCAATATGCCTATGGGCGCAGCCATCAGTGTGGTCATGCTGTCGCTAGTTGTCATTCCCCTCTTGCTTTATACACGCTTCGGCAACACAGAAAAGGCATAACCCCATGGCAAGCAATGTACAAGCACAACCAAAAACCCTTCCTACATTGTCGTCTGCGTCATGGCAACCGCCTTTTAACCTAAAAGTGGCTTCGCGTTTGGGCAAGTTTACCTTTTGGACATCTGCTATGGGCGCGTACGCCTTCCTGTGGATTCCGATTGCCCTGTTGGTGCTATTTTCGTTCAATACCTCATCCTCACTAACGCACTGGACAGGCTTCAGCCTGCGATGGTACGAGACCATTTTTAACGGCGCGGTGGGTAATTTAGGGGAAAGCGGCGCATTTTCTAGCAAACTAATGCTAGACGCACTGGGCAAAAGCCTTTATGTGGGCGTTTATGCCACCCTCATTAGTACGGTCATTGGCACGCTAGTGGCTATCTCTATGGCACGCGGTCAGTTTAGGGGCAAACGTCTCTTAGACGGCATTTTGTTCTTTCCGCTGATTATTCCGGACGTAACCCAAGCCTTCTCATTGGCGTTGTTCTTCAAAATTGCGCTAGACCTCATTCAGATGTCTACAGGCACGCGCGTTACCAGTGGCATGGGAACTATCATCATCGGGCATGTAGCGTTTAACATTTCTTATGTGGCGTTGGTGGTACGCGCACGCCTTGCAGACATGAACCCCCACTATGAAGAAGCTGCCGCCGACCTTGGCGCGAATGCGTGGCAAGCGTTCTGGCATATCACGTTCCCTTTGTTGTTACCGGGTATTATTTCGGGGGCGTTACTGGCATTCACCATGTCACTCGATGATTTTATTGTTTCATTCTTGCTATCCGGTGTAGGCACATCTACCCTGCCCGTATATGTACAAGCCTCTATCAGAGAAGGCGTAACGCCAGAAATCAACGCCATTTCCACGTTGATGATTCTGATTTCTACCGTTCTTGTCGGTATTTCCCTAATGCTCCAAAGCTCACGCTCACGCATTAGTTAATGTTTCCGTCTTTTTTTATCTTTATAGGAGAAACACATGAAAACAGCCACAATTCGCCTTTTAATCATCATGCTGATGGCAAGCCTGTTTAGCCTTGTTGCTATGGCACAAGATGCCACCGAATCGCCTGATGAACCTCTTGAAGGAAGCATTGAATGGACATGCCCCGAAGGTTTTAGTGGGCAAAGTTTGGCAGTTTATAATTGGACTTCGTATATTGGCGAAAGTACCATTCCCGAATTTGAACGCCTGTGTGATGTCACTGTCACACTTGATTTTTACGACACCAACGAAAGCATGATTGCCCGCATGAGACAAGGCAACCCCGGCTTTGATGTAGCATTCCCCAACGATTACGCCATTGAAATTATGATTCGTGAGGAACTCATTCAAAAGCTCAATTTTGAGAACATTCCTAACGCCGTCAACACCTCTGAACGCTGGAAAAGCCAGTACTTCGACCCCAATAATGAGTATGGTGTACCTTACCTGTTCTCTAGCTTTGGGCTGGCAT
Organism: Anaerolineae bacterium; assembly: GCA_034437555.1. Lineage (GTDB taxonomy): Bacteria > Chloroflexota > Anaerolineae > Aggregatilineales > Phototrophicaceae > JANWYT01. The sequence continues at coordinate 52,284 of DAOTTQ010000067.1, read as the reverse complement.
ATAACCGCGAAAATGTGGGCTTTGAGATTACCTCTTGGCAACAAATGTATGATTACGAGGGTGCAGTCGTTTGGATTGACGACTATCGCGGGGCGTTTGCGCCTGTCTTTTTAATGCGCGGTCAATCACCCAGCACCCTCGATGAAGAAGAAATTCTCTCTGCTGCAGAATTTTTACGCGAAAACAGTGGGAATGTGATTGCTGTTACGGGTGGGTTTAAGGAACTTTTGGGTTCGGGCGAAACCGACATGCTAATGACCTATAGCGCAGAAGCATTTGACCTAATGACCCAGTGCGAATGTGATACCTTTGAATATGTTGTACCAGAAGAAGGTGGCATTATTGACGTAACCAACGCCGTGATTTTAACAGAGGCGCAAAACGTACCATTGGCAGAGGCGTTCATTGATTACCTTAATGACCCCTATGTTGCCGCACAAATTAGCAATGACACCGCCTACCCCACCACCAACCAAGCCGCCATTGATAGTGGGTTTGTCATCCCAAGCTATCTTACTAACCCTGCGGTTTACATTCCCGAAGATGCCTTTGACCGCCTACAGTTCTATTTGCCCGTTACCGAAGCCGAAGAACTTTACGCCCAAAACTGGGAAGAAATTCTTATCTTTATGGGGCAATAACCCCTTTTTCAATTGATATAGATACACAACAAGGGGTAAAAAGCCCCTTGTTTACCAAAATAACAAGAAAGAGACCGCATGACCCAAGAGAAAGTACGCCTTGTCGGGGTGGCAAAAGAGTTTGACGCCCAACAAAAAGATGGGCGTGTGCGTGCCGTTGATGGCATCTCGTTTGAAATTTTTGACGGTGAGTTTTTTGCGTTGCTGGGTCCCAGCGGGTGCGGAAAGACAACCACACTTCGCCTGATTGCCGGCTTTGAGCAACCGACCGCAGGTGAAATCTGGATTGACAGCCAGCCGATGCAGGGCATCCCCGCCTTTCAACGCCCCGTAAACACTGTATTTCAGGATTATGTGTTGTTCCCTCACATGAGCGTTTTACAAAATGTGATGTTTGGCTTGCAAATGGCGCATGTCCCCAAGAAAGAAGCCGAAAAACGCGCTCATCACGCCCTAGAGCTAGTACGCTTGCCCAAGGTTGCCACACGCAAGCCCAGTGAACTATCAGGGGGGCAACAACAACGGGTGGCATTGGCGCGTGCCATTGTTAATCGCCCTGCGGTGCTTTTACTGGATGAGCCACTTGGCGCACTTGACCTTAAGCTACGGCGTGAAATGCAAGAAGAGCTAAAAAGCCTCCAACGCGAAGTAGGCATTACGTTTGTATACGTGACGCATGACCAAGAAGAAGCCCTAACAATGGCGGATAGAATTGCTGTCATGAGCGAGGGGCGCGTGCTACAAATTGGCACACCTAGCGACATTTACGAAACCCCAAAAAATCGCTTCGTTGCCGACTTCATTGGTGAAACAAACTTTATACCCGTACAAATTTTAAGCGTAGAGGGCAAAACAGTGCAAGTGGCTTTGGATGCCGAACAAAGCGTGCGCGTTCTTATTACGGAAGCCAACGTCCTCGCCTCTGCCACGCCTACATTAGCAATTCGTCCCGAGCGTATTCAGCTAAAGCTCTATAACGCGCCGATTGAGAACGAACAGACGGCACAAGTACAAGGGCAAGTAACACAGGTGCAGTATTTAGGCACCGACACGCGTTATACAGTGCGTATTGGCGAGAGTTTTTTACGAGTACGCATGCAAAATACGCAATTTAAGCGCGGGTTTGCATTTGAAGAAGGCGAGCATGTCAGCCTATCATGGGACTTACAGAACGCACGGCTATTAGCAGATTAGAGGGCAAGAAAGCGACTTTCGTGCTACAATCTACCCTATTTAAGCTAAAAAATATTTAGGGGGAAGAATGGTAGAAAGTCGCGTTTTCTTAGTCACGGGAGCTTTAGGGTGCATCGGCGCATGGACACTATATCATCTTGTAAAAGCAGGCGAAAATGTCGTGAGTTTTGACCTTGCCGCCAGTGGGCATCGTGTAGATTACCTCCTAAGCCCTGAAGAGCAAGCGCGTGTCACATGGGTGAAGGGTGACCTTGTCCAGCCCGAAAGCGTGTTAAACGCCTTCAAAGAACACGGCATTACCCACGTCATTCATTTAGCCGCGCTACAAGTGCCATTTTGTAAGAAAGACCCCATTTTAGGCGCACAAGTCAACGTTGTTGGCACAGTCAACGTCTTTGAGGCAGCACGCCAAACGGGTGTAGCTCACATCGTACAAGCCTCTTCAATTGCCATTTACGGCGAAGCCTCACGCTATGGCGCGGGTTTGGTGGCGCATGATGCCCCACACTACCCTAGCACGCTTTACGGCGTATATAAGCAAGCTGATGAAGGCATAGCCCGCATTTATTGGCAAGACCATCGCATCAGCAGTACCGCGCTTCGTCCTTACACGGTGTACGGTATTGGGCGTGACCAAGGGCTTACCAGTGACCCCACCAAAGCCATGCTCGCGTCTGTAAAAGGTGAACTCTTTCACATTAACTTTGGGGGTACAACCCAACTTCAGCTTGCCAGCGATGTCGCACGTCAATTTATTGACGCGTCGCTTAAACCCCTAGATGGCGCACACAATTTTAACTTGGGGGGCAAAGTAAACGCCATTAGCGACGTTGTAGAAGCCATTAAGAACGTCATACCGAACGCGAAAATTACACATGGCACAGAACGGTTGGTATTCCCCGAAGGCTTTGATGATAGTGAACTACGCCGTCATTTTACAGTTTATGAAACACCCCTCTTAGAGGGAGTACGCGACACCCTAAACGCTTTTAAGCACCTGGTAGCACAAGAACGCCTTTAACGACCCTTAGAATCATTGAGAAGAAAAATACAATGAAGCTCATCCATTACCGCACAACACAAGGCATCAAAATAGGCATTTCTACCGAAAAAGGCATTATTGACTTAGAAAAAGCGAGCCTATCGCTACTTCCTCATCAGCCCATGCCCAAGCTAGAGACACTCTTTACACAGGGGCTATCCCTCGCCTATCGCGCCCTAGAAAAAGCCGACCCCTCGTGGTTTTTTGATGAGCGCACGGTGGTTCATGCGCCCTGCGTGCCAACGCCCTCAAAGATTTTGTGTGTAGGGCTTAACTATCGCCGTCATGCCGAAGAAACAGGCGCGAAAATTCCTACTACGCCCATTATTTTCTCTAAGTTTAGTAACACCATTGCCTCGCACAAAGATGATGTTCCAACCAACCCCCACGCGCAACAAGTGGACTATGAAGCCGAGCTTTGCGTGGTCATTGGCAAACGCGCGTTTAACGTGAGCGAAGCCGAAGCCCTAGAATATGTTTTTGGCTATTGCAACGCCAATGACATCAGCGCACGCGACTTACAGCTCACCACCAGCCAATGGCTATTGGGCAAAACTCTAGACCGTTACTTACCCATTGGTCCCTACTTGGTGACAGCGGATGACGTGCCAGACCCCCAAAACCTAAGCGTAAAGTGCTGGGTAAACGGTGATTTGCGCCAAAACAGCAGTACCAACGACATGATTTTTAGTGTTGCCGAAGTGATTAGCTATGTCAGCCGTCACTTTGCTTTAGAAGTCGGTGACATCATTAGCACAGGCACGCCCGAAGGAGTCATTTTGGGCATGAGCGAAAAGGTGTGGCTACAAAGTGGTGATAGCATGACGGTTGAAATAGAGGGCTTAGGGCAACTCACCAACAAAATCGTCTAAACACCTCACGAAAATGCCGATTCTGGCATACGAATCGGCATTTTGCTTGTGTAAAGCCATCATGTTTAAGGGCGGTGCTTGCGTTTGGGCGATTGCTTTAGGCGTTCACTAATGCCACGTTCTACAATGCGATGGTCACGACCATAGCTCTGGCGAGACTGCTGACGAATCCGCATTGCCCGCCCTTCATCAACCACATATTCATCTGACAATGTGCGGATGGGGAAACGCTGAATGGTTTCGCCTTCCATCAAGGACTTTACCAAAAGATGATAGTTTGGCAGGTTAATTAAGTCCTCGTTGCCATAAACGGGGTGATATTCTTCCGCCAAGAACATCGCATCTTTTACCCCCACCCGAAAGGAAAGTAACGTTCCCACATTGCCAAAAATGGCTTCTCTCACGGGGTCGGTCAGTTGGCTAATAAATTGGTTCGCCACAGTAATGGCTAAGCCGTATTTACGCGCCTCTGACAACATTTGGGCAAACGAGGACGTGGTGAGATTATGAAACTCGTCCACATAAAGGCAAATGGGGTGGCGTTCACTTTGGGCTAGTTTTGCCCGCTTTAGGGTGGCAATAAAAATTTGCGGAATTAGCACTAACCCCAAAAATTGGCTCGTTTCGGGCCCAATTTTGCCCTTTGATAAGTTAACAAGCAAGATTTTTTGCTCACTCATGATGCGTTCAATATCTAGCGTCGTTTTGCCCTGCCCGATGATATTACGAAGTGGCGACACCTGAAACCGTGCGAACTTTGATGTCACATAGTCCATCATATTGCCTTCACCCAAATTTCTAAAGTTCTTGGCAATTTCATTCCAATACATCTTTACCATGGGGTCGGTTACAAGTTCAACGGCTTGTTCACGAAATTTATCATCCGCCAACATGCGTACCATCTCTAAAAATGAGCCGTCTTGTAATTCCATTGCCACCAACATACTTTGACGCACTGCATTTTCAAAGCGCGGTCCTATCATGCCGGTGCGTTGTGGGTCAAAAATGGCATATAACAAGCCAATAAAGTCTGATATGACCATATTTCGCTGAAAGTCGCCCTCAACGTCCAGCATATTAAAGCCCATAGGATAGTCAATATCGGAAGGGTCAAACAGCATTACATCCTGTTCACGATACGTTGGGCATCGTTCTAGCACACCATCTACAAGGTCGCCGTGTGGGTCAATGACAATCACGCCGTACCCTTGTTCAATGTCTTGTAAAATCATGCGTTGTAACAGCGACGATTTACCCGTTCCTGTCCGCCCCACCACATACACATGGCGCATTCTATCAGCAATAGACAGACGTACCGTTTGCCGTTTGCCTTGCACAGGGGTTAGCAATTCACCAATTACTACGCCACTATCGCTAAGTGTCTTGGGAACAGGGGCTTGCTTTACTTGGGCAACCTTCATTCCTACCATACCATCACTTTTAGGCAGAGGCAAGCGTGTTCCAATCAGCACTTCGGGCAGGGCGTATAAATAGCGCCAACGATTCCCTTTAAGCGTTGACATTTCGTAGCCCCATTGTTCAGCACGTAAGGTCCTTAAGTTACGAAGCGCAATCTCGCGGTCTGTATCCTGTACTGCGTCCATAAAATCAACGGGTGATTGCCCAAACATCTCTACCCGTATAATGCTACGAAGCCCCAAATTAAGAGAATTTGTGCTGGCAAGCCGAATTTGCATCACATAAGGATAACTACCAAAATAATTATCTACCCGTTGCATGTGCGCGCCACGGTTGATTAGCTCTAGCAATTGCAAATTGCCCGCGTCTAGCGTAGATGTTGCTGATGATTGCGAGTTTGATTGGGCAAACGGCGGATTTCGCTCCCATGCCATCAGTTCTGTCGGCTGAAAGTACACATCTAGCAATACATCCTGCTGTGCGTCTAGCAACGCTTGAAGTAGCACGTTTTTATCACCCTCAGAGGCAACAATAGGCATGATGTGTAAGTCGCCGCTGGAAGACTTGCGTTCCTTACGAATCACTTGGTAAAAAGAGCGCATCTCAAATGGCTCATAATGCGCCAGCAATTCTTCTAGCAAATACACGGGTTCATAGTAAAAAGTCTTATCAGATTGCAACGGCAATAACCGCGAGACCAAGCTCCATAAATCATGAGATTCTGCAACAGCTTGTTCTTCGCTATAGGCTTCTACACAGCACAGCAACACAATTTTGAGGCGACGATTTTTGGCAATAGTCCGCCAAGAAAAGTGATATTTTGCCGTGTTAGACGGGTTATTGTGCAAGGCGGTTAAAAAGTCTGCCATTTCATGGTCAAAGAGGTGGCGCAGAGTGGTTAAATTGTAGCGTGTGTAGCTAACTTCTTTTAAGTTAATGGCAAAGTAGCCGTTCCACACTTCAGCATTGGCATCATGGCGAAGGCTATCCACCATCACACTTCCCTTCATGTTGACCACATGAAAGTAGGGTCTAAACGTGGCGCGCGCCTCTATCATTTGGCGCAATTGAAGCGCAATTTCTGGGGCGGTATCGGGTGAAATGCGCGAAGAAGCATCCTCAATATAGCCCTGTTCAAGGTCTGCGCTAATCAGTAATGGCAACACGCGTTCATCAGCGTTAGCATATGGCACAAGCAAGCTACGCAACTGATGCCAACGCCCCTCTTGCTTTAGCCACTCTGCCCAAAAAAGCACCGCGTCAATGTCTGTCACTGCCATGCGTTCTAGGTGTTGAACCACCTCTTTAGCAACGGCGTATTCTTGATTTTGGAGTGCCGCCTGCCCTATCGTTACTTGTTGGGCAATGTACGCGCTTCGCCCGTTGGTATAGTGCAGGGCTTTATCGGGGTCTAGGGGCATCTGTGTGATGTAACGGTGCGCGTCTGCCCACAAGTCCAGCTTTACCACCACATCAGTAAAGTATTGGATGTCAGCAGGGTCTAGTTTCTCAAACTCGCTTGGCACAAGCTGGCGCAACGTCAAGCGAACACGCTCTAATTCATTCCCACTTTGCCCCAATGCCACCACACAACGTACCCGATGCACTGTTGTCATTTGCACCGAAGACGAGCTGAACAAGTATTTTGCGCTGGCGGTCTGCCAGTCTTTTTGGCGATAGGCTTCGTCTGCCATTTGCAAAGCAAGCTCGTATTGATGTTCAATCTTCTTTTCAAGCATTTGCTCTTTTAGTGCATAAAGCTCATCCATAGAAACTTTAGGTGGGTTTTCTTGCAAAAGTTGTTCAATGCTTTGGCTCACGTCATCCCAACGCTTAAGGGCAATTAACGCCCGTAACTTGTTGGGTTCTGCCCGATGAACGACTGCCTGAGTGGTGTAAACAAGAGGGCGTTCAAAAGAGACTTTAGTGGGCAATAACTTGGCAATTTCTTGTACCCCATCAATAAAATTGCCACTTTGCAGCATGGTGTTTGTCAGTTCTTCGGGGGCATCATAAAATTCATAATACGCATGAAGTGCCTGTTCAGCATTTTTAGTGTAAAGATAGACTTCTCCTTGCGTAAAATAAAAGAGTGCCGTTTTTGCATCTATGGCATTAAGGCACATCACAAGCCCATCGCCAATTTCGCCGTTGTCATCAATCATAGACTTCACCGCAAAGTAAACTTGCGCCAAGATTTGGTGATAGGCATGTTCCCATAACCAACGGAACTTCTCAAAGAGCGCAAATGGAAATTGAGGCTCCTCTAGGCTCATGCGATAGTTCTCTATTGCATTGGCTAAATCACCGTGAATGGCATAAACATCGGCAAGACACACCCTTAACAAGGGATATAACTCATCTTGGGGTGTGGCTATTTTTAGGCTTTGGGTTAATAGTTCTAGGGGCTTAACAGTATTACGACTCGACCCAAATAGCCCTTGCGTCCCTTGTGAAGCTTTTGCGTTATTAGCGTTATACCACAGCGCAGTTTCTAACAGGCTATTCAATAGCTTGCCTTCCCAAAAGTGCGAAGCAAGTGCAAGATGGGCTTCATTACGAAATTGACTTACATCCGACATGACGGGCTGTAATTTAGCCAATGACCCCGCCAAAAATACACGATATCGGTGGTAAATGATGTCACGGAACTCGCCATAGCGTTCTTCGTCTATTTCTTCTTCTTCTTTAAGGTGATAAAGAGACCCACTTGCTTTGGTAAAACCGTCATTAGGTTCATAAACACACAGCAATCTTAAACGCAATATGTGAAATTCTGTTAGTTTAGAATCTTCTTCAATCGCCTGATTTAAGAGACGATAGGCTTGACGGTAGTCCTTTTGTACGATTAAGTTCTCAATATCCTCAACGAGAGTTTTCTCTTCATCTTCTGTCATGGGGCAACGTCCATTCAAAAAAAGATAAGGTTAAAGTCTATTTATTTAGGGTTTACACACAAGATACTAGTTTACCACAGATAAAAGAAACGTTTCGTAAAAGAAATGGCGAATTAGGTACTTTTAACGAATTTTAAGGCAAATAACTGTGATGAACTCATGGTTTTCTTTTATTCTTCGTGCGCTAAAATACTATTTGGCTTTAATTGATACCCAAAGGTGACACAATGAAAAAGTTCTCTCTGTTCACACTAACAACCCTTCTGTTGGTGGTCTTAGCGTTGCCCACATTTGCCCAAGATGAAGTGGTCTTTGGCATGATTTTGGTGGGACCTCAAAATGATAGAGGCTGGAGTCAGGCACATTACGAAGGGGGTGTTTTTGTTGAGGAATCTATCCCCAACGCCAAGATGCTTTTGTTTGAAAGCCTTAACCCCGCCGACACACCCGAATCGACATTGGAAAGCGTTGTCACCGATATGGTGTCACAGGGCGCAACGATTATCTTCACCACATCGGATAGCTTTGAACAAGACACCGATGCTGTGGCAGAAAAGTTCCCCGATGTTCAATTTGTGAATGTTTCTGGCAGCAACGCTCTAGAAGAGAAACAAGCCGATATATTTAGCACTATCGAAGGCGCATTGGATAGCGAACTTGCTCCCCTCAACGTCAGCAACATCATGGCAGAAATGGAATGGGGCAAATTAGCCGCAGGCTGTTTAGCTGCCCTTTCTACCGAAACAGGTAAAATTGGTTACTTGGGACCCCTCATTAACCCCGAAACACGCCGTTTTGCAGCTTCGGCTTACTTGGGTGCCAAGTATTGCTATGAAACCATTCTCGGCAAGGATGCCAGCACCCTTGAATTTAACGTCACGTGGATTGGCTTTTGGTTTAACATCCCTGGTGTTACCCTAGACCCCACTGCCGAAGCCAATGCCCTCTTTGATAGTGGCGTGGATGTCGTCATTAGCGGTATTGATACCACCGAAGCGATTGTGGTCAGTGGGCAACGCCGCGCCAATGGCGAAAACGTTTTCTCGGTGGCTTATGACAATGCCGATGGCTGTGCCGAAGCCCTAGAAGCCTGCTTGGGTGTCCCCTTCTATAACTGGGGTCCTTACTATGTTGAATACATCACCGCTATTGCTGCGGGCGATACTGAACAACAATGGCTCTGGATTGCGCCTACATGGGGTTCTGATAGCATTGTCGGTTTCCAAATTGGCGACGCTACCACAGAAGAAGTAGCGGGTAATTTCGGAATTTTTGTTGAAGGCATGATTGGTTTTGAGCAAGACCCCGCCAACGAAGGCACATTCTACCTGTGGCAGGGGCCCCTTAGCTTGCAAGATGGTACTGTGCTTGCGGAAGATGGCGAATATACCACCGAGCTAGAAGTGTGGTACTTGCCCCAATTGCTAGAAGGCATGAACGGTCAAAGTAACTAAACTTTGCTTTTACAAAAGGCATGGCTGGCGTTGTTAGCTGTGCCTTTTTCTTTTATAGTAAACCCCTCACCAAAAGAACCCGAATAAAGAACCCTATGGAAATAACGCTTAAAAATATCACCAAACGTTTTGGCACACTCATTGCCAACGACAATATCGACCTTCACTTTACTTCTGGGCGCGTCATTGGCATTTTAGGTGAAAATGGCGCAGGCAAGTCTACGCTCATGAAAATTTTGAGCGGGTATCAGCCCCAAGATGGCGGTGAAATTTGGCTAGATAGCGAGCAAGCGCACTATCGAAACCCACAAGGCGCGGTATCAAGTGGCATTGGGATGCTACAACAAGACCCGCTGGATGTGGGCGCGTTTAGCGTGCTAGAAAATTTTATCTTTGGCAATAACGCGCTGCCTACGCTTGCCAAAGCACGCCAAAGTTTGGCACACATTACCGCCCGTTTTGGCTTTCAGCTTAATCCCGATGACCTCACCAGCAACCTTTCCATTGCCCAACGCCAGCAATTAGAAATTGTGAGACTTCTGGCGTTAGGCGTGCGCTTGCTCATTTTAGACGAGCCGACCAGCGGCATTAGTGCTTCGCAAAAACAACAGCTATTTAGCACTCTTAAAGAACTCGCAAAAAACGGCATGACGATTTTACTCGTTAGCCACAAGCTAGAAGATGTGGTGGCGTTGTGTGATGAAGTGGCGGTTTTAAGAGGCGGACGCATTGTGCATACCGCAGAAATGCCCATCACTGCCCAAGAGCTGGCGAAAACCATGTTTGGCGACATTAAGCCCCCTCCCCCACGCCACAGCGTAAAACGAGAAAAACCCATCCTGCGCCTAACAGGGCATTTAACAGGCGGACGGTTTAACGTGCAAGTGAGCGATTTTGCGCTGTATGCAGGCGAAACTGTGGGACTTGTGGGATTAGATGGGAGCGGACAAGAACGTTTTTTGCGTGCCATCACAGGGCTTATCAAACCGCAAGGGGGCAAATTGTGGCTGAAAGAAAAAGACCACACTCACACGCCCTACCGCCGTCTGATGCGTGAAGGCGTTTTTTTTGGGGCAAGCGGACGCATTGAAGAAGGCTTAATTAAGGGCATGAGCCTGACCGAACACACCGCCCTACTCACAGAACAAGACCTTACGATTCAGTGGCAACGGGCGCAAAACCTTACCCAAGAGCGCATTAGTCATTATCAAGTAAAGGGCAAACCCCAAAGCCTCATTGAAACGCTCTCTGGGGGCAACCAACAGCGCGTGCTTATTTCGCTATTGCCCGATACGCCAACGGTACTTTCATTAGAGCAACCCACGCGCGGGCTAGACGTAGATTCGGCAAGCTGGATTTGGGAGCAACTAGAGGCACGCCGTCAGCGTGGTGCGGGCATTGTGTTTAGCTCTGCCGAACTAGACGAAGTGCTGGCGTATAGTGACCGCATCCTTGTATTTTTTGATGGCAAAATTACTGTGATTGATGATGTTACCCAAGTGAACGTTGACCGATTGGGCGAACTCATTGGCGGAGGCGCATAACCCTATGACAAAACCCATGCAATCTGTTTTATTCGCGCTATTGCCCATTGCCGTGTCTTTGCTTATCACAGCGCTACTCATCATTATTGTGGGCAACAACCCCCTAGAAGTGGTGCATTTAGTTCTTAGTGGTGCATTTGGTTCTAGCACCTCATTAGGTGGCGTGGTGAACTTTTGGATGCCATTGGCGTTCTGTGTGGTCGGCTTAGTCGTCACGTTTCGGGCGGGCTTGTGGAACATTGGCATTGAGGGGCAATTGATGGCAGGCGCAATTGGCGCAAGCTATGTGGGCTTATTTGTACGCGACTTGCCCACCCCCCTTTGGATTTTGCTGGCAATAATCGCAGGCGCAGGCGCAGGCATGGTTGTTAGCCTTACCATTAGTGTGTTAAAAACTCGACTTGGCATTAACGAGATTTTTGGCGGTGTGGCAATGAACGCCCTCGTCAACGTTTACTCTATTTACCTCATTAGTGGGCCCTGGCAACCCCCCGAAGGCGGTAGCGCACAAGCCACACAGCCCTTCCCCCGTGAGGTATGGCTTACGCCCTTTAGCCAAGATTTTCCCGTCAGCTTGCCCTATTTAGGCTTGCTCTTTGGCATGATTGCCCTTGTCAGCGTGTTATTAAACAACACACGCTGGGGTTTACAGTTAAAAGCCACAGGCAAAAATCCGCGCTCGGCATTGCTTTTGGGTGTGCCGATAGAAAGAAGCACCCTCACGGCGTTCTTGCTCTGTGGGGCATTGGCTGGCATGGGAGGGGCGCATCGCGTTTTAGAAACCTACCACAGCTTACGCCCCCTCATTAGCGGTGGCATTGGCTTTTTGGCGTTATTGGTGGTGCTGTTGGCAGGAGCGCGTTTGCTGTGGGCGGTAGGCATTGCTTTTGTTTCTGCCGCAATTTTAACGGGTAGCACACGCCTAAAAATTGCCTTACAGCTTGATGCTTCGTTGGCAAATGTGTTACAAGGCTTAGTTGTCTTGTGTATTTTGTTATTTAATGGCATACGGGAACGCTTCTTCGATGAACCAAGAGCTGATTAACACCTTTAACACGATTATCTCTAACGCCACACCGCTTGTGATTGCCGCACTGGGCGAAACGATCACAGAACGGGCGGGTGTCATTAACCTTTCGTTGGACGGCAGTCTTGCGCTCTCGGCAATGGGCGGATTTGTGGCAGCCCTGACCGCACAAAGAGCAGGATTGCCCTTGCCCCTTGCGCTTGCGATAGGTGTTTTTGTTGCCATGCTGATTGGCGCGTTGGTGGCGTTGCTAATTGCCTTTGGCAGCATCACCTTAAAGCAAGACCAAGTCGCTATTGGCTTTGTACTCACGTTGCTTTGTGCCGATTTGGCGCAATTTTTGGGGCAAGCCTATACACGCCAACCGGGGCCCATTTTCCCTAACATCTCATTGCCCATCCTGTCAGAAATTCCTACGGTGGGGCGCATTTTCTTCTTTCACGATTTTTTGGTGTACGTCAGTTATGCGCTGATTTTTGGCATATGGTATTGGCTCTTTCGCACACGGGGCGGGCTAACCCACCGCGCACTAGGAGAACGCCCCGAAGCAGCTTTTGCGCGTGGCTTTGCTGTCAATCGCTCCCGTTATTTTTGGGTGGTACTGGGTGGTGCTATCGTCGGTTTAGCAGGCGCGGCATACTCGCTTAATGTAAAGTCGGGATGGGCAACACCCCCCAGTATGCGCGGTGACGGCTGGATTGCGCTGGCAATCGTCATCTTTGGCGGATGGCATCCGTTTAGAGTGGTGCTTGGTGCGTATTTGTTTAGTTCATTGCAGGCGGTATCGTCGGCATTACAACGCTCAAATACCCAAATTCCATTGGTATTGCTTAACGGCATCCCTTGGGTGATGATGCTTATTACGTTGCTCATCGTTAGCAGCGGCGCACTAGAACGCTTATTGATGATATTGCCGAAATCGCTTCAAAATCGGGCGCGTGCCATCCTAAGAAGTGACCCACCCAAAGCACTCGGTACACCCTTTGAGAAAGATTAGCACACATGGCAGAAACATTTGATTGTATTGTGGTGGGTGGTGGTGGCATGGGCAGTGCTACCGCTTATTATCTGGCAAAAGCGGGGCAAAAAGTGCTGTTGCTAGAGCAATTTGAGTTTAACCATTTATGGGGTAGCTCTTGGGGACATTCTCGGATTATCCGTTATAGCTACACCAACCCTGTGTATGTTCAGCTTGCCCGTGAGACCTATCCCCTTTGGCACGCCTTAGAAGAAGCCACAGGCGAGCGTTTTTATATCAAAACGGGCGGCATTGACTTTGGGTATCCTGATGAACCCACGTTCAGAGACACTAAAAACGCCCTAGACACCTCAAGCATCCCCTACGAATTGCTAAACGCCAAAGAAGCCCAGGCACGCTTTCCACAATTTCGCTTCCAAGATGATTGGCAAGTCATCTATCAAGCCGATAGCGGCATTGTACCCCCGTCGCGCGCCGTGAATGCCCACCTTCGCCTAGCAAAAGCGCATGGCGCGACATTACGGGATAACACGCCCGTTCTTAAAATTGCGCCTTTTGCCGATAGCGTAGAAGTGCATACAGAAGATGCTGTGTATAAGAGCGCAAAACTCGTCATTACCGCAGGCAGTTGGGCGGGAAAACTCATTCAAGAAACCACAGGGTCTGTTTTGCCCTTACAGCCCTTGCGCGTGCAAGAAGTGCTGTTTAATTCACCCGATGATAGCTACACCCACGAACACATGCCCATTTACATTTATCACGCAGACTTTGACAAAGGCGGCGGTTTATACGGCTTGCCTAGCATTGAGGGAAGCGGTGTAAAAAGTGGGATTCACGGCGGGCTTAACATAGACCACCCTTCTCACATCAATTACACCCCTGATGAGGACGCTGTACCCAAACTACGCCATCTCATCAAAGACTTTTTGCCCATGTCGCAAAGCGCAGACGTAAAAATGGTGCGTGTATGTTTATACACCATGACCCCTGACCAAGACTTCGTCATCGACCAACACCCCACCTACCCCCATATTGCTATCGGGGCGGGATTTAGTGGGCATGGTTTTAAGTTTAGTACGGGCATTGGCAAAATTTTAACCGACCTAACGCTGACAGGTCGCACACCCCATAATATCAGCCTCTTTAACCTCAACCGCTTCTTAGGCTAATCGCCTAAAGTCATTTGCCCGATGATGAGATAAGGCGTTTCTTCATTGTCGGGCATTAGGTTGATAACCCCATCAGGTGTCCATTCATAAACGCTAATGCCCACACTGTACACGCCCGCCCCTAGCTCACGATTGGCGACCAATGGGCGCGGGTCATAGTAGGTTGCTTCGGTTTGCCATGTGGTCGTTGGGGCTTCCCCCACAAAGGGTTGGCTATCTAATTGTGCGACTAGCTCGCCCGCTTCGTTTAGTAAGAACGCCGACACCGTATAATCACGCTCTAAGAGCGCGTTGGCTTGCCACCATAGGTCTACACGCAACGCTTCTGGCACAAATTTGGCGTGCGTTAGCGTCATCAGGTCGCCAAATGTCCCCAAAGGCTCGCTGTTGGGCAAGCGGTCATAACGATAGGTATACCAGTTTTGCTCCCAATCGCTGGTATGGCGCGTGGCGGTTCGCACAAAGCCTTCTCGGTTTACAATGCTCTCAAGGTCAAATGCCGACCATTGGGCAAACCATACCGTATCAAAGTCCCTTAGGTATTCTGGCAATTCAAACCAAAATTCATCAGGAAACCACGCTTGCCAGCGTTTAATAGAGCGCACGTCAATTTCTGGGGGGGCATAGCGGTCAATATAGTATTCAAGCTGGTAATCCCCACCGCCCACATCAATGAAAACGGCATCCCCCGCTAAAACAAATTCGGCACTATTGCGCCCGAACGATTCCCAAGGTTGGCGTGGGCGATAAATATCAAAGTGAAGCAGGCTATACACCAGCAATGCCCCCACCAAAACACCTCGTGTAGGGCGTGGCACATTCGCCAACCCAAATGCGATTAAAAGCGCAATCGGCACGTCTAGCTGTGCTAGGCGGTGGTCTGCCAGAATATCCACCACAAAGTTAAACGCATACGTTAGCCAAAACGGGACAAGTATCCACGTTACCAGCAAAAACGGCACATTAAGGGGTTTCCAGCGCAAACGATAGCCCTGTTGCTGATGAGCATCTTGCACCACAACCACCAAACCAAAGCCCATATATGCCACCAACAGCACCCACTGACGGCTTAAAAATACGTCAATGAAGCCTTTAATCGTTTCCCAATTAGAGAGTGTACCAATGGGCTGTGTAGACACTTTGCGAATTTGATAAGGTAACACTGCCCCCACTAGCCAAGGAGTGAATACAATCGCGGCAATCGTCAAGCCCGCAATCGCTTCTAAGCGTTTGCGCCCACGCAAAAACAGCAAAGCATAGATGCCCTGTGTAACGCCCGTCCACGCACCCAAATAATGGGTATACACACAAAACGCGGTCATGAATACCCAAAGCACCGCTAATGCCCGTGACCCTGTGCGAATCCAGCGCAAAAACGCCCACATGCTAGTGATAGCAAATAGCACATATAGCGCATACATACGGGCTTCTTGGGCAATATACTGTTGCATATCCAGCAATGAAAACACCAAAACCGCCAAAATGGGGTATATCCACCGTGACGGATGGGGGCGGTGCTTTAAAATTTCTTGGGCAAGGGGGTACATCATCGCCAGCCCTAGCATTGCCAAAAGCGCAGACAAATAGCGCAAGCCAAGTTCGCCCTGCCCAACAAAACTTGTCCATACTTTAAGCAATGCAAAATACGTGGGGGGGTGGTCATCACGCAAAAGTGCCTGAAACAAGTCAGGCACTTTAAGCGCGTAGTAGGTAAAGCCTTCATCAAACCAGATGTCAGCTTGGGTCATGCCGATGACGCGCAAACCTGCGCCCATCAATAAGATGAGCGTCAGGAGGATAAGTCGGGTGTTATGTAAGTGCTGAAGTTTGTCCTGCAAGGTTGTCTTCTTCTGTCGCTTGGAATTGGCTCATGTAGAGATTATAGTATTCCCCGCGCTTTTCTAACAGTTCCTTGTGTGTGCCATTTTCCACAATTTCGCCTGCTTTTAGCATAAAAATCTGGTCGGCGTTGCGAATGGTAGACAAACGGTGAGCAATAACAAAGCTCGTGCGCCCTTGCAGTAAGCTATCAAACGCCGATTGAATGACGCGCTCTGTGCGTGTGTCCACGCTTGATGTTGCCTCATCCAAAATGAGCAAGTTGGGGTTCATTAGTGCCACACGCGCGATGGCAATCAGCTGGCGTTGACCCTGCGATAGCCCAGAACCACGCTCACCAAGCACCGTTTCATAGCCTTCGGGCAAGCGTGTAATAAAGTCGTGGGCAGCCACGCGCTTGGCAGCTTCAATGACTTCTTCATCGCTGGCTTCCATGCGCCCATAGCGAATATTGTCCATCACGGTGGTGCTAAACAAGTAGGTGTCTTGTAGCACAATGCCAATTTGTGAGCGCAAGCTATCTGTTGTCACATCCCGAACATCCATGCCATCAATTTTAACCGCGCCTGTGGTGGCATCATAAAAGCGAGGAAGCAAGTTAATGATGGTGGTTTTGCCTGCACCTGTCGGTCCCACAAACGCCACCATTTGCCCCTGCTTAACGTTAAAGCTGACGTTCTTTAGAACAGGCTCGCCCTTTTCGTATTCTGCGCTCACATTTTCAAAGGACACATCTCCCTGAATTTTGGGCATGGTCTTGGCTTGGGCGGCATTGGCAACATCAATATGCTCATCAATGAGATTAAAGATGCGTTCACCGCCAGCAATACCACTTTGAACGTTTGTCCACAGTAGCGCGATTTGTTGAATCGGTTGGTTAGCACGTTGCGAGTATTGCAAAAACGCAAAAACCATCCCTAGTGTGATGCTTTCAGCTGGCACTAATGGGAATTGTCCCAGCGCAGCCAAACCGCCCACTACTACCACAATCGCCAAACTCACATAGCCCAACGCTTCTAGCACAGGCGTAAGTGCGCTCGTAAAGAGAGCAGCTCGCACGTTTGCCATACGATTCGCATCATTAGAGCGTTCAAAAGCTGCAATGGTCTCTTCTTCACGGTTAAACGCTTGCACTTCTCTTGCGCCAGAGATGCCTTCTTGCAATTCAGAGTTTACGCTACCGATTTCTTGCCTTGCACGCCGAAACGCCTTACGCGCTTGGTTGCTAAAATAGATTGTTGTAAACAGCATCACGGGCAAGATGGCGAGGCTTAAGAGCGCATAAGGCAAATTAACTTGCAACATGCGAATAATTGTCCACGTTACCGAGACCACGCCTGTTAGCACCTGTAGCAACGCAAAGTTAATGCTTTGCTGAATAGTATCAATGTCATTCGTCACACGGCTCATCACCTGCCCTGCTTCGTTTTTAGAGTAGAACGAAAGCGAGAGCGCGTGAATTTTTTGAAAGAGGTCGCGTTGAATGTCACGGATGGCGTTTTGCCCACTCCAGCGCATACTATAGAACGCCACCCCTACGGTTGCAGAGCTTAACACCAGCAAGCCCAACGACATTAAAGAAATAACGCCCACACCTGCAACACGCTCTACAAACAGGCTTTCATCGCCATTGACATAACCATCTTTAAGTTCTGTAAAGGTACAGCCCCCTGTGGCGGTGGGTAAAATATAGCAGTCTATGGCTTGGCTGGTCAGTTCGGGTATCGTAAGACTTGCCCACGTTGATACCAAAATAAACACACCACACAAAACTAGCCCCGCCCAATACTTCTCAAAATATGCCCAAAAACGCCCAAGCGTTACCGAAACACGCTTTGGTTTTGCCGTTTCTTGGTCAAGAATACGCCGTCCACCATCCATAAACATAGTTCAATTCTCCCTTTTGTGTTGCCTACGCGGTGGGCGTGGCATCTTCTAGCAATTGTGAACTGTAAATTTCGGCATAGATGGGGCTTTGTTCCATCAATTCGGTATGTTGCCCTATCGCTACTACTTCGCCCTCATCTAGTACAAGGATAATATCCGCGTTACGCACCGTTGAAATGCGTTGGGCAATCACAAAGCTTGTGCGCCCTTGCATCAATGTATCCAGTGCTGCCTGAATTTTGCTTTCTGTCGTAAAGTCTACGGCACTGGTGCTGTCATCCAAAATAAGGATACGGGGCTTTAGCAAAAGAGCGCGTGCAATGGCAATACGTTGCTTTTGCCCGCCCGATAACGTGCTACCGCGTTCCCCTACAGGGGTTTCGTAGCCGTCGGGAAATGTCATAATAAACTCATGGGCAGCAGAGGCTTTTGCCGCTTCGATGACTTCTTCATCAATAGCATCACTACGCCCAAACGCAATGTTATCGCGGATTGTGCCACTAAATAGGTTCGTTTCTTGTAGCACGATGCCAATTTGTGAGCGCAGGCTATCCAACGTCACATCGCGAATGTCTATTCCATCAATCAAGATTGCGCCCTCGCTAATGTCATAGAAGCGTGGAATTAGGTTAATGATGGTTGTTTTACCCGACCCTGTAGACCCCAAGAGTGCTACTGTTTGCCCCGACTTTACGGTAAACGACACATTCTTAAGCACCGCATCCGATGAATTAAAGTAACGGAACGTCACGTTGTCAAAGGTCACATCGCCCTGAATTTGTGTGAGTTCTTTGGCATTAGGCTTTACCACCACGTCGCTCTCGGCATCCAAAATTTCAAAGATACGTTCTGCTGATGCGCTGGCTTGGGACATCAAGGACACAATAAAGCCCAATTGCCCAATAGGAATAAACAAGTACGCCAAGTACAACGTGAACTTTTGATACTCACCTAGAGAAAGACTGCCATCAATGAGCAACGGTGATGCAAAGTACAAAATAGCAATCTGCCCCACCTGTGCAATCAGGAAGATGATAGGGAACAAAAACGAGAAAATGCGCCCAACGCGCAAATACTGTTCATATGTGGCATCTGTGGCTTTCGCAAAACGGCGTTGTTCATCGCGCTCACGCACAAATGCTTTAACGACCTTTATGCCTGCTACGTTTTCTTGTAAAACCGTGTTCAGGCTAGAAATGCGCCGTTGCACTTCTGCAAAGAGCGGTTGTGAGATTGCCCCAAAAATACCAAAAATCACCATTGAAAGCGGTAAGATGGGAATCACGACCAGCGTTAATTGCCAATTAGTAGCAAACAATATCCCTAAAGTAACAGTCAAAAGCAAAAACGCCTGTACAGTTGCCAAAAGCCCTTGCGCAATAAACAAGCGCACGTTTTCAACGTCACTAGTGGCGCGTATCATCAACTGCCCTGTTTGGTTGCGGTCATAATAGCTAAACGACAAACGGCTTAACTTAGCAAAGATGGCGTTTCTAAAATCAAATGCAATGCCCTGTGATGTCAATTCTGCCATGTACGTTTGTACAAACGCAAACATACCACGCATAATGGCAAATCCCACAATAACAACCGCCGAATTGACCAACAATTGCCCTGCAATCACCAAGGTTAAATTAAGTTGTTCGGGTGTTTTGCCCGCCAAAGCCGCCGCAGCATTGCGCGCAATTTCGGGTTCAATATCGAGGATGGCTTGCGAAACAAATACATCTTGGTTAGCAATGCTGTTAATCATGTCTTGAATCAATTGTGGCACAGCGAGTTGTGCTAACGTTGCCACCAATAATGCGCCCAAAGCAAAAAATACAGCGCGAGAGTGATTGCCCAAATAGCCAATCGCCCGACGAAGTGGACTAGGCTTATTACTCTTTTGTGGAAGTGTTGAAGATGACTGCATTTCTTACCCCTAGCAGTACGTATAATATGATGAGTTGTTGTATCTAACAGGCGGATTGTAAGCCCTCGCATGTAAGAAAAGTGTCATAATTCACTAAACTGCATAAAACTTGCACATTGTCCCCTCTTTTGCTACAGTATGGGCGTTCAAAAAGGAGTTTGTTATGATGCCTAACTATTATATGGGTGTGGATGGTGGCGGTAGCAATGTGCGCGTGGTCGTGGTTGATGATGCGCTCGCTCCCCTCGCCCAATGGCAAAGCCCACAGCGGGTTAATCCTAACGTCATTGGCTATGACAACGCCCGCCAATACATCCAAAATGGCATCCGTGAGGCAAGCACACTAGCCAACGTCCCCATTACGGCGGTAGGACTAGGGATTGCTGGCGCACGCGGAGAACATGGGCAAACATGGATGCGTGAGACAGCACAAGCCGTTCTCCCTAACACACTTGTTACGCCTGCCAGCGATAACGAAATTGCTTTAGTGGGTGCAAATGGAGCGCGTGAAGGCGTGCTTATCCTTGCCGGTACAGGAAGCATCGTTTTTGGGGTAAACGCAAACGGTGAAACCTGCGAAGTGGGCGGATGGGGCTACCTAATGGGCGATGAAGGAAGTGGTTATTGGCTAGGGATGCAAGCCCTACGCGCCTTCTCACAGGTGGCGGATGGCTTACCGAATGCACCACAAGCCCTATATAACCGTGTCAAAGAAACCCTAAAGTTTAATGACCCCCTCGACTTATTGGCGTGGCTTTATGCCGACCACACGCCAAACACCAGTGAAATTGCTAAATTAGCCAGTGTTGTGTTGGAAGTCGCACAAGCAGGCGATACTGATGCGCTCAACATTGTGTCACAAGGGGCGCAAGATTTGGCACAATTAGCAAATACCGTCATGCAACGCCTAAACATGGCAAGCGCAAAAATTGCGTTTGCAGGGGGATTATTAGAACACCCGACCCCCCTCGCGCTAGCATTATGTTCGCGTTTAGGATTAAATGAATTGCCAAAGGCACAGCACACCCCTCTTATTGGCGCATCCCTTTTAGCAAAACTCACCTACGAAAGCACACACTAAAGGCTATCATCCATGATGCAACTCCTCATTACCAACGCTCGCATCATCACAGAAACACTTATCATCCCTCATGGATGGTTGTTGTGTGAGGATGGCGTTATTAGAGCATTTGACGAGGGAACACCTCCCCTCTTTGAAACAGCGCGTGTATTGGATGCCATGGGCGATACGCTGGCGGCAGGCTTCATTGATGTGCATGTGCATGGGGCAATGAACGCCGAAGCTATGGATGCAACACCCGAAGCCCTTGCCACCATGAGCGCGTTTTATGCCAAACATGGGGTAACCAGCTATTTGCCCACTACGCTTAGTGCAAGTCATGCCCAATTGCTAAGTGTTCTCAATGCCGTTAAGAGCTACTTGCCCTATCAAGCACCCTATGAAGCCCGTGTTTTAGGCGTTCACCTAGAGGGTCCTTATTTGAATGTGGCAAAGTGTGGCGCACAACACCCCGAATACATTCGCATTGCAGAGCGTGACGAAGCCCTCGAATTTTTAGAAACGGGCATCATTCGCCTGTTATCTCTTGCGCCCGAATTTGAAGAGAATCAGTGGCTTATCAAGGAATGTGTTTCACGGGGGATTACCGTCAGCATCGCGCACACCAACGCCACCTATGAGCAAGCCAAAAGTGCCATCGAGATGGGGATTACCCATAGCACGCATACGTTTAATGCCATGACAGGCTTGCAACACCGCGAACCCGGCGTAGTGGGGGCAGTGATGGGGGATGACCGCGTACGCTGTGAACTCATTGCGGATGGGGTGCATGTGCATGAAGGCGCAATGAACACGCTCTTTAAGGCAAAGGGGGTAACGGGTTTATTGCTCATCACCGATGCCATGCGTGCTTGTGGGATGCCTGATGGGGAGTATTTGCTAGGTGAACACCATGTAGGGGTAAAGAACGGCAAAGCCACCCTATCCGATGGTACGCTTGCGGGCAGTGTCGCTACGTTTGATGCCTGTGTACGAAACTTTGTGCAAGCCACAGGCAAGCCGTTTGAGGCAATTTGGCAAGTAACTAGCCTTACCCCTGCCCAAGCCATTGGCGTTAGTGACACCAAGGGAAGCATCGCACAAGGCAAGGATGCCGACCTTGTGCTACTAAGCCCCGATTTGCACGTAGTGCAAACCATTATTGCGGGGGTGCTTGCCCTGCAAGGTTAATGCGTTGACCAATTGCCACCAAGAAGATGCTGATGACGTAAAGTGCCAGCAGGGGTGCCATCACCAAGAACATATTCACAGGGTCAACGGTGGGCGTAATGAACGCCGCTGCAACACTTGCGCCTACAATTGCAACGCGCCAGTTCTTGACCAGCGTTTTCGCCCTCACAAAGCCCAAAAGTGACATGACAAAGAAAACAAGCGGCGTTTCAAACGCTACACCCATCCAGAACACCAACGCCGTGATAAAACTCAAATATAAGTCCGCTGTCCATTGTGGCTTAAAGAGCGTGGGCTGAAACTCTTGCAGAAAGCCCAATGCAGGGGGCATGAGTAAGTACCACGCAAATGCCACGCCCACAATGAATAAGAGTGTAATGGCAGGCAATGACAGCAAAATAAACCGTCTCTCGCGCTTCGTTAAGCCCGGCACAATAAACATAATCAGTTGGTATGTAATGACAGGAATGGCAATCATCGCCCCCAGCGTAAGTGACACTCTAAAATAAGACACTACCCCTTCCGTAGGACCCAGCGTTTGCAAACGACAATCATCTGTAGGGTCTATCGCACAATACGGCACAAGCAAAAACTCAAACACCGACCCCGCAATAATGACCCCAATCACCGTACCGATAATCAATGCGATAAATGCCTTCGTAAAACGCACCCGTAGCTCATCAAGATGTTCTAGTAAACTCATACGCAGTTCTGGGCTGTCCTGAGGAGTTTGCATTAGCTCTCTGCCTTTTCTGGGGGTGTATTGCCATTTTGTAGGGTTGACCATGTGCCAAAAGCGGGCGTTTCTGTGAGCGTGACAGTTTCATCGCTTGCGGGCGCGGTGGGGACTGTAGGCTTGCTCCATGCACCCAATGAAGGAAGCTCGGTTGCCTTTTTAGTCTCTTTAAGGGCTTCATTAAGGGGGTTGGCAATGGGGTCAATAATCGGCTTGGCAATTTGCTGTACCACCTTGCCAATGTTTTGGCGTGTGGGCAGGTCTTTGGGGATATCTACGTCCATGCCCGCATCCTGAAACTCTTTTTGAATCACCTCTGCCACTTGCGCCCACATATTTCTCGCTTTGCTTACATACTGCCCTAGCACATAAGACCAGCGAATCATCCGCTTAGGACCCGCCACAATCAGCATAATGAGAAGAATAAGGATGAGTTCCGCGCCACCAACACCAAAAATATTCATAGCCTAACGCCCTTCGCTGTGTTCTAAAAGACGATTATAGCCGATGTTGTCCCATTGTTTGATGTTCAGTTTGTATCTATTGTGCGTGACGAAGGTCACTACAAGTCACCGTGTACCCCATTTTTGGCGTTTAGACTGTTGGCAGTGACCTTCGTCATTATCTGATTTATAAATGACTATGCGAAGTATCTACAACACGAGTTCTGCCATGACGCGCACAGCATTCATATCAAACGTGGTGATGTTAAGCGTGGTAATTTCACTGTCACGCCACAATTGCAAACGGTCTTTAATGCGCTCTTTAGAACCCACCAATGCCACCGCATCCACCAATTCATTAGGCACACTGGCAACCGCTTCCATCTTTTGCCCACTTAAGTACAAATCTTGAATATGTGTAGCTTCGGCTTCAAAGCCATAACGCACCGCCAATTCATTATAGAAATTCTTACCTTTTGCGCCCATCCCTCCAATGTAAAGCGCAAGAATCGGCTTTACTTGGTTGTATGCCATCTCTAGGTCATCTTCTAGTACAACATGAACGGTTGGCGCAATGTCAAAATTAGCAATACTCTTGCCCGCCTTTGCTAAACCATCATCCACATTTTGCTTAAACGCTTCGGTATAACGCTCTGGTGAGAAGAAAATAGGCAACCAACCATCCGAAATTTCGGCTGTTAGTTCCACATTTTTGGGCCCAATGCTGGCAACATAAATGGGCAAGTCTTTTCTGCCATGTAAAATGCTCTTAAGGGGTTTGCCCAAGCCCGATGCATCGTCGCCCTCATAGGGAATGTGATAATGCTCGCCTGCGTGAACCAATGCTTCTTCACGGGCAAAGATTTTACGTAAAATAGCCACATATTCACGGGTTTTTACTAAGGGTTTGCCATAAGCCACCCCATGCCATCCCTCTACTACCTGAGGACCCGATAGCCCCAAGCCCAACAACATGCGCCCACCTGATAGTTCATCAAGGCTCATAGCGGTCATGGCAGTCATCGCGGGGGTGCGTGCAGGTATTTGCATTATAGCAGTACCTAGTTTAATATTTTTTGTATGTGCGCCAATCCAAGCGAGGGGCGTAATAGCATCACTGCCATAGGCTTCGCTTGTCCAACACGCATAGTAACCTAGCCTATCTGCTTCTTGTACCAAGTCCATTGGGATTACTAATTTTGAGCCGGAGTATCCGACCATTAAACCTAAACGCATTTTTAAGTCTCCTAAAAAGTCGTAATAATTGAGCGTAAATTTGATTATACCGTATCTCATACCGACAATAACACAATTTTGTATTAAAATAGGATAATTCATCAAGCAAAGGAACAAAACTCACATGCAAGATTTTCTCTCTGCCACCACAAAAACACAGCCTCGCCAACTTGCCCTTGTAACACACCACATCAACGGCGACATGGTGTCATCACAGGCGTGGACGTACGGCAACCTTAACCAAAATGTAGCCCGCCTTTGTACTCATCTATCACGATTAGGGGTAACACGAGGCGATTTTGTGGGTGTGCTTATGCCACCTTGTGAAGAATATGTGCTGTTAATTCACGCGCTTTTGCGCTTGGGGGGCGTGTTGGTCGCCCTCAATACTCGCCTAACAAAAGAAGAATTAGCCTATCAAACCGAGCTTACAGGGTGCGCTTGGCTTTTTTATACAGAAGAAACAAAAGACCTTGCCAACGCGTTGGATGTGCCAGCCTCGTATCCTTTAAGCCTAGCTAACATCCAAAAGACAGTCTATGAGAGGGTATTTTTACTGGGTGATATCACATTAGACGATTTATTTGCCATCGTGTTTACCAGTGGCACTAGCGGCAAGCCAAAGGCTGCCATGCTGAGCGTGGGCAATTTTTACTACAGCGCGTTAGCCAGCCAAGAACATATCAGGAGCTTAACCGATGACCGTTGGTTGTGTGTGTTGCCCCTGTTTCATGTGGGAGGGTTAAGCATCATTCTTCGTTCTTGCATCTGTGCCACCGCCGTAGATTTATTGCCTTCATTTGACTTAGAGCGCGTAAATCTTTTGCTACGGCAAAACGCCATTACCCTCATCAGCCTTGTGCCTACGCAACTCTATCGCCTGCTAGAACAATGGGAGCAAAAGCCCCCTACCCTACGCCTTGTGCTATTGGGGGGCGCACCAGCCGATGAAAGCCTCATCGTACGGTCAAATGAGATAGGCTTACCGATTGCCACCACCTACGGTTTAACAGAAGCCTGCTCACAAGTCGCTACGGCACTGCCTCATGAAACAGCACAAAAGATTGGCACAGTGGGCAAGCCCCTTCCGCGTACCCAAATAGGCATTGTGGATGAAAATGGGCAAATCGTCCCCAATGGCACAATTGGTGAAGTTATTGTAGCGGGGCAAACGGTGATGATGGGCTATTATAACGACCCCGAAGCCACCGCAAAAACGCTTAGAGATGGGGTACTTTATACAGGTGACCTCGCCTATTTAGACGATGACAACGACCTGTGGCTAGTGCAACGGCGAAGCGACCTGATTATGAGCGGGGGCGAAAACATTTACCCCGCCGAAGTAGAAAGCGCACTTAAACAACATCCTGCGGTTAAAGAGGCGTGTATTGTGGGTATTCCCGACCCCGAATGGGGGCAAAGTGTGGTGGGTGTGGTGGTGCTTTACGAAGGGCAAGATGCTACCCCCCAAGAACTATTAGCGTTTTTACAAGACAAACTCGCACGCTATAAGCAACCACGCGCTCTTGAAATTGTGGAATTCTTGCCCATAACTGCCAGTGGCAAAGTCAGTCGTAGCGAAGTAATAGGATGGTTTACCGCCAATTGATGTTAAAGCGTTCTAGCATTTTAATGAGGGTATCACGCTTAATTTCGGTGGTTTCGTCAGCACGTTCGGGCTTTAGGCTGGCATCGTAAATCGCGTCTGCTGCCATCAGAGCAGCATCGGCTTTGCCTAGTTCACGCGCCCTATCACGCATGGCATACAGTGCTTTTGCGCCATCACACAGCCAATGATACAGCGTTTCTTGAATTTCTAAGGGCGTTGAGGCGCGTGCGCCCACCACATTTTCTAGCACAAATTCAGCGTTGCCGGTTTCTTGCCCCTCAATGACATCAATCATCAAGAGGGGCAAGCCCGCCGCAAGGCTTTCTGTTACCATCAAGCCCCCGGCTTTACCCACCACCATATCAGAGGCACAAAGCATCGTGGGCATATTCGTGACATAATCATACACATGAGCAGGAACGTGCCATTCTGTCGCTTTTAGCTGTGTGTAAACGTCCTCATCACCGCCCGCCACCACAGCTATTTGAATAGGGAAATTGGCGTGATTTAGCACACGGACAGCAGTCATCACATTTCGCACGCGCGGGCTACTCACCACCAGCACTGTTAAAAGGTCTCTTTGCCAGCCCAAACTTTCTCTAATATCCGCAGGTGAGCGTGTTTCTAGGGCAATGTGCGGATAGATTGGAATACCGCTAATCAGGATGCTAGATGGAACAAGCCCACATTCCACCGCCAAATTAGCAACACGCTCATTAGGCACAAGCGTTAAATCAGAGACATTGTTAAACCACATACGATGCACCGTACCCAAGTCTGTAACGACGGCAATTACAGGCACATGCAAGCGCGTTACTGCAAACACAGACCATAATGGCGCAAGATAGCTCTCACGAGTCACCACAATCACATCGGGTTCAAATTCTTTAATTTCATCGTAAAGGGCTTCAAAGTAAATGACGGTTAAGCCACTTTCCAGCGCAGCCGCAGGCAATGGCATATCCATAAAGGCGTACCCCATTTTGTACAAATTTGGCACACGCTTAACCAGTTCGTCATAGCTTTCGCTGTTTTTACCGCGCGCAAAAAAGGGAACTTTGGGATGGTCTTGGATAGAGAGAATTTTTGTAGTTACGCCTGTGCCATAGCGATGGCGCAAGCCCTCTTGAATAGCGTTAGCGGTACTACGGTGTCCATAACCAAAATCGGCGGTTAAAATGAGAACTTTCTGCGGTGTCATACTTTTCCCTGTGACTATGAGCGTTCTTTGTATAATAACCCCATCATCATAAAAGAGGTACTTTGAGGGCAAAATGCCAATCATTAACGGTGTACACTATCATGCTTCTACACAAGGCACAGGCGAAACGTTGCTCTTGCTACACGGGTTTACAGGACGCGGTGACAATTGGGCGCACTTATTCCCCCTTCTTACACCCCATTATCAGGTGGTTACCCTAGACTTATTGGGGCATGGCAATACAGATAGCCCCCCTCACCCCACGCGCTATCACATGACACACCTTATAGATGATGTGATGGCGTTTTGTGACACACTCCACGCAACAAAAATACATCTTTTGGGCTATTCAATGGGCGGACGGGTAGCATTGGCTTGTGCCATTCACGCACCTAGCCGTTTTGCTTCGCTCATATTAGAGAGTGCCTCCGCAGGCTTAGCCGATGAAACCGCCCGACAAGAGCGCGTGTATAGTGATACTGCGCTGGCAGAACGCATTTTAACGGGGGGCATAGAAGCCTTTATCAACGAATGGGAAGCTCTACCCCTGTGGCACACACAAGCCACACTCGCCCCAGAAGCACGCCATCGGCTACGCCAACAACGCCTAAAGAACAACACGCTTGGGCTTGCGAATAGCCTCATTGGATACGGCACAGGCGCACAGCCTTCTTATTGGGATAAACTCCACACCCTTACCTCGCCCACCCTGCTGATGGTGGGTGAAGAAGATAGAAAATTTGTGGCAACCCTTGCCAAAATGCAACAGCACCTGCCCAATGTGCAACAGGTGGTCATCCCCAATGCAGGACACACCACCCATCTTGAAGCCCCCCAAGTATTTGCAGAAGCCGTGTTATCGTTCTTAAGTGGTCTTGACCTTACGGACAGGCGAAATGTTTAACGCCAGCGCACACGCCACAATACCCATCAGGGCAGCACTAATAAAAATGAGATGGTAATCGCCCAATACATCACGGAACACGCCCCCCGCATAGCTGGCAATGCCCGCGCCAATCATGTGCGAGCAAAAAATCCATCCATATAGCGTGCCTACCGACAGCCTGCCAAAGTGTTGTGCGGTCAAATTGACCGTGGGAGGTACAGTCGCCACCCAATCTAGCCCATAGATGAGCGAGAACAAGAACATGCCCTGCATTTCTAAGATAAAGGGCAATGCCATCAGTGCCAGCGCACGAAATCCATAATACAGCCCCAGCAACATGCGGTTGTCGTAGCGGTCACTTAGCCAACCACTTGCCATTGTCCCTACAATGTTCATTGCGCCCATAAACGCCAGTGCAAGGCTCATTTCGGCTTCTACAAAACCATGTTCCATGGCGTGGGGTAATAAATGCGTGCCAATCATGCCATTGGTGGTATAACCGCAAATAAAGAAGCTGCCCGCCAAAAGCCAAAAGTTCCGATTACGCAAAGCCTCTCCAAGAGGCGTAAAACGCTCATCATTGCTGGCGTTGGCAAGGCTCACCTCGCCAAGCGGCTTTTGCCCGATGTCATCTGGGCGATTACGCAAAAACAGAAACACAGGCACAATGACAATCCCGACCACCACCGCCAAAAAGAGAACGACAGAACGCCAGCCATTCGCGCTCGCCATCCAAATGAGAACTGGCAGGAGCAACAATTGCCCTGTTGCCGTAGCTGCCCCTAGCAAGCCCAGCACCACCCCCCGATATTGATTAAACCAGCGCAACGCAATCGCCGAACCGAGTACATTAGTTACAACGCCTGTTCCTATGCCCACCACCAAGCCCCAAAAGAGCTGATACTCTGACAATGTCGTCATGTTTATCATGGGCAATAAGCCCAAAACTACCAACACCAAGCCCGACATCATCACCCGACGCGCCCCAAAGCGATTGATGAGTGACCCACCTAAAGGCGCACCAAACCCAAACGCAAACAGGCTAATGGCTACTGCAAAAGAAATGCTTCCCCTATCCCATCCAAACTCGGTTTCTAAGGGCTTTATCATTACACTGGGGGCATTCCGCACCCCCGATGAAGCCAATAATGCTAAAAACGTTACCCCTACAACAACCCACGCGTAATGAAATTTTTTCACGACTAACCGCCTTTGCTTGATGATAATCGGTTGATTTGGTTGTGTTTTATTGTGTTAAAAAATAATGTGCTTGTCTAGCGCACTGGTAATAGATGGTTTTTAAGGATTCTTAACAAAACAATGAGGCGTTTCTTCGCAATAACGCTTTTCATACGGTATAATAGTTACGTTACGTTGCATTTTTTGCACACCCAAGAGGATTATTTCCTATGTTAGATTTATCTGGGCAAACCCTGAAGTCTTATGAAGTCATCGAACAACTTGGTGCAGGTGGTTTTGGAGCGGTTTATCGTGCTACACAACCCACTATTGCCCGCGATGTTGCCATTAAAGTTATTTTGCCAGAGTTCGCAAATCGCCCCGACTTTATTCGCCGATTTGAAACAGAAGCACAATTGGTCGCCCGTTTAGAACACCCCCATATTGTGCCTTTATACGATTATTGGCGTGAACCCAACAGCGCGTACTTAGTCATGCGTTATTTGCGTGGGGGCAACCTGCGTGAGAAAATAGAAGAAATGGGGGCAATGGATGCCCTGTCTGTCATGCAAATGCTCAATCAAATTGCGTCCGCGCTGACGTTTGCTCATCGAAACGGCGTTGTGCATCGTGACCTTAAAAGCGATAACATCATGCTGGATGATGCGGGTAACTATTACTTGGGTGACTTTGGCATTGCCAAAGATTTGGGTGTAGACCACAACCTCACCCGCGATAGCATTCTTGGCACGCCTGCTTATTTGTCCCCCGAGCAAATTCGCGGTGAAGTCGTAACGGCAAAAAGTGATATTTACGCGCTTGGTATTTTGGTGTATGAAGCCCTCACCGGCTCAAAGCCCTTCTTTGACATGACACCCGCCACCATTCTTTATCGCCAGCTTAATGACCCGCTGCCTAACTTACAAGATTTGCGTCCAGATTTGCCCCCAGAGATGAACCTGGTGCTACAACGCGCCACCTCTAAGCCCGAAGCAATGCGCCACAACGAAGCCATTGATTTTGCCCGCGACTTTCAAAATACCGTCCGCGAGCTAAACAACCTTGCCACGTTTAACACAGGTGGCACTGTAGACATTAAAACCATTACAGACATCGGCGATGCAGTAATGAATGCCACCAACCCGTATAAGGGCTTGCGTGCCTTCCAACAAGCCGATGCAGGCGATTTTTATGGGCGAAAAGCCCTCGTTGAGCGTCTTTTGGCACGACTAAACGAAAAAGTGGCGCAATCCTCGTTTTTGGCAGTCGTCGGTCCCAGCGGGTCGGGTAAGTCTAGTGTGGTGAAGGCGGGTTTACTTCCTGCCCTACAAACAGGCGCGTTGGACGAAAACGCCCAGTGGTTCGCTACCGAAATGGTGCCAGGAACACACCCCCTAGAAGAACTAGAAGCTGCCCTTTTAAGCGTATCACCAAAAGAAATGCCCGACTTGCTTAACCAACTCCGTGAAGATGAGCGCGGGCTGGTTCGCGCCCTAAAGCGCATCCTTCCTGATGAAAATATGCGCCTTATCCTGATGATTGACCAATTTGAAGAACTCTTTACGCTGGTAGAAAGTGAAGAAGAGCGCGTTCACTTCTTAAATACCTTGCTTGCTACTGCACAGGACAAGCGAAGTCGTGTGACCTTGCTCATTACGCTCCGTGCGGATTTTTACGACCGCCCCCTGATGTATGGGGAATTTGGCGAACTCATGCGTTTGCGTACCGAACTGGTATTGCCTCTTAACAATCAAGAGCTAGAAGCTGCCGTCCTTAGCCCACTTAGCAAAATTGGCATGAGTGCTGAACCGGGTTTAATCAACGCCATCATCAAGGACGTTAGCCAACAGCCGGGCGCACTTCCCCTATTGCAATATGCGCTTACAGAATTGTTTGAACGGCGCATGGGGCGACTGTTAACGCTCAATGCCTACATGGACATCGGTGGCACATCGGGCGCACTAGCAAAACGCGCCGAAGAACTCTTTGCCAGCTTTAAGAAAACCGAACAAAACGCCACACGCCAATTGTTCTTGCGCCTTGTCACTTTAGGCGAAGGTACAGAGGACACCCGTAGGCGGGTACTACAGTCCGAATTGCTCTCCATTGGGGAACACCGCGATGCCATGCGTGAAGTGATTGACCTCTTTGGCAAGTATCGCTTACTCACCTTTGACCATGACCAAAACACGCGCAGTTCTACGGTTGAAGTGGCACACGAAGCCCTTATTCGCCAATGGGAACGCCTACGTGGTTGGTTAGATGAAAACCGCGAAGGCTTACGTACCCAACGGAGGCTGATTAGTGCCAGCGATGATTGGTTACAATCTGAACGCGAGAAGAGCTTTTTGGCACGCGGTGAACGCCTCTTACAGTTTGAGGTGTGGTCAAATAATACCGACATTGCGCTAAACGCTACCGAGCTAGAGTATTTACAAGCCAGCCTCACAGAGCGTGACCAGCTAGCCATTGCTGAAAAAGAACGCCAAGAGCGCGAAGAACGCCTAGAACAACAATCTCGCACACGCCTAAGGGCACTAGCCATCATGGCAACGATTGCCGCTGTGGTCGGGATTGTATTGGCATCGCTCGCCATTACCCAACGCCAAGTCGCCATCGAAGCCCAAGCCGATGCCGAAACCAGCGAAGCCTCTGCGCTACGCGCCCGTGACCAAACCGCCAGCCTTGCGCTTGCTAGTAATTCTCGTAATGCGTTGGTCAGTGGCAACCCCCGCTTGGCGTTAGCACTCGCTTTAGAAGCACAAAATGCGTACGCCCCCCCTGTTGCCGAAGTGATGCGTATTTTAGCCGAAGCCGCTTACGCCGAAGGCTTACGCTATAGTTACACAGGGCAAACGGGGTCTGTCTTGGCAGTTAGCATCTCACCAAACAATCAAACCAGCCTAACAGCCTCGCTAGATGGCACCATTGTGGGCTGGAACAATACTACAGGCATACAAACCTTTAGCATTACGCTAGAAGGCACACACGCCACGGACGTTCTCTTTAGTCCTGATGGCGCACGCTTTGCCGCAGCCCTTGCCGATGGCGAAATTCGTTTATACAACGCGGATGGCACAAACCCCATCACTTTAGGCAAGCACGAAGAAACCGCCATGAGCCTTGCATTTAATCCCGATAGCTCACAGCTTTTGAGTGGTGGACAAGACCGCGCTATTATCCTATGGGATGTAATCAGTGGCAACGAAGTTAAACGCTTTGAGGGCAGTGTGGGCGCAGTACTGCGCGTGGCATTTAGCCCCGATGGCACGACCATTGCCAGCACCAGCGCAGATGAAACCGTCAAAGACGACACTACCGATACTGTAGACCGCATGGTGCGCGTGTGGAATGTTGAAAGTGGCGACGTTGTTCTAACCATCGACCCCAAATCGGGCTTCTTACGCGCTCTCGCTTATAGCCCTGATGGGCAAACGCTGGTCGTGGGCATGTGGGATAGTGGTAATTCGGGGACAATTCGCTTCTATGACCTTCAAACAGGCGAAGAAAAACGACGATTCTTTACGCATAACGATAACGTCACCGACATTGCCTTCTCGCAGGATGGCACACGCCTTGCCACCGTCTCTTGGGATAGAACCTTGCGCGTGTTGGACGTAACACGCGGTATTGAAATTTACGCTTTTACCGCATTTGAAGAACAACTTTTAAGCGTAGACTTTAGTGCTAACGGCGAATACTTGCTGGTGGCTTTGGGCAATATCGGCGGCAATTATGGCTATGACAACGACAGAGCCGTCAATAAGGGCGCGTTGTGGTGGGACTTAAAACGCCGTGATGAAGTCAGCCTTTATCGCGAACACACCGACTGGGTATGGTCGAGTGACGTTAGCCCCGATGGTCAGCTCGGCGCAAGTGGCGCGGGTCCGTTACGCTTACCCGCCGATTTAAGCCTTATGGATGTAAGCGTGCGCGTGTGGAATATCCAAAGCAATGAAACCGTTGCCGTCTTAAACGCCCACCAGCACACCGTAGATGCTGTGGCGTTTTTGCCCGATAACGCGCGCCTTTTAAGTGGTAGCTGGGATGGTACAGTGATTTTGTGGGATATTGCCACAGAAGAGGTTATTCGCACCTATACCCTACCCCCCTTTAATGATGCGCCCAACCAAGTGTACAAACTTGCGATTAATACAGATGGCACACGCTTCATCAGTGGGTCACAGGATGGCGTGGTACGCGCGTGGGATGTTGCAAGCGGTGATGTAGTGCTAGAGCTAAAAGGACATGAACGCTCCGTTAACGGTGTGCGCTTTAGCCCTGATGGGTCATTGATTGCCACTGGTTCTAGTGACCGCACCATTAAACTATGGAACGCCCAAGATGGCACACTCATTCGCACCATTGAAGGACACACAGACACCGTCAACGAAGTGATTTTTACACCTGATGGCGCGTCCCTCATCTCTAGCAGTTGGGATGACAGCGTGCGCCTCTGGAACGTAGAAACAGGCGAATTGATACGCCAGTTTGCGGGGCATACGTCCAATACGTTTGGTCTGTCACTGACAGAAGACGGACAATTCTTGCTGTCTACATCCACCGACCGTAGCGTTAGACTGTGGGATGTGGCAAGTGGAGAAGAACTTCACCGCTATTTAGGACACACCGACTGGATTCAAGAAGTGGCATTATTGCCCGATGACACAGGCTTTATCACAGGCGCACAAGATAAAACGGTGCGTGTGTGGCGTTTGGCACGTAGTGCTGAACAGTTGGTACAGTTTGCCACAGACAACCGCGTTCTGCGTGACCTCACTTGTGCGGAGCGCATCAGCTATCGCTTAAGCGCGTGCGGAGCGCAATAACCCCCACTAATAAAAAAGGGAGCAAGCCCATTGGGGATGCTCCCTTTTACTGTATCCATTTGCAATTAGAGTAAAGTCTATGGGCGTTTGGGGAACTTGTTAAAGTTTGGCTTGCGCTTCTCTAAATAGGCTTTACGCCCTTCATCCCCTTCTTCACTCATGTAAAAGAGCATGGTTGCATCGCCCGCCAAAACCTGAATACCGGCTTGCCCATCCAATTCAGCGTTTAGGCTGGCTTTGATAAAGCGCAACGCGATGGGGCTTTTTTCTAGCATTTCGCGTCCCCACTTAATGCCCTCTTCTTCCAAATCTTCCACAGGCACAACCGTATTCACTAAACCCATTTCGAGGGCTTCGGCGGCGTTGTATTGACGACACAAGAACCAAATTTCACGGGCTTTCTTTTGCCCCACAATGCTTGCCAAGTAACTAGAGCCAAAGCCCCCGTCAAAGCTACCCACGATGGGGCCCGTTTGCCCAAAAACGGCATTATCTGCTGCAATCGTTAAATCACAAATCACATGAAGCACATGCCCGCCACCAATGGCATAGCCCGCCACCAACGCTACCACAGGCTTGGGGCAAGTGCGGATGTAGCGTTGCAATTGCAAAACGTTCAAGCGTGCCACGCCTTCATCGTCCACATAACCGCCGGCGGTGTTACCACGTGCTTTTTGGTCGCCTCCACTGCAAAACGCATACTTGCCGTCTTTAGGAGAGGGACCATTGCCTGCAAGGAAAATGACTCCCACTTCGGGGTCATGCCATGCTTGCAAAAATGCTTCTGTCATTTCATCAATGGTTTTTGGGCGAAACGCATTGCGAATTTCGGGGCGATTAAACGCAATCCGCGCCATACCTTCGCCCTTGTGATAAGTGATGTCATCATAGGTTTTTACTTCTTGCCAAGCCACGCTCTTTGAAAATTGAAACGTCATGAGAAACTCTCCTTCTAAAAATGGGGTAAATTAGGAATTGCGCTGCATTTGTACGGCAATCGCCTCTGGGATGGCTTTACGATGCGCTAAATCGGCGTTTGCATCGGTAAACACTTCAATCAGGGTGGGCGTTGTGGCGTTTAATGCGCCCGCAAAATCATAGGCAAACGCCTCTTTTGTGGCAGGCGAAGCATACGACCACCCAAACGCCTTTGCCACCCCTTCAAAACGCACATCATGGGGCGTAATGAACAAGTCTGTAAATGCGGGTTCATACGCTTTAATGGGCAGGCGTTTGAAAATTGCGCCGCCGTTGTTATTGAGAACAATCAAAACCATTGGCACACCCACGCGCACCGCACACAACAAACTGTTCAAGTCATGATACAGCGTCACGTCGCCTAAAATTGCCACATGGGGCGCACCCCGATGAGCATAAGCAATGCCTGTGGCGGTGGCTAAGTTGCCATCAATACCCGATGCTCCCCGATTGCCATAAGCCAATTTACGGATTGCGCTGGGTTGCCCAAATTGGTCAAGGTGGCGCACCGACAAGCTATTGCCCACGAACACGCTTGCCCCAGCAGGCAACGCATTTAGCGCATGATGTACAACTGCCCCGTCAAACCAGCGTGCTTGCATTTCTTGGCTAATGGTGTGCCACGTTTGCGCTTCTAGCGTTTGCCAACGCGTTAGCCATGCACTTGGGGTGCGCCCCAAAGCACGCTGTACTAAAGCGTCGCATGTCTGCGCTTCATCGGCATGAACAAATTGCGCGACACGGTGCATGTCATCCGCCCATGTACCATCGCCAGCAATATGCACAATATGTGGGCGCGTTGCCTCTAAGTAATTTGCCAGCGTTTGCGACGTAGACACATCCCCAAAACGAATGACCAGCTGGGGAGCATCTTGTACGTGGGGCAAAAAGCTGTCGTATGCCCCTATCGCCCCCCCAAAGCCAAAACGCACGCCCGACGTGCCATCGGCAATTAACGGGTAGCCGAAATGCTCTGCTAACTTCACAATGGCTTCGTGGGCTTCATACGGCGTGTTTGTGCCACAAATAATTAAGCCTTTTTCGTACGGGCTAATCAGTGTGGCAAGTGCGTCTAGGGTAGTATTATCTGCCAGTGTGCGCCCGCGTTGCATCGCCACATAGGGAGCATCATCAGCGCGAGCAATTGCGTCTTGGGGTGTTTGTATGTCATCAGATGCCACAGGCGTTGGCTCTAGCGGTTTACGAAACGGCACGTTCAAATGTACTACGCCCTTTCGTTCGCCTATGGCAGTCGCCAACACACGGCTGGCTGTTGTCCGTAAGTAGCGCACCAACAATGCCGATGGGCTTGCTTCTGGTAACGGCATATCCACCGCCCACAACGCATAATCACCAAAAAACTTCACTTGGTCAATTGTTTGGTTTGCCCCACTAAAGCGCAGTTCATGGGGTCTATCGGAGGTAATGACAATCAAGGGTTGGCGTGTTTGAGAGGCTTCTACCACCGCAGGAAAGTAATTTGCCGTTGCCGACCCACTGGTACACAATACCGCCACCGCTTCGCCTGTTGCCATTGCAAGCCCCAGCGCAAAAAAGCCTGCACCACGCTCATCTAATAGTGAGTGTGTGGTGATGTGTGGGTGCTGTGCAAACGCTAATACCAGGGGCGTGTTGCGTGAGCCGGGCGAAATGACCACATGCTTTAAGCCCGCGCGTGCCAATTCATCCACTAAAATTTCTGAATAAGCTGTGTTTCTGTTCATTGGACAATTCCTAGTGCATTCAGCATCGGCTTAAATTTAAGCGCAGTTTCGTCCCATTCTTTTTGTGGCACACTGCCTGCCACAATGCCTGCGCCCGCGTACAGCCACACGCGCCTATCTTGGGCAACCGCGCTACGAATGGCAACGCCAAATTGCCCGTTTTGGTTGGCATCTATCCAGCCGATGGGTGCGCCAAACCAGCCCCGTGTTACAGGCTCATATTCCCCAATAGCTTCTAAAGCAAGGTCGCGGGGTTCACCTCCCAAGGCAGGCGTGGGGTGCATGTGTGCCAATAACGGCACAACGCCCTCTTGTGACAGCAAATCTGCTTCAATGGGCGTGTACAAGTGCTGGATATTAGACAGTTTCATGATGCTTGTGGGCGTAACGCGCAATTCACGGGCAAGGGGCTTTAGGCGTGCCACAATGTTCTCTATCACCAACCGA
Organism: Anaerolineae bacterium; assembly: GCA_034437555.1. Classification (GTDB taxonomy): domain Bacteria; phylum Chloroflexota; class Anaerolineae; order Aggregatilineales; family Phototrophicaceae; genus JANWYT01. The sequence continues at coordinate 14,886 of DAOTTQ010000067.1, read as the reverse complement.
TGCTCATATCCCTCTTTGGGGTCATTAAGCAGCTGTTGTGCCAGTGCCTCATCGTCTTGGGGGTTTGCGCCACGCTTAATGCTTCCTGCTAACGCCATCGTCTTTACCGTTTGCCCTTCCAAGTGCGCCAAAATTTCTGGGGTTGCGCCATAGAATGCATGATAAGCACGCGGTTCAAAGAGAAAGCGATACGTTTCAGGGTAGGCTTGCGCCAGATAATCCAGCGCGTGGTCAACGTTCACACGGTCTATAAAGCGCAGTTCCGCCACCCGTGACAACACAATCTTCTTGAGTTCTCCACGCTTCATACGCCCCGTTGCATCCATAATAGCGCGTTCCCACTGATTAAAAGACATGGGGTATTCGTGTGATGTCACACGGTTGGCTTGGGGATGGGGTAAATCGGGCGTATATTGTAGCCAAGCAATTCGCGCATGAAGGGCTTCATGCAAATCATCTAAAACGCCTGTTGTGCTTTCGCCTTCGGGAATGTGGGCGTTAATCGTTAGATAGGCATTCTCGCCGAACTGCACCATCTGATAATGGGGTAAGACAAAGTGCGCGGGCGTAAAGTCTGCCCATGTGTTGTCGGGCAAAAAATCATCCCTAAACGCAAACCCACCAAATAAGCGCGGTGCTGCCAAAGGCTCATCCGTGTATAGGTGTGCGCCCTCAAATAGTTGTTGTGTGCGCTCTTGGACGGTGTGAAAGCGGTCTTGCCCCCACGCCATAATTTCTAGGGCTGTGCCAAACCCCGCAAATGCCACTTTATCACGGCTACTTTCCCAGTAAAAGCGCGGTTGTCCTAACGCATGGCGTAAAAATTCATGGATGTTTACGCCCGTAATCGGCAAGCTCACACTCACCAATTGCCCGTATTGGGCGGGCAAACTGGGGGCAGTTCTCTCGTCAGGTATCATCTATACCCCCTCATAATCCACACTACGCAGGAGCAAGGGCAATAAGGCGTTTACGATGCGCTCTTGGGTGGGTTCACCCGTGTACACCCACTGAATCACCACATTGTAAATTGCGCCCATCCAAGCATGTGCCACCACTTCGCTATCCAATGGCTTTAAGTCACCCAACGCCACAGCTTCTTCTAAATACGTGCGAATCAGGTCAGCAAAGCGGTCGGTTACTTCTAGGCGTTTCTTTTCAAATACCGTGCCTAAGCCCACCGCTTGCACCAGCAAAATTTTTGCAGGAAGGCGATATTTGCCAAACGTTTCTAGCACCGTCACCAATGCCAATTGCACGCGCTCCATGCCCCGTTTATCACCAATAGCTTCTGTAACACGGCGTTCTAGCAAGTCTGCAAATTGGTCAACAAGGGCTAAAAAGAGCTTCTCTTTATTGGGAAAGTGAAAATAAATGGAGCCTTTGCTGGTAGAGGCTTCTTCCACAATTTCATCCATGCGGGTGTCATAGTAACCCTTACGGCTGAAGATATTGAGTGCCGCATCCATGATGCGCTCACGGGTGCTTTTGGGGTCATTGAGGGGGTCTTGCGTCATGGGTACACCCTTACTTGTGCCGTCGTTCACAACTAGACCGACTGGTCAGTACCATCATATCACAAGTTTTTGAAAGCTGTGAAAAAAACTTCACAAATGCTAAGGATGGCACAAAACACGCCCCGAATTTATGATAGTGAGTATCATTCAAAAGGCAAAGCCATGCGTAAAATACCCCCTAAAATACCACCCCCACCTAAAGAAACTAAAGCCATTCGCCCGCTTTATGATGAGCATGGTGCAGAAGGCTACTATGCCGCCTTTGGCGCAAACTATCGTAACCCCCACGAAGCGATTATTCATCGTTGCCTTGCCCAAGCCACAACACAATGGCAACTTAACACCGAAAGCATGCTAGATTTGGCGTGTGGCAGCGGCGAAGTAACGCTATTTTTTAAGGCGCATGGCACGCGCCAAATAACGGGCATCGACCCTTTTACTGGCGAAGCCTATTTGCAACGTACAAGGCAAACCGCCCTGCCCCACACATTTGAGGACATTGAAAATGGGGCATTAGTGGGGCAATCCTTTGGTGTCATCGTGTGCAGTTTTGCGCTTCATCTGGCAGAAGCCTCACGATTGCCCGCGCTGTGCTACCAACTGGCACAAGTATCAAGTTCGCTCATTGTGCTTACACCCCACAAACGCCCCCACATTTCGCCCACATGGGGCTGGCACATGCACGATGAATACTTAATAGAGCGCGTGCGAACACGGCTTTATCAGCGTCGCTAAAGGCAACGAAGCGGACGCTCTAAATTCTTTTGTAGGGTAAGGGGCAAGCCAAAATAAGGCGTGGGGTCTAGGGTATTGCCCAATATGGATTCGTTCAAGAACGTGCCAACGTCATCACTTAACACGATGCTAAAGTGTAGGTGCGTGGCGATGGGTGCGCCTGTACCCGCAAAATCACCTTGATAGCCCAAAAGCGTGCCTTGCGCTACAAACTCACCGCGTGTATCAGGTGGAAACTGAGGGGCAATATAGCTTGTTTGCCCGTCACGGCTTGCCATGTGGGTATAATATGTCCAAATGCTACGCCCCTCTTGTAGTGGGTCATCGTGTTGGATAATCACAGTGCTTCGCCATTCAGGCAGGCGCGTTAGATAGCCATCATACGCCGCCACAATGGGTACTGTGCCAGCCTCGCCATTGCCAAAAACGTCAATGCCCGTGTGACGGCGTGTGGCGTTATAAGGACCGGCGGTATCGGCATACAGCAAGCCAATAAACCCCGATGACGGCAAGATAAAGGGTGCGCCGTCACACTGCATCCCGATGTCATTCACTACATTTGCTCGGTCAACGGTGTTTAGTAAATAAGCCCGAATAAAAATGTTGCTGTCGGTTTCATCATCCCCGCCCCGCAAGCGCAAGAACAACGCCCCACCCACCATCAAGCAAATGACGACAATCACTAACAACGGAAACAATCGTTTAAGCAGACGAATCATAAAGCAATATCATCCTTAGTATGGGCAATAAGCCTCCTATTCTTGCAGATGCCCACTAGATTAGCTATGCTAGGAGACAAAATTTATTTAAGCACGCTAAAAGAAAGTGGTTTTATATGACAGATGAACGTTTTTATCAGTCATTACTCGAAATTAGTCGGCGTATGGCAGAAACCCGTGAACTTGCCCCCCTATTACAGTATGCGGTGCGCGTTGCCCTTGAATTATTGAACGCAGAACGGGGCTATTTGGTGCTATTAGATGGGGATGCCATTCAATTTGCGGTAAAGCTAGAACGCCGTGATGAGGGCTTTTTTACTGCTGAAGAAGAAATAAGCACCAGTATTTTTACGCACGTTATCGCCACACACAAGCCCATCATCACCACTGATGCGGTGGTAGACCCGCAATTTTCGGCATCCACTAGCGTGCAAGATTTGCAATTGCGTTCTGTGATGTGTGCGCCTCTTATCTCACGCGGAAGCGTGATTGGTGCGCTGTATTTAGAAAATCGCTCCCACGCCAATATCTTCTTAGAGAGTGACTTAGAGCCGTTGTCATTCTTTACCAATCAAGCCGCCGTTTCGATTGAAAACGCCATCCTAAATGATGAGCTAGAAGCGCGGGTACGCCAACGCACCGAAGCCCTAGAGCGCACCATGAACCAGCTCGAAAAAAGCTGGCTAGAAGCCGTAGAAGCCAACCGCCTGAAAACAATGCTCTTGGGCAATGTGGCACATGATATCAGGTCGCCCATTAGCCTTGCGTATAGTGCCATCCAAACCATGCTCGAAGGCACGTTTGGCGCGGTGACCCCCAAACAAAGCGACTGGCTAAAGCGTGCCATAGAAAGCCTAGAAGTCGCAACCCACCTTACCAGCGATATTTTTGACCTGACTAAAGCCGAGATGAACGCCCTAGAAATTACACCGCGCCCCACTGATATGAGCCAATTTTTGGAGCATGTGTTCAAAATGGGCAGTAACATTGCGTGGGCAGATGGCGTGCGCTTTACGCACCATATCCCCAAAAACTTGCCTACCCTATCGGTAGATTCTATTCGGATTCAGCAGGTACTATTAAATTTGCTGACCAACGCGCAAAAGTTTACATCACAAGGCGAAGTGGTGCTGTATGCCGAACTGATTGAAAACGCCGTTTTAGTAGGCGTGCGTGATACGGGAACTGGCATCCCCCAAGAACATCATCACCACATCTTTGAACGCTTCTACCAAGCCGACCAAGCCCTAGAAATACGCCAAAACGGTACAGGGCTAGGGCTTGCTATCTGTGAAGAACTGGTAGAACGGCACGGGGGGCAAATTTGGGTAGAAAGCGAGCAAGGCGCATACTCTGATTTTAAGTTTACCTTGCCCACCTAAAGCCCTTGGGTGCTGGCAAACCACTCCCACGTTTTACGCAAGCCCTCTAACACTTCAGTTTGGGGGTTAAAGCCCAATAGTTCACGGGCTTTTTGGTTATTGCAGAACGTAATGGGAGGGTCGCTAAGCGGTGTAGGAACAGCCACCGTGTTAATGCGCTTGCCCGATAGTTCTTCGATAATGTGAACAAATTCGCGCATGGAGATGGGCTTGCCCACACCCAAATTAATCACTTCATAGCCCAAAGGACGCGCCAACGCTTCAATCACACCGTCTACAGTGTCCTCGATGTATGTCCAATCACGGGCAATATCACCGTCATTAAACAGCTTAATTTCGCTACCGTCTTGGGTGGCTTGAATCAGGCGCATGGGCATCATATCAGGTCTGCCGTTGGGTCCGTACACATTAAAAAATCGTAACACCGTTACATTCATTTTGTGCAAATGATGATACGTATGTGCCAAAAGTTCGGCAGCGCGCTTACTGGCGGGGTATGCCGCTAACGGACGGTCTGCGCTATCGGTTTCGGTAAAGGGCAATTGTTGGGTTTCGCCATACACCGAAGACGTAGAAGCCATCACAAACATCTGTACCGCATGGCGTGTAGAGGCTTCTAGCAAGTTCATAGAACCGTTAAGGTTGACATCCACATACAATGGCACTTGGTTAACGCTAAAGCGCACACCCGCCATTGCCGCCAAATGTGCCACATGCGTTACACGATACGTTTCAAACAGGTGATTAACAAAAACGGCATCGCGCACATCGCCTTCTGCCACCACTACATCCCCCATTGCTTGAAGGCGTTGTACGTTGGCGAGTTTTAGCATGGGGTCATAGTAATCGTTAAAATTATCTAGCAAAACCACATTTTCGCCACGCTTCAACAAGCGTTCTGCCACATGAGACCCAATAAACCCTGCGCCACCCGTGATTAAGTAAACCATGCTTTGCTCCATTGATTGGCAACCGCTGTTAGCGGATGTCCGTTAAACGATAGCCATTATAGCCAAGACAAGCAAAAGTCAAGCGCAGGAATCTAGTATCTCACCCAAGAACGGCTATAATGTAAATAACAAACGTAAGATAGGCAAAGGGATATTTTAATGGCTAAACCAAATAAAAACTGGCTTTTTCTGCTGATAAGCCTTACGGTGTTTGGGGGAATGTCACTCTTTGCCCAAACAGCCACCCCCATACCCACAGCAACCTCACTTCCTACCACAACCCCATTAGCAACGCTTACCCCTGCGCCCGCAACGGTGGCGAATGTCATCGAAGTGACAGGGTTGGCTGTTAGAACGGGTCCTTATCTAGGGGCGAGCATGTTGACGATTGCACGCCGTAACTTTGATTATCCCGTCTACGCTCAAAACCGCGATGAAGGCATTTACACATGGTACTTAATAGAAATTAACGGCGTGCGCGGATGGGCTTCGGGACGCTATTTAACCATCAAGGGCGATATAAACATCCCCACAAGCCCAAGCATCTTTGACGAAATAAACACGCCCAAAGATTTTCTTGTGCGTGGACTAACACTAGACAACCTTAATTTGCGCCGTAGACCCTCTGAACGTTCTAATGTTTTGGCGTTGGTGCCCTGGGGAACAGAAGTGAGCGTTTACGGCACAACCATGAGTGGCGGGGTGTTCTTTTGGGCGCAAGTGCGCTATGGTGACCAAATCGGATGGGTAACCGCACCCTTCCTTAACATTACCTCCGACATCGGCTTATGGGATTTGCCAAGACGATAAATCACCTAAAGAAGGGCAATACGTCATGAAAAGACTTAAACGTTGGCACATTTTTATTGGGGGAATTTTGCTCATTGGTCTGGCTTTCTTAGGCGAATTATTGCCCAGTACACAGGCAGGCATTGGCGCAGGGCAAATTTTCATCATCACCATAGGCGCGTTTATGATGGTTGCTAGCTTTATTCGCTGGCGCATTGGGGGCGCACTTTTCACCATGATAATTAGCATATTTGCGTTAGAGGTGGTGTTGCGTGTGGCGGGCTACGCCCCTAATTACACCCCCCAAATTGTTGCCGAAAGCCGACAACCCATCCAATACAGTGATGGGCATATTTGTAACCCACAGATGGGATGCAGGCTGAACCCTAACGCACCCCGTGATGAGGCTTTCTGTGCGAACCCCACACTTCCCGAACAACGCCAGTGCATCATTAACGCACAGGGCTTTTATAGCAACACAGACTATATTGCCCAAGACTTGCCTAGTAACGGCTATCGTATTCTCACATTGGGCGATTCCTTTACGTGGGGGGCATCCGCCAGTATCGGCAACGGTTGGGTAGAAACCCTCCAAAAAGGCTTGGGGCAAGAAGTAAGCATTTGGAACGTGGGCATTGCCGGGTCGGCGACAGGACAAGCTATTGCCAGCGCAAAAGAGTTTATTCCGCTTATGCAACCCGACTTGGTGATTCTAGGCTTTTTTGAGAACGACTTCTTCGAGAATTTGTATCCACTTGATAATATCGTGCGCTTGCGCGTCCGCGATAAAGATGTGTTCGTTTATGGCTACAGTCTTGATAGTGAATTTAACCCCACCCAGTTATCAGAACAAAATTTGTTCTTTAGAGCCATCGGGCAACCCGCCTCACAAAATGAGCTAGAAATTTTGTTGCGACAAACCAGTTTAGGCGCATTAGGGGTCAATGTACTGAATAACCTCGTCAACCGCCCTATCCGAGATAGCAATGAGGAAAGCGTTCAGCGCACACGCGCCTACCTCGCAGAGCTTAATCAAACCGTAGAGAGCTTAGGGTCACGGTTGGTTGTTTTAAGCATTCCATCATTAAATGACTACCCCACCCCTAGCAGAACGCTCAATGATTTTAGGGGCATTGCCAGTGAAGTGGGGCTAGAAGTGATTGACGTTTACAGCCTACTTAACGACACACACTATAAGCCCAGCCCTGAAGGGCATTGGACAGATGAGGGACATTTAATTGCAGGCGCAAAAGTAACCGAATGTGTGCGTGTTCTCATCAACAATGGTGAGCTGTGTAATTAGCCCATCACGCTTTGCAAAATAGCTTCTATTTCTTCGGGTGTGGTTGCCCGTACCAATTGGTTACGGATAATCACACTCCCCTCTTCATCCAGCGCATACTTAGACAATTGCCCTCTTAGCTCTTTTACCGCGCTCTCTGTTCTCATCCATGTGGTATCTACCACACGCCGAGCATGTTCTAATGCTAATTTGGCGCGTTCTTCACGTGGGGGGTCGGGCAGCGTTTCGCCCGTTTCTAAGTAATGCGACACTTGCCTAAACAAGTACGGCTTGCCCAATGCCGCCCGCCCTATCATCACCGCATCACAGCCGGTTTCATCTAGCATCCGCTTGGCAGACACGCCATCAATCACATCACCGTTGCCAATAATGGGGATGTGCTGAACTGTTTCTTTCACGCGCCGTATCACGTCCCAATCAGCGCAGCCGGTATGCCCTTGACCGGCAAAACGCGCATGTACAGCAATGGCTTGCACACCACACGCTTCGGCTGCCCTAGCAAACGGAATTGCCGTGACAACGCCATCTTCAAAGCCACTCCGCACTTTAACCGTGACAGGCACAGAGACGGCTTTTACCACCGCATCCACCACTGCCGTTGCCGTATCCACATCACGCAAAAGGGCTGCGCCTGCACCCTTCTTTGCCACTTTTGGCACCCAGCACCCCATATTAATGTCTACGATAGCCGCGCCATAATCCACCACCATTTTGGCGGCTTCTGCCATGATGTATGGGTCACTGCCGAACAATTGAACAGAAAGCGGAAATTCTTCTGGCTTAAAGTCGAACATGCGGATGGCTTTTTCACGCCGCCCCTTCATCTGGAACGCCTCACTGCTAATGAGTTCTGTGGTTACTAGCCCACATCCGCCTACCTCACGAATAAGCGAGCGAAACGCATAATGCGAGTGACCCGCCATCGGCGCAAGTGTGACGTTATTCGCAATGACAATCTCACCAATCTTAAAGGAACGAAGCGCAGTTGGCGCGGATACAGGGGTCATCATAAAGGGTTCTTTCTACAAGGCAACAGGTTGAGAACGGCGCGTGCGCCACTCGACATAAAAGCTAATGGCAATATACCACACAGGAAAAAATAGGCTGGCAAGCACCCATAAGCTGTCGGGGGTTTCTTGGGCTAAAAGCCACAGTACACACGCAAACCACACCATGCCCAAGCCCCAAGCTGTTTTCCAAAATGCCATGCCCTTACTAGGGTACAAATAGCGCGTAGGCACAAACGACAAGACCGAAGGCACAACGACCAGAGCCACCGCAAACACAGCATCGGGGCGCAACCAATATAGGTAAAGCGCGATAATATTCCAATATGACGGAAAGCCAATAAAGTAGCCCTCATCTGTTTTCATGTTGGTTTGTCCATACGCGTACATAGCCGCCAACGCAGGAAACACCACCCACACGGGATGAGGCAACAAGGCTTGGTTGAGCATAATAAAAAGGGGTATCCAGATATACGTAAACATATCAATCACGTTATCCAGCATTGCACCATCAAAATGGGGCAACATTTCTTTGATGTTAATGCGTCGCGCCAACATACCGTCAGTGGCATCCACTATCATTTGTAGTACCAGCAACGCGTAGCACTCTCTAATTTGACCGTTAGCGGCAAAACCCAGCGCGAATACGCCCAAGATGCCCCCCGTAGCGGTATACAAATGAACCAGCCACGCCAAAAGTTGTTTTTGCCTCATGATAGTAACCCACCCCAAAAATCATGCACGCTCAATATTGTGAACGTGCATGATACAACAGATAGGGCTAAATTGCAGAGGGTTTACTGTAATTGTGTTACAGTCAGCAAATTGTTTAACGCTGTATTGGCTTCTTGGACAGCGTTGGGTGCGCCTGCCAATACTATATAGCCCGTTTCTGCCATGTGTGCCAAAACATCGCCAAACGCCCTGAAATCTTTAAGTGTGGTAGCAAAAATTTCATCGCGGCGTTGCTGGCGCATTTCATCGGTATAACCCAGCAAATAGTTCGTCATGCTACTAAAGCCTTTGGCATCGGGCAAAAGATAGGTATCTACGCCCCCAATTGCCCCAATGATGGCTTTTTCCAGTTCGATGGGTGTAAGCTCTAGCTGACGCAAGAAGTCGGCAGAAGCATCATAGTTTGCCAGCGTTTGCGTGGTATTGGGGTCTTGCCAGCTTAGATAGGTGGCTACGCCAGAAATGGGATTAAACAGCAATCGCCCACCATACGCCCCACCTTGCACGCGAACTTTCGTCCACAGGTACGTTAGGTTAAGGTGGTTAATCACCACGTAATGCGCCCCCGTCAGTTCGTAGCCTAGCTCAAACAGGTTTGCGCCCTTGCCCACAAAATTAACTTGCGTTGGCACAATAAAACCTTCATGAAGGGGTGTGCGTGACCATTGCCATGTTTGGAAATTAAGCGGAAATTGAGGAAAGGCATCTAAGAAGGATTCCACTTGGGGCTTAAACGCATCCCAAAGGGGCTTATCGGCAGTAACGTTAATGAGCATACCGTCTCGATTCACCAAAACACGGCGCATATCTTCTAGTATAGAAAGTACGCCTGTCCAGTCGGTTTCTACGCGCTGTGCCAGTTCTCGTAAGAAGAACAATTGCGACACGCCGTTATTTTGCTCATTAAACCAGCCGATTTCGTCAAATTGCCCACGCAAACGGCTATTAGAAAGCACATGCCCCGTCATACCCAAATAGGATTCCATGTCGGCTTTTTCTTCTAACACCATTTGCTTAAAGCGTTCTTTATCGTCTAGCTTAATCGTTAGCAAAATATCCTTGATGATGTCTAGCATGTCTTGGGTCTGGCTTGCCATCGACTTGGCACGCAATACCAAATACGCTACGCTTTCCTTGCCACCCACTTTTAAGCTCACAAAGGGGTTTGCGTCTACCCCGCCCGTTTTCGCGCCTATACGCTCAATCAGTTGTACGAAAGATTGAGTGTGCGTTCCCATTTCGGTCAGGGCTTTGCTAAACAAATTGACATACGGCACATGCACCGTAGAAAACGCCTTCATGTTTAGGGCAACATCCACGTACACCACGCCACTTGTGCCAATCTCATGATACAAAACGGGTGTTCCCCCTAGTGCCAGCGATTCAATCGGCACAGGCTTAATTTCGCGGTCAAGGTCACTTAACGATAACACAGGCAATTTAGCCACTTCGGCAGGGTCATCAGGGATTTCTTGAAGTTGCTTAAGCACTTCGGCATCCTTGATGAGCGTTTCAATGTGTTCGCGGGTAAAGCGTGATTTTTCAGCTTCTAGGCGTGATTTTTCGGCTTCTTCGCGGCGCACCTTTACTTCAGGGTCGGGCTTCATAATCAATGTGACGCGATGAGGATTAGACAGCAACGCCTTGCCAATCATTTCTTCAAAGTATTGGGGGTTCTTTACAATGTCGTCTTTGATGGCTTGTAAATCGCGTTCAAAAGACAGTGCATCAATGGGGTTACCACCATGTAGCCATGTGGGCAAAATGCCGATAAACGCCGCCAAACCACGTGGATAACGCCCCGTGTTGCGTTCCCGAAGCGCAAATTCGACGGTATTCAGTGACGATTCTAGCGTGTCTTTATCAATGCCATCATCCGCCAAAGCCGACAAGGTTTCTAGGATAAGCGTTTCAATATCAGGAGAATCGTCCGCCACAATACCCTTCATGCCCACCACAAACGCGACTTCACGCGCATAAGGGTCAATGCCACCGCCCGTCACATCCTCGCCCAAACCGCTTTCAATGAGGGCTTTACGCAAGGGCGAAGCAGCCGTACCTATCAAAATATCGTTCAAAATTTGTAGGGCAAGCATCTTCTCGGTATCCGTCACTTCAGAAAGAAGCCAGCTGACGGTCATCAAGCCCTTATTGTCGTCATCAGTCGCATCGCCCGCATCCACAAGCACCGTTTCTGTGCGGGGTTCGTTCCAGCGTGGCTGTGTGGGAATGACGCTATTCACGTCTTGGTGACTAAAGTCAGCAATAAACGCATTTACTAAGCGCAAGCGTTCTTCGGGGTCATCATCCCCATAGAAGAAGAAGCGCGCGTTAGAGGGGTGATAATAAGTGGCGTGAAAGCGTTTGAAGGCATCATACGTTAAATCGGGCATCACAGCGGGATTGCCACCGCTATTGTTGGCATAGGGGGTATCGGGCATCAGGACACGCTTTATTTCATCGCCTAGTATAAATTCTGGCGTAGAGAAATAGCCCTTCATTTCATTAAACACCACGCCCTTATATGTTAAGGGGTCATCGGGTGATGTACCTTCGTAGTGCCATCCCTCTTGTTGAAAAGTCTTTTCTGTGATGAGGGGGTAAAACACCGCATCCAAATACACATCAATCAGGTTATAAAAGTCCTTTACGTTGGTGCTTGCCACAGGATACACAGTCATATCAGGAAAAGTCATGGCGTTAATAAAGCTGGCAACCGACGTTTTAAGCAATTCCACAAACGGCTCTTTAACGGCATATTTTCGGCTACCCGACAGCACACTATGTTCTAGAATGTGGGGCAAGCCTGTACTATCCCAAGGGGGCGTAAGCAAGCCCACACCAAAGGATTTATTTTCGTCGTCGTTTTCCACACTCAGCAGTTCTGCGCCTGTTTTTGTGTGTTTATAGTGCTTTACCTTAGAAGAAAGCTCTGGAAGATATGCCTCACGTATCAGTTCAAAACCGTGTATCGTTTGCATGAACCTTGTCCTATTCTGTATGTTGCGGTTCTATTTGAAATTTTCTAAATGGTAAAGCGTTCTTTACAAGATTTACATTAGAAACGCATCAATTGCTGTAAAAATCAAAACTTATGGGCGTTCTTTTGCATCAGCTCACAAAGACAATATGCCAAAGAGCCTTGATATTACCACGCTATTGCTCAAAAAAGGGGCATTAAGCCCCTAACGATCTAATGTATTTAGGATTTCTTGGAACGCACAATTCTAAAGCCCCAATAATTGCTGGTGAACTGCGGATATTCGCCAAAACGATACGCACACCGCGCAAAGCCATCATAGCTTTTCCAGCTTCCCCCCTTTAGCACACGCTTTACCCTAAAGCCACCAATCGGCGGTTCGGGGTTTTCTAGGCTAATCGTCTCGTCTTTTTGCCCAAAATTAGTAATGTCGTATGCCGTAGAACACCATTGATAAATGTTGCCACTCATATCATCTAGCCCATAAGGTGAAGAATAGCCCGTAAACAAGCCCACTGCTGTTGTGCGGTTAAGATTGGTACGGCGCGTGTTGCCGCCCTTAACGCTAAACTCGTTGCCATACGGATACAGAAAACCTTCCGTACCACGCGCCGCCTTTTCCCATTCGGTTTCTGTAGGAAGGCGCACATTATTCCCCGTTTTTTCGCTTAACCAACGGCAAAAAGCATACGCCTCATACCAGGTAATGCCCACCACAGGATGATTGCTAATGTGCCAGAATTTGTCGGGGTCGTCCCAACCATACGTGGGAAACTCATTTCTCTCGCGCCACTCTAGCCCGCTCTTTGTCCAGTAGTCATTGGTGCCATAACCGCCATCCTCAACAAATGCTTCATATTGTTCATAGGTAACGGGATACTTGCTCATCTCGAACTCGTCCACAAACCAAGATGCTAGTTTACGCTCATTCTGCATGGCATAGGGGTCTTTGTCGGGGTCGCTCCCCGTCAAGAACTCGCCCTCTTCCACAGGACACCATTTAATATCGGGCAAGCCCTTTACGTTATACTTACCTAAAACTCGCCCTACCCCCTCACGGCGCACGCTCATCCGCCCTAGCAAGCGTCCACAGTGTGCGCGATCCTCTACGTCTAGCGCATCTTTGGTTTTAAGAAGTAACGCCAACCAATCAAGCACCGTTTCATAAAGCGTGATATGACTCTTTCCCAGGCTACCGGCTTGATACATCTCATGGATTTTTTGGTCATAGATAATTTGCCCCGCCAGCCAAGCCGCATAAAACTGCTGGGTATCCTTTTCTGTGGCAACGTCTGGGGCTTCGTCCTCTAAGAGGTCATCAAGTAGTGTCCAGATATAGGGATTCATAATTTGTGTGCCATCGTTGTTAATGACATCCCCTAGCCAACGAAGTGTCTCTATCCACACAGACGGATTTTGCTCTACCAGCTCGCGTGCCAGTTGAAAATTTTGTGAGTGTTCCATCGTATCTTTATGTAGCCAATACGCCGCTAAATACTCCCTAAAGCTCTTGTGTGCAAATTGAAAAGCAACTTGCGTTCCGCCCTCTTTTTTAGGCACAAGCACATACGCCGATTGACTAAGGTACTTTTGGATATTGACCGTATCTGCCCCTACTTCTTCACTAATTGCGCCAATGTGATCACGCAGAAGAGCCACAGGCACAACCTCATCATGCGTTACGGTAATGTAGTCACGGGTGGCTTCAAATGCCAGCTTGCCGAGTTTAGTTAGAATATAGTCTTTCGCCTGTTCATCGGTGTCTTGTTGAAGCAATTCGCGCAATGAGGACGCGGTTACTGTGGGTTCACTTGCCCACTTATCCAGCTGAAGGTCGATTGTTTTAGCATACAGCACCCCGCGATTCATAGGGTATAGCGTAGCAAGCAACGTCACAAAGCGCGGATTGCGGCTAAGCTCTTCCGAATACTCTTTAAGTTCTAAGAGGAGTTCATTGGCGCGTTCTTTGGCTTTATTATTTTCTTCGGGGGGCAAAATAACGTTGTACGCCTTTTCTACCAATTCAGCCCGTAAGGCATCGTTAAGAGGTTGGTAATGCACTGTGGTATAACCTTTAATTTGCCAATCCTCAAAGGCTTGGGGGCGTGATGTGATAATGATTCGTGCGCCTTTGTAGTTATCGCGCACACTTTCTAAAAACTCTGTAATGCGATTTTGCATCTTTCCAAGCTGGTTTTTTGCGCCAACAAGCACGCTATCCAAGCCATCAATGACCACCACCGCGCCAAATTCTTTCAGGTCTTCGTCTATCTCTTTAGTAATGCCATTTAATGCGGTTTGCTTCCCAATCGCTTTTAGCAAACTTTCGGCTTTGGGGTCAAAGTCGGGGGCAGAAAAGAACTCACGCGCATTGATTAAAATGGGCGTGATGCCCTTGTGCGTCCAGTAGCCAATGTTGTTGGCGTTAATAGGACGTTCCCACTGCGGGATTTGGTCGCCCGAAAGTGCCGTTACCAAATTTTTAACTGCCGTTGTTTTACCACTTCCCGCCTCACCAATAAATATCAGACGTTGGCACGCCGAAGCCAAGTCAAAGCCACGCAACGGCACATACTCTACCCCATCATCAGAACGGCTAAAACGGCTGTGCCGTTCTTCTTTACGCCGTTTCGTCATAGCATTCTGGCGCTCTTCTACCCGCTTTTCCAGCACGCTCCAGTTCCAGCTTTCATCACCCAGATATTTGTGATGTTCTCTATTGAGTTTCTCTACTTCAGCCTTTTTAAGTTGTTTGCCCTTTTCAAACCG
>DAOTTQ010000066.1:0-2509 GCA_034437555.1 Anaerolineae bacterium | reverse complement strand
GTTATAGGGTCTATGGCACGTATGGTGATACATATACCAAACGGTAGCCATAGGCGACAATTCCGACGGAAGCAAAACCACCCCTCGTAGAGAGTGTCGGTCTGCTTGTCATAGTATGTAAGTACACGCCATTTGCGTGGCAGGTGCTTCATAAATTTCATGGTTTCTCCTTGTGGCAATCATACCACAAGGATAGCGCGTTAGCGCTTAGTTAGCCTTAGGAGGCTATAGTTATGAATAAGAAAATAACACCATTGGATAACCCCAATGGCAATTCGCCCACTGTAGAGTGGGTCATTTTGTCCTATGGCGTGGGTGATTACGGGACTATCTCCGTAATCACAAGCAAGTCTCCCGAAGGGGGAACACGCATGATGGGGTACGGTGACGTACCCAAGGCTAGAGAGGCATATCGCCTCTTGCAAATGCACACCGAAGAGGCATTATACGAGGCAAGTTGCCTCGCGGATGCGTTCTATTTCAAGAAGGGCAACCTCGTGTTGCTCTTCGGCACGGACATGCGTGCCAACCACGAAGTCGGCATCAAGCGCAATAAGCGCTTGGCACGGGCGCACGCGCCCTCGACGTGGGCAAATTTGCCCATCCCTGAAATCAAATTCATTCCCCTAACAAAGGGGAATGATGGTCACGGCTGGGTATCGAAAGAATACCTAGACCGCGCTGGTGTTAGCGCCCCTCGTGGACGCAAGCATTTCAGTTTTGTATATCAGCACGGAAACACGCAGTACAAGGGGGCGTGCGTCATTGCACGCCTACCAAAAGGGGTGGATATGGTCATCCCCAATGACGGCAAGGACGGGGTGTTGTGCGAAACACCGTTCTTTTCGTTGACGATGGGCTTTTCGCACGTCAATCCCCGCATTGACGTGCAATGGCTATGTAACACAATAGCGTGGGTGGATTACAGTGATGTAATCCACGCACAAGCAAAAACAATTACCTCATCCATAAGGCACGCCAACGTGCCGGGGCGGGGTGAGGAGTTAAATAGCTATGTTAAGGCAGGTGTGCTACCTGCCCTAACGGAAGAGTACCGTAAACAAGAGGTTAACCACCTCTTGGGAACGGTTAAAGGCGGGTTTAGAATCCCTGCCGTGACAGGGCTAATAGCGTTTAGCTCTAACGTGCCAACAGGTCACGTCAAGATAGACCGCTTGAACGGTCTGATAGTAGTTAACCCCATAGATTATTTAATCTTTATGGTAATCTTAGGGGGGATGGATGGTGACGATCATGTCATCGTCATATTCACTGGGGAAGACGAAGTTCTTCTGTATCGCCAGCCTAATCAGGTTGGTGAGTGCGTCAAAATGAAAGTATGGGGGAGCGTGCGCTCAGACCACACTGAGCTACCCGCCGCCAAGATCGTGGGTAGCATCCCAACCCCAAAGGTTGAGGATTTGATTCAATACCCCACACCCTCGCCCACAGGTGGGGCTTTTAACGATTTTTGCCGTGAACTAAAACGGCAAGAAGAGTCCGCAAAATATGTTGGCTCTGTTGCCAACATAAGCATGTTGACAGCGGTATCCGGACAGCCCCCTGTGGGGGGGATGTTCCCGGATTTCGAGTCAATGATAAAACTCGAATTAGTGGAAGGGGACACCAGTCGTCTTGACTGGTGGATCAAGGTAAACAAAGGCGCAATGCGCCACTACATGGGTGGATGTACCACCCTGCCGGTTTCCCTGCAAAGAAAAGCCGGAGTAGAGGGTCCAACCCCCTACTTAGGGGATGTTGTACACGCGAACCTCAAAGCGCTGGAAGGCGCAGTGGAAATGATTACCTCTGTTAAGGCAGGGCGTATCGGGTACGAGGGTGTACTCTGCTACGCAATGCAAGTCGCCCCCAGCCTCCCAGCAATTAGCTGGGTCAAAGAGTTTGGCAAACTCGCAATGGAAGGGGAACTTGGGAAGTTCCCAGAGTTCTTAGAAGCCCACATTAAGCGTGTGGGTACGGCACGATTTGAGTCGGAAGTCGTGGTCGCTCTGGCGCGGGCGTGGTTTGTTGATGGCAACAGCTACGTATTGCTCCAAAAGGTCGTTTTTGATGTGGTTGTTCGTATTCTTAACGCATTTGGCGTTAATGAAGACCCTGCAACCCCAGCAAAAATGTTCAACATGAACAACCCCAGCCTGATTGGGGATGAAGTGTTCGTTTACCGCGGCGGTATGTACACCGCGCAAGGGTTGTTTGTCGGTGTGTGCATGGTTGAGGACGGGCAGTATAACACTGCCACCAGAAACTATCATGCGGAAGGCAAAAAGTACCGTTGGCAGTTTGCCAAACGGATCAAACCGCTCACAAGCTACCGCATCCGCAAAATTGTGAGTGCATCTTTGGGAGTGCCAGCAGTGTTGTTGGCGGCGTAAGGCGAAACGCGGGCATTAAAACCCGCGTCTGAGGGTATAATCCCTCACTGATGAGCCTAAGAAAGGAGTTTGAATAAATGGTAACTCACTGCCGTACTATGCTGATCGCCCTACGG
>DAOTTQ010000065.1:0-5012 GCA_034437555.1 Anaerolineae bacterium | reverse complement strand
TATAAAACAATTTTCTCAATTATGAACATACAGATTTCATTATAATTTTAATTCTGTTTTTCAAACGTTGTTGAGTCGTGTATTTGACGTGATGTGAATGCTACAAGTAGTATGTTGTAAGGCGGTCGGTCTCTTGAGATTTTTAAGTTTTGCGGTAAAGTAAATACTTGAGTTATTACGCCAAACCTTAAGGCTTATTTCGTGAGTGCTGTGGGTCAAATAAGTTATCTTGTTGCTATTTTTGCCGTGCTTGTGTTAAATCACTTCATCATTAAAATATGTTACCAGCACCGCAACCAGCTTGTGTCACGTTATATTATGTACGCCACGTTACTCTCTAGTGCGGCGGTTATCTCTTGGTTGGGCATCAACCTTGCGCCAAACAGAGACGCTATCCTTGCAAAAAGTGGACATGCAGAAGTTGGTTAATGTGGTGGTGGGACGATTAGAGTTTGACATTCAAAAAACAGGTGCAGAAATTGTCGTCGCAGAAGATATTCTCCCCACATTAGGTTATGCTAATTGGATAGAAGAAGCATGGCTAAACTACCTTAGTAACGCCATTAAGTACGGGGGCAAGCCACCTGTTATTCACATTAGTGCCACCCTCGACCCCCAAAAACCAGGGTTTGTGCGCTATAACGTTAAGGACAATGGCACAGGGCTAACCCCCCAAGAACGCGCCAAACTCTTTAAGGACTTTAGCCGTTTAGGAAAGCACAGTGACACCGAAGGACACGGCTTAGGCTTGGTTATCGTTAAGCAAATGATAGAGCGCATAGGAGGAACAGTTTTTGTTGAAAGTGCCGTTGGAGAAGGGAGTACCTTCAGTTTTAGCTTGCCTATAGGCTAGTCAGAGCATCACGCCAACCGCTATACTGTGAGAAACAGCCATCATCAGGGAGCATTGCAAGCCATCATGGAAAATTCTCAAGAGGCTTTATTTGCACAAGTGTTGCAATCACTACGTCAAATTCAATATAAACAAACGAACCTAGAGCGCGAAATTACCCAAACCTACAAGCAATTAGAGGCACTCATCACCCTTACCACACAAATTAAGTTTCGTGCGCCTTTGCCACCCATGCGCGGGTGGGCAATCTCGCCCGACTTTGCCACCATACTCTTTAGCCACATTCAGCAGTACCAGCCCCAAACCATTCTTGAGCTAGGCGGAGGCATTTCTACGCTCATTAGTGGCTATGCCCTAGAACAACAGCAATCGGGCAGGCTTATTTCTGTTGACCACTCCGAGCAGTTTTCGGGCATCACTCAGCAGAACGTAGCACAACACCAAATTTCTGCCCTCATTGAGTTTATTCATGCGCCCCTTACGCCCCTTAAATTAGGCGGTGAAACGTGGGAATGGTATCGCGTGGAATCACTAGCATCGCCACTAGAAATTGATTTATTGGTGGTGGATGGGCCCCCACAACACGAAAACCCCCAGCCTATGGTGCGTTATTTGGCGTTGCCTTTGTTCTTCAAACGGCTACAGCAGGGCGCATTTATCTTGATGGATGATGCCAACCGCGAGGATGAAGTGCAAGTGGTGGATCGTTGGTTAGAGGAATATGACATTAGCCTAGTGCGAAACTTTGACACCGAAAAAGGCACAAAGCTACTTCGGAAGAACTAACCCTCACCATACAAAAAGGGGGCGTAATGCTTGATTACGCCCCCTTTAGCACTAACCCTTAATTGAGCCAGCTAGTAGCCCTCTGATGAAGTAACGCCCCATGATGATATAAATCAACAATGGGGGTAATGCCGCCACAATCGCACCTGCCATCGGCAAATTCCACTTGACAGCTTCACCGCCTGCCAGTTGTGCCAGCCCTACGGTAATAGGTTGCGAATCGGTGTTTGTCATCGTTACGCCAAACAAGAACTCGTTCCAAATTTGCGTAAACTGCCAAATCACCACCACCACAAAGCCCGGTATGGACAATGGGAAAATCACGTTAATGTAAATGCCGAAGAAGTCTGCGCCGTCAATGGCGGCGGCTTCTAGCATTTCATCAGGAATATCCACGTAAAAATTGCGAAAAATGAGCGTGGTAATGGGTAAGCCATACACTGTATGAATAAGAATTAGCCCCAAAACCCCACCGTACAGGTTGATGCTCCGCATAAAATCAAACAACGGAATGAGAATAGCTTGGTACGGAATAAACATCCCAAACAGCATTAAGGGGAATAAGTATTTTTCGCCCGGCACACGCCACTTCGACAGCACATAACCATTCAATGAGCCAAACACAGAAGAAAGCACCGTTGCCCCAATTACCAATTGCAAGCTATTTTGTAAGCGAGGTCCAAACGCATCCAACACCTCTCGATAGCTTTGAAAGAATAGCTCTGTGGGGGGTTGCCATGTGGTGGCTAAGTTAATTTCGCTGGGGTTTTTAAGGCTGGTAATCAGCACCAAGTAAACAGGCAACACAAACAAAGCGGTTAGAAACGCCAACAGGGCGTAAATGCCCACGCGAACGGTATAGCGGCGCATATCGTATGCACTAATCATGGTCTGCCCTCCGTTAGCTTCTGCTATCGCGTAATTGCGACCACAAATAGGGAATAATAATCAACGCCACAAAAAACAACATAATAACGGCAACCGCGCTGGCACTGGCAAATTGGTTTTGTCTAAAGCCCCCAATGTACACCAAAATGCCTGGCACAACCGTTTGCGCGTTATCGGGTCCCGCCATTGCAAACACAAGGTCAAAGATTTTAAGTGAAATATGCCCTAAAATAATCATGGCACTTAAAATAATGGGGTTAAGCTGGGGCAAAATGATATAGCGATAAATTTGCACTTCGCTACAGCCATCCACGCGCGCCGCCTCGCGCAAGTCCTCCGAGATGCCCCGAATACCCGCCAAAAACATCGCCATGGTGTAGCCCGACATTTGCCAAACCGCCGCAATCACCACCCCAATCAATGCCACATTAAAGCCTTTAGGGGCAATCAGAGGTTCAGTTGCGGGGTCATCTAACGGCAACCAGATGTAATCCCATGCGCCTGCCGCAAACACCAATAGCACAATCACCGCGCCACCCATCGCATATTGCATGGCACGCCAACGACGGCTACTCATGTAGTACACGGTTAAGCCCGCCAAAATGATAATGCCTGCAAACGTAATGTAACGCGGTACATCCTGCCACAAAAACGGAAAAATGACCTCGCGGCTGTTCATCCAGCTAAATTCAAAGGGTTGCCCACCAAAAATCGTTGGCAAAACGTTAATGCCCCCTTTGGGCTGGAACATCCATCGCCAAATTGTGCCTGTAACCACAAAAGAAAGTGCCATCGGGAACAAGAAAATTGTCCTAAAGAACGCCTCGCCCTTAATCCGTTGGTCTAGCAAGAGTGCCAGTAAAAGCCCTAATCCCAAACATCCCGCCACAAAGAAAATTGTGAAGAAGAATGTGTTCACCATGGCGTTTCTAAACGAAAATTTAAGCAGGTCGGTCATCAGGTTTTCGTAGTTATCCAACCCCACGAAGGACTTTACCACCGTTGCAGAAAGTGGCGGTTGGGCGATGTTTTCGCCCCAGTCGGTCATAGAGGTGTTAATAGCCTGTGCGATGAACACATACACAAACACCGCCAGCAAGAAAAGAGAAGGTAAGAGCATCATGAAAGCTACAATGCGGTCTCTAGGGCTACGCATAAGGGGTTATCCTTTTAAGAATGAGGGGGAACGCTTTTTATAATTTGCCCCATTGTAGGGTAGCTCTCACCGCTTTCACGATAAGAGCTACCCACCTTTTAGGAGAAGATGCGAAGTTTAACCGCAAGCACCCGATTGGGCGCATACAGCAGCCATAGCGTTGGCAGCCGCAGATGCGCTACCACTGGCAAGGAAGATTTCCATCACTTGGTTAAAGTCACCCATGAAGCGTTCATTGGCGGCAGTACCATGTACCAAGCTAGAGACCAAACGGCTTGTTCCCCAATCAGCGGCAGCCGATTGTAAGTAAGCGTTGTAAGCCTCTGGGTCTGCGTCCACTGCGTCTGTGCGAGCAGGAATAGAACCCTTAAGCGTGTTGAACGCATTTTGACCTTCAACCGAACCCAAGACCTTGAGCCATGCAATCGTATTGTCTACGTTGGGGGCATCGGCGGGCAAACCAAAGCTATCGGATAGCCACAGGAACGTGCCACTAGTGCCAAAGGATTGTGCGTACCCATAACCAACGCCGGGTTCTAGCCCTAGTGTGGTGGTCATATAGCCGGCAGCCCAGTCACCCATCACATTGAAGGCAGCTTCACCGCCCACCACTTTATCAATGGCTTGTTGCCAAGAAAGACCTGCTGCATCAGAGGTAATGTTGGTACATGCCAAAACTTCACCAAAGGTTTCCCATACCGAAACAATTTCTGCGCCTGCGGGGTCTAGTTCGCCTGCCCATAGTGCATCCCAACCATCTGCGCCCAGCACTGCCAAAGCAACGCTTTCCCACAGGTGATTAACTGTCCAAGATTCACCCACAACTAGGGGCGTTACGCCATTGGCTTGAATAGCGGGGCAAACATCCAAAAATTCTTGAATGGTAGTAGGTACTGCAATACCCCATTCTTCAATTTTGGCGGGGTTGTACCAAAGCACGTTAGAGCGGTGAATATTGACAGGCACGCTGTAAACACCACCTTCATAGGTAATGGCATCTAAAACGCCTTGTGGGAACACTTCTAGCCAGCCTTCAGATGTAAAGAGGTCTGTTAGGTCTGCCATACGGTTCGCCACAACCCACGTTCCCGTTAATTCTTGCCCAGCGTGAACTTGGAACGAATCGGGGGGGTTACCGCCCAACATACGGGTTTTAAGCACAGCACGCGCATTTACACCAGAACCACCCGTTACTGTGGCGTTAATCACCTCTACATTGGGGTTTTGTTCAGAATAAATGGCAAGAAGAGCCTCTAATGCGGGACCTTCATCGCCTGCCCACCAAGAGAAAATTTCGAGTTGACCACTTAAATCGTCTTGTGCGAAGCC
>DAOTTQ010000064.1:0-78060 GCA_034437555.1 Anaerolineae bacterium | reverse complement strand
GTCATCGCCTTCTGCGCCAGCGTCATCGCCTTCTGCGCCAGCGTCATCGCCTTCTGCGCCAGTGTCATCGCCTTCTGCACCAGCGTCATCGCCTTCTGCACCAGTGTCATCGCCTTCTCCGCCAGCGTCATCGCCTTCTGCGTCATAGTCACCATAGGCTTCGCTATCAGCTTCAAAGAACAACTCTAAGAAGGCATCATAATCAGCGCCCGATTCTTCAAGATAACTGTCAAGCAATTCTGGGTCAGAAAATTCTAGCACGTTCACAGCATCCAAAAAGTCCTTGCTACTCATGCCTGCACCGCCCAAAATACCTGCTAAGGCTTCTTCATCGCCATTGACGAAGGCACTAAGTGCATTTGTAAAGTTTTCGTCTGTTAAGTTGTAGTATTCCAAAATGGCTTCGGAAGGATAGGCGGTTGCGAGTGCAGTGTATAAATCCTCACGTCCATACTCTGCCAAGTCGCCGATGAGGTCGGGATTGCTGGTTTTAGCAGCAAGGTTAAGCGCATTGATGACATCACATTCACAAATACCAAGACTTTCTGCGATTTCCTTCATTTCTTCCAGGCTACCACCCTCTAGAACAGCACTAATGTTTTCGGGGGTAATGCCACGATTATTGACCAAATCTTCAGCGTACGCCTTATCAAATTCTTGTACCACAGACGACACGCCATCGGCATCTATGCCTAACAGCCCTGCGGCAACCGCCCCAATTTTTGGGTCATTTAAGAACGTTTCAACGCGACTAGGCAACAAACCTGCTTGTAAAAACAACTGCGAAATTTTAGCGGGGTCGCCCTGCACCGATGGCAACGCCTGAACCAAGCCACCGATTTGTTCTTCTGACAAGCCTACACCCTTGAGTGCTTCTAGCAATTGGGGTGGTAATTGCTGTGCAAATGAAGAAAGTGCCATAGTAAAAATGATGAGTGCTGCAAAGAGGGACCTAAAAATGCGTAACATGTGAATTAACTCCTCTAAAATAAAGAACAACAATTGTTGTCCGATAGCTTGATTATACGAGCAATTTGCTTGGCATATTGCGTTTTTTTACACTCCTTTATAACTACGAAACATTACAAATGACGGTCTAGTTTTTTCTGCTGTTTGTAATTTATACAAATAGTTATTTTTAGCGGGCTTTATCTTTACGGCTTGCGCCCCACAAAGACATAACGCTCATAATCATCAATCACCACGCTGGCAATAAAGCCCGCTTCACGCAATAGGCGCAACCAATCTTCTGACGGAAAAATGCCTAAAAGATGTTGGTCGTGTTCTACCTGTGTGGGGTGGTTATCTTGCCGTAGCACCAAGATATACTCGGCGATGTAGGTGGTGTCCTCTGGCGTGGGGTCGTAGCTCCATTCCAGATAGCGTGCGCCACGCCCTTCGCCATCACTGCCCCCATGATCTGTAGAATCTTCAAAGTTTTCTAGCACACCATCCGGCACAAATAGGGCTACCCCACCCGATTTACAGTATAAATAAGCCGTTTCAAGGGCTTGGCGCAATTCGTCTAGGGTGGTCATGTAATCAATAGCATCGTGAATAAAAACCGCATCAAACGTGCGCCCTAGCCTGAACGTTCTCATATCGCCCACAAGATGCTCGCAGTCGGGGTTAAAATGCTTGCTTACCTCTAGCATTTGTGGAAACAAGTCTACCAACGTGGTAGATGCAAAGTGTGCCTTCATATGAAGAGCGCGTTATTGCCCCCACCACTGCCTAGTTCTAGCAGGCTCGCAGAGGGCTTTGCAACGGCTTGTTGAAGGTTGCCCAACGCATTATGCGCTTCAGCACGCGCTACATACGCGTTGGTGTAGCCGTAAAGGCTAAGGGCGCGGTCTAGGGCGATGATTGCGTTTTCGTTATCGCCCTGATACGCCGACGTAACACCTTCTACATAGGCGGGAATTGCCCCTTCAATTTGGCGCAGGTCGGTTACGGTTTCAGTGGCAGTAAAGAATGCCCACACCACTGCAAAGCTCGCCATCAGCACGCCTACCGCCCCAAAAATCCACTTGGTCGATATTTCAATCGTGGCAGACAAGCCCATCAAGAACAGTGACACCGCCAAAATCGTCAGCTGTACCACATACGCGCCCGTTTTATTGTCCCATGTCTCTTTTACGCCGGTGGCTGCTGTAAATTCTTCGCCCATGCGTATAACATCACCCAGATAAACGTCTACTTCATAGCGTTCAAAGTCGGCACTACCTGATGCTTCATCAAAGTAGGGGGCTTGTAACAGCGGGCTTAATTGGCGAAGGCTGTCACGGACGGCTTCATAACGCTGTGCGGTTACTTCATCTTCGCGCAGGAGGGCGGCAATCCGCAATCTAGCTCTTCATAGCCCAAAAACGCCTTGTCAAAGTCATAGTTTATTTGTGCTACACCAGCGGTTTGCGCCCCTGTTATATCCACTATCAGGCGGTTCGCGTCACGGTTGGCGATATTGCTTTGGTTGCTTCCCTCATTTTGTAAAAATGCCACCCAAGCCGTAGCCACAGTTGCCAGGGCAATTAGCACAGAGATAATTTTCTTAAAATCCATTGTGTTACAACCTTCCCGTTTCTATAAGGAACGCACCCACCAAACTAGCGATTGCCAAAACAGACCCCGCCGTGACTAAAACATAGCGCAAGCGATCGCTCACCACTTCGATGAGGGTATAAAACACTAGTGAAATAACCAACGCTGTTAAGGCAATCAAAAGTTTGTCGGCTTGGGAACGAAATACATCTGCTTCGACATAATGAGGGTCGGGGTTAATGTCTTTTTTGCGGGCGGCATCTGCCAACGCTTCACCCAATTGACGCTGAATATTGTATGTGCCGTCCCGATTAAGGTATTGGTTGGGGAAGGCACTTTGCGCCAAGACGAGCGCGTCTTGTGATTCTGCAATTAGGCGTACATCATCTCCGCCCTCATTAAAGTTGCTTTGGATGGCACTCACCAATTGGCGATTTTGATAATAACGGACATAAGTCCCGTAACTGCTATAGGCGTTTACCGCTCCTATGGCGCGTGTTTCGGTTAAATTGATGCTGGCTCTCAAGCCTGCAAGGTCGGCATCGCTGGAACTGCCACTGGCAAGGCTGGCGCGCCACGCCACTACCGCGCCCGCCACGCTGACAAAAGCAATCAGCAATGCCACCAGGGTACTAAATCATAGGGGCGTTTCATTTTCGCTTGTGCCTTGAATTGTCATAGTTTATGCTCGTTTCTTGTGATAAAATTTATACCTAAAGTTTTAAACTTTCTCACACACAGAGAGATTATAGCACATGACTGCCGAAGCACTTGCTAAGCTGCGCTGGAAAGACCCCATCTCAAATGCTGTGCGCGAATACGTTCTCATTGAGGGTGCAACCGCGACGATAGGGCGTTCTTCAAACAACGACATTCAAATTTCAGAACATCATGTTTCAAGGCAACATGCCGTCATTACCTATCGTGATGGCGTTTTTATGGTGGGTGACCTTAGCAGTAGTAACGGTGTTTTCGTTAATGATAATCGTGTGGATGAGCCGTACCCGCTTTTTGCAGGGGATGTCATTCGCTTATTTGTGCAAACTGTCGATTTTTTAGCCGCTACCGATGATGACGTTCATCAAGCCCAAGAAACAGGGCAAATTATTGTTCCTACAGATACAGAGGGACAAGCCAGCCTCATTGTAACGAATGGGCCCCAAGAAGGGCAAACCCTGCCGATTTTGCTAGAGACCGTAACGATAGGACGCGCCACCAGCAACGCATCGTGGGAAATTGTGCTACAAGACCCTTCTGTTAGTCGCCCTCATGCCCGCCTACAGCGCGTTAGTGGCAAGTGGCAAATTACCGACCTTAAAAGTAGCAATGGCACAAAAGTAAACAATGTTTCCCTTAAAGATGACCCTCACACCTTAAATGATGGTGACACGCTAGAGCTTGGCTTTTCGATGCTGGTCTTTAGAATTGGCTGGCGTATTGGGACACAAAACATCACGCAATAATACCTGATGGGGCAAGGCGTGCTTGCCCACAAGCGTATTAGGCGCGCTCTGCCAGTTTTAGGATGGTGGCTAGTAACACATTTGCGCCATTCTCAATGTTTTGCCAGTCAGTATACTCTTTTGGGTTCATGCTGATGCCGTCTTTACAGGGGATAAAAATCATACCAGAGGGTGTAAAGGGTGCGAGAATTTGTGCGTCGTGTCCTGCAAAACTGGGGAGCCTCATGTGAGTAAAGCCTTGTTCCTCACACACTGTTTCAATGGTTTCGATGATAGCGTCTGCCATGTACGCCACATCCCGATGAAGCAGTTCCTCTACTTCTACACGAAGGTTATAACAGCTTCCACAGTGCATTGCCATTTCTACCGTTCGCGCCTGCATCTGTAGCAGGGTTTGGGGGTCGGCGTGGCGCAGTTCTAGCGTTACATCTGCCCTAGATGGCACAATGGTTACGCCTGTGGGTTGCACTTCTAAATTACCACAGTTCACCATCCCCCCCTCAAAATTTTGCGGAAGCGAATGAAAATCGGTGATAAAGCAGGCTGCTCCTTGCAAGGCATCACGCTTTTTATTGTAGTTGGTAGCGGCATGAACGGCTTCACCGTAAAACGTGACGCGGTAGCTGGTGCGCCCCACAATACGTGTTACCGCACCAATTTGGTGGCGATGGCGTTCTAGGCGGTCAGATTGTTCAACGTGAAGTTCTAAATAGCCCACTAGCGAATTAACATCGCGTTTGGCTTTGTAATAGTCTTGGTGCGTAATGCCTGCTCTAAAGAGGGCGGCTCTAAAGGGTCCATTGTCTTGTTTGCTATCGTTAGTGTGATGTGGTGCAAGCATACCCGTAACGCCCATACTGCCAAAAAGGGACTGCCACCAACCCTCCTCATCGGTAAAGTTAATGACTTCAAGGTGAAAGGGCAATGGCACCCCTGCATCACGCAAGGTACGCAAGCATTCCAGCCCCGCCAGCACACCCACACTGCCATCATATTTGCCGGCGTTGGGAGATGTGTCTAGGTGAGAGCCAATGAGGAGTGTTTTTGCGTTTAGGTTACGGCTAAAGAGCATTCCGCTTAGGTTGCCCACTTCGTCATCTCTTAATGACAATTGCGATTCTTCGATGCGGTCTGCAAACCAAGAACGTGCCTGCATATCTTCATTAGAGAGGGCAACACGGCTTACACCCCCTTGTCGCGTTGCGCCAATATTAGAAAGCTGGTCAAAGTCTATTCTTAGGCGTTGTGAGTTAATGCGTAACTGAGGCGTAACCATAAGCATATTGCCAGTCCTTGCAGCTATGCGGTTGGGAGAGATTTGTTGTTTATTATATCTATTTACCAAAAAGTCACAATGTTTTCTTAAAGAAACTCACCAAAAACCAAGCTATTGCCCCCAAAGATTAGGGAGTCACAAGAGTGAAAATCGGTTACAATAGGGGTAGTGCTATTAAGTGGCATGTAAAGGAGCAACAATGGAAAATCTATTACTTGTTTTTCAAAACCCCAACATCATTTACTTGCTGTTGTTAGCGGGCTTATGGCTTGCAGTTACAGCGGCTTATACGCCCGGCACGATGGTGATAGAAGCCATTAGTGCCGGCACGTTAGTGCTGGCGTTTTATGGGCTGGGCAGTATGCCCGCTACCCAATGGTGGGCGGTTGCCCTTATTGTGGTGGGTGTGAGTGGCTTCTTGGCGTTGCCGTTTCTCTCATCTAAATGGGAAACGTTGGCGCAAGGTGGCTTGGTGTTACAAATTATCGGCGGGCTGTTCTTGTTTGATGGGCAGTCCATATCCCCCGTTGCACCCATTAGCACCGTTCTTTTGGCATGGTCATACCATCAATTTATTTTGTTGCCGGCACTACGCCGTCACCGTAAAACCGTTGATGTGACCGAAAGCGACCTGTTACTAGGGGCGCGCGGGCGCGTGGTAACGCCACTTAACCCCGTAGGCACAGTATACGTGAATGGTGAACTGTGGACAGCCCGTAGCAAAGAATCGCTTGACACTGACCTAGAAGTGATTATCACAGAAAAAGTTGGGCTAGAACTGCGCGTAGAAAAAGCCAAAAACGAAGAACGCCAATATAGCACCAATGGCGTGCATTAGTAGGCACGTTCTAACAATTTGTATTATGATAGACAGATAGCCACACACAAAGGAGACCTTTTACTATGGAACCTGCATTAATTATCTTTTTGGTGCTTTTTGGCATTTACCTATTCTTTAGCGTGATTCGCATTGTGCCAGACTATCAACGCTTGGTCATCTTGGCGTTGGGTCGTTATGCTGGCACACGCGGACCGGGCATTGTGATTGTGATTCCGTTTATAGAACGCGCCTTTATGCTAGACTTGCGCGAAAAGTTTTTGGATATTCCATCACAAACCGCCATTACAAAAGACAACGCGGGCATTGATATTGACTTCTTGGTTTACTATCGCATCGTAGACCCGGCACTTGCCGTCTTAAAGATAGAAAACGTAGAAAAAGCCTCTGTGCTTTTGGCAAGCACCACCCTTCGCGCCGTTATTGGTGATATTGAACTGGATGATGTGTTGTCTAAGCGTGAGAACATCAACGCTGTGCTACGCATTAAGCTGGATGAAAGTACAGAACGCTGGGGCATGAAGATTACGTCGGTAGAAATCCGCGAGATTATCCCACCCAAGAGCATTATGGATGCCATGACGCGCCAAATGACGGCAGAACGTGAACGTCGTGCCGAAGTGACCCGCGCCGAAGGTGAAAAGCAAGCCGCCATCACTATTGCCGAAGGTGAAAAGCAAGCTGCCATTCTGCGTGCTGAAGGTGAAAAGCAAAGTGCCATCTTGCGCTCTGAAGGTGACCGTCAATCCCAAGTGCTAACTGCACAAGGTTTTGCCGCAGCCCTTGCCGCCATCCATGAAAAAGCCACTGATATTGACGAAAAGACGATGGCACTTCAATACATGGAAACCCTAAAGCAATTGGGCGCAAGCAACAGCACCAAGTGGGTATTGCCCATGGAACTTACTAGCATGATTCAATCGGTGAGTGGGATGCTAACCGCACAACCCCGCGAAAAGACACCTAACGGCAGTGGCGATTAAATCAGAATTTATCACGCCACAAGATATACCCCTAACATTGGGCGTTTAGCCTGTTCCATGACATACAAAACACCCCCCCTTCTCTAATTTTTGGGGAAGGGGGCTGGCGGGGATAGGGGATAAAATGTCCCCTATATGCCCTCCGCCCCTCTGCGTATTATTTCCTCAAAAAATTTCAAACCGTTTACAAGCGCAAGACACTTCGCTAGACTACACACTGCACAGCTATTCAATCTACGGGAAGCCTTTCATGGAGCAAACGCTCGAATACTTGGTTTATGGCAAGCCCCCTATTGCAAACGGTGTTGAAACCCCTCTCGATGTGTTAGCGGTAAGTGCAGGCTTACCTGCCACTCAAGGCAAGCTCTTTCATCAGCTTGTCCCTGTAGACCCCACACCCGATGGCAACCCGACCTATGCAATTATGCGCCTTGAGGCAGAGTTTTTTTTACTCGCCCAAGCCCAAGAACAAAACCGACAAACGCGCTTTACTTATTTGCGTTTGCCCACCGCCAGCCTGCAAGCCCTTAACGGTGACCTAAACCCCCTCATCCAGGTGTTTCAGCAACCCTTAAACGTGGAACAAGGCTTGCCCATGCCCATTACCTGGACAGAGGAAAGCCGCAGCAACGCCATCCAAATTGCCCTTGATATGGTTGAAGGCGATATGTCGCGTTTGCTCTTACTGTTGGGGGGGGCGTTATTTACGGATGGCTTATGGCTAAGTGGCTTTATAGGGGACACCATTCAACGCTTGCGCCTGCTACAAGGGCTAACCCTGATGATTCCCAGCCCCTTTCGCCACTATTTAACCTTTAGCACATACGCGCTGCGCCTGCCCGCCAATCGTCCGCGTATTATCATTAGCGAAAGCGCAGCCCCCACCACACGCTACCCCATTCAATGGGGTAAATGGGAAGCACCCACCGACCGCACCCTAGCTGAAGGAAGCGCGTATCTTGACCACCTTCGCCACCTATGGCAAGGCGATATTAGCGCGTTTGTGGCACAGCTAAGCGTGCTAGATAGCATTGCATTGGTAGGGGCAATTTCTGATACGGCACTGGCAAAGTGTGTGGATACCGTCGCCATTCGCCATCGTATTGACCTTGCACTAGACGAATCACGCCCTGTTACCATTGATGACCTTATGAATAATTTGGTGGGGGATACCCCGCCACAGGGCGATATTTTTGACCGCTACGCTGAAGCCCTTTTGCGCCTTACCCTAGAGCAACGCCATCCAGAGGCTTCTTTGTGGGTGGCAAAAGCGATGGATAACAGCCCTGCGTTGGATACCAAGCTGGCAAAAGTGCTAGACACCGTCCTAGAAGGTCAGCCCGATACCGTTTATGCGTTCGTTCGCACACGGCTTAATGAAGGCGTTGATGCGCGGTGGCTAACACGGCTACACAAAGCCGCCGAACACAGCCTTAACGTTGCGCTTGCCAGTAAAGACCCCGCCACCGTATCAAGCTGGCTACAGTTGCTCTCGCGGGAGCCATTACGCTATGAGCTAAGTGATATTTTACGCGAAGGCATGGCGCAAGCTCTCCCGATGAGTTACGGGCAAACTGCGCTAACCCGTGATTTATTGGTCATCAGCGTTAAGCGTGAACCGTCTTTCTTGGTGGGGTGGCTAGAGGACAAAGCTTTTTATCAAAGCCTCCCTGATGATATTCAGGCAATTCTCTTTGAGGGCAATGCCACCGAACTAAGCAATACCGCCAGCCAGTCCCGCGAACTCTTTTTGCTGGGTGTAGAGCGAGCCATTCACCAAGAAAAGCCCCTCACCCAAGACCACCTAGAACAATTGTGGGACATCATCACCAACAAACCCAACCTGATTATTGCCGAACCGTATCGCGCTCAAACCCTGTTACGCCTTTTAATTGAGGGAGGGCGTGCCAGCTTGCCCGAAGAAGGCTTAGAATCTTTACTGACGCGCTTTCTAGCGAATGGTGATGATGAGTTCTTTTATAGTGTCGCCGCAACATTGGCAACCCAAGACGCACTCTTACCCGTGCTTGCGCCCGTTTTATATGCCAGCGAGCGCATTGACGACGACCTGCTGATGTTGATAGGGAGCATGACGACACAAGGCACACTTACGCCCCAAAACGGCGCAAATGTGTATGTGGGCATTCTAGAAGCGCGGGGCTGGGAAGAACGTACCTCTTTAAGCCTTAGTGAGCAAGTGGCGCGAATATTGGCACAGCACACGGACGTAAAGCTAACCGAACCTGTGTTATGGCGACTCTTAGAGTTATTTGACGACCAAAAGCACGAAACACTGGCAAAAACCACGCTCAAACGCCTACTAAGTGACTTTTCGCTACAAGAAAATGAAGCCGAACTGGTGAAAAGCCTGTTACGCCTACGCAAAGCCATTCAAATTCATGCCATCCTTAAGCCCCTCATGATGGGGTGGTGGCGTGACTATACCCACAGCCAAACCAACGCACAATTGCAAAAGTTGGAGCGGGCATTAGAGGGCAATCGCACCATTGATGACCTGCGAGCGATCGTTACGACCACCCACAGCGTGCGCCGTTTATTTGGGAATAAAACGCTAGAAGAATGGGCGCAAGACATCAGCACCGCGTTTAGGGTGATGGCGTTGCTATCCGATGGTTTTGACGGGGAAAAATTGCTAATTGATATGCCGACGGTTCGCGCCGAGATGGGCAACGCCCTAGACACGCTGCCCCCCGATGTGCGCCAAGTCTTAGCCACCAATCTAAAGCAATTGGCGCAGCTTTTGGCAGATATGGCAGACCGCCGCACCAAGCCCTCATTGATGAAAAGTGATGAAGCCCTAGAACGGCAGCTTGCCAGTGGTGATATTGCGCCCCAAAGCGCGGTTGACCTGATGAAGTGGCTTTCAGGTTTCCTAGACGGCACACAAAAGTAAAAAGCTACTCCGCGACCACGCGCAACATTTCATCAATATCGGTAAATTTGACGCGTGGTTTGCCTTCGCTTTGTCCACGTTCTACTTCGATTTTGTCTAGTTTTTGCCAGTCGGCAAAGGTGATATAGCACACGCCCCTAGATTGCAAAAGCGCAGTCACGGCTTCTCTATCAGGGGCAATGGGCAACCAATGCACGCCCTCTTTTACATCTGTTACCAATGATTCGGCGCTTTCATAGCTATCAGGCTTATTGGTGCCAATGATGCCACTGGGTCCTCGCTTAATCCATCCAACAGCATAATCACCCACGACCGTTTGCCCTTCGTTTAGCACACGCCCTTTCACATTAGGGAATACGCCACGCTTGGATTCAAATGGCACATCGGGCAATGGAACGCCCATATAGCCCACACTTCTAAACACAAGGTCAACGACAAAGGTCTCGGTGTGGTCGGTAGGGATAGCTTTTACGTTGCCTTTTTCATCCAGCACCAGCACATTCTTGACCATTTTAATGGCTTCTACGCGCCCATCCCCCAAAATAGCAACGGGCGACCATTGAAAGCGCATCTCAATTTGTTTGGGCTTGCCCGATGGTGTGCGTGACGCATACGACTGTAAAATAGTGACGTTTTTCGCGTCCTTTGCTTCTGTGGTGGGCAAGGCAAGATAGGCTTTACTGGCTTCATCCAGCACCACCTCATTGGGGTATACGATGCAATCCGCGCCTTCTAGCTCGCCTAATTCTTTAATTTCGGGGTTGGTAAAGGCGGCTTGTGCCGCGCCTCTGCGCCCAAAAACGCTAACATGCTCAATCCCACTGGTGCGGAGCGCGTGATAGGCATAGTCTACGATGTCGGTTTTTGCTAGTTCTTCAGGGGTGCTGGCAAGAATGCGCGTTACGTCCATTGCCACATTCCCCACGCCAATGACTGCCACACGCGGGCGTGATAGGTCAAATGACAGGTGCTTGTAATCGGGATGCCCGTTATACCACCCCACAAATTCGGTGGCGGCATGGCTTCCCAGCAAGTCCTCGCCTTCAACGCCTAAAGAGCGGTCAGTTTGCGCCCCAACGGCATACACAACGGCGTGATAAAACTGCTGTAAATCGGCGCGAGTAATGTCTGTGCCAAACGTCACATGCCCAAAGAAGCGAAACGTGGGTTGTGAGGCGATTTTCTCGTAGACTTTAGTCACGGCTTTAATTTTTTGATGGTCGGGGGCAACCCCACCGCGCACCAGCCCATAAGGAGTAGGCAAGCGGTCAAACATATCAATCTCAACCGTGAGGTTGCTTTTATTCAGCAAGTAATCGGCGGCATAAAAGCCACTGGGACCCGAGCCAATAATGGCAACGCGAAGCGGTTGTTCTGGTGTACCTAGCGTCATTAAAAACTCCAATCAACACCTAACGAAACGTAACGATAAAATTATAACACCCAATAGACGGCAACGGCACAGACAAAGAAAGAATGGGCTTAATGTCACGGTTTTTTGTACCGTTTCGTGCTGGCTACCCTGACATAAGGATTGCTATTGTAATCATTAAGATGCCGTAGCTTGCCAAACTTAACGACTAGCACTATTATGTACAGTAAATTACGGGGTGTTATCGGAGGATTTTACCATGAATAAGACGACGGTCTTAGTTGTCGAAGACGATGTCAATTTATTATCAGGCATCCGCGACATTTTGGAACTAGAGCATTATCAGGTACTTACCGCAGTTAATGGCGTAGAAGGCTTAAAAATTTTAGCCAGCCATCAAGACGATCTTCCCGACCTCATCCTCTCTGACATTACAATGCCTCAAATGGATGGCTTTACATTTTTAGAGAACGTGCGTGCCGAACCCAAGTGGGTTACTGTGCCGTTTATCTTTTTAACGGCGCGTGGTGAACGCAATGAACGCTACAGAGGCACGCTTGCTGGTGCTGATGTGTATTTAACAAAACCTTTTGAAGCACAAGATTTATTAATGTCTGTAGAGGCATGCCTAAAGCGCAACCGTGACTTCAAACGCGCCCAAGAAACCGAAGTAACCGACATCAAACGCAAAATTATGACCATTCTTAACCACGAGTTCCGCACACCCCTAACGCTTGTGGTGGCATACGCCGAAATGCTAAAGGACTTTAACACCGATAATATGTCTGTTGAAGAAGTGATGGGTTTCTTAAAGGGCGTAAATAGTGGTGCAGACCGCCTACGCCGTTTGGTAGAAAACTTCATTTTGATTGTTGAGCTAGAAAACGGTGATGCCCAAAGAACAGTGGGTTGGCGCAGTCGTCCCATCCATGACTTTAAGGCATTGGTGACAGATGCCATGCGCCAAATAGAATTGCCCGACACGCGCCCGCGCCGCTTTAACCTTGATATGGACGCAAACATCCCACAATTTACCGCAGATGGGCAATTTTTGACGGTGGTCATCAGAGAATTACTAGACAACGCTGCCAAATTCTCACAAAAAGATAGCACAGTCACTTTACGCGCCCGCCTAAACGCCCACCAAAATATCCTTGTTGAAGTGATTGACGAAGGGCGCGGCATCCCGGAAAACGAGCTAGAGAACATCTGGCAACCGTTTTACCAAGTAGAACGTGAAAAATATGAAGACCAAGGCGCAGGCAGCGGCTTGGCATTGGTAGAGGGCATTGCAAAGCTACACGGCTGGACATGCGCTGTCATCAGTCAGCTAGAAAAGGGCAGCACATTTTCTTTGTTGATTCCATGCAACCCATAGCCGATGAATTTCGTATAAAAAACAATTCGCTTCATCCTGACCTATGCTATACTAAAGGCAATGTTTTCGCAGATCGTTTATCAAAGAGAGGGTATCCCACTATGGCATCACTGCTTGAGAAAATGCAAACCCTAATAAATGCTAATATGCACGGCTTAGTAGACCGCGCCCTAGAAGCAAACTCGGTGAAGGTGATGGATGAATATATCCGTCAAGTAGAACGCAACCTTGAAGCTCTTGAGGACAGCGCAGCCACCGTTGGCGGAACAGTTCGCACTCTAAAGCGCAAATATGAAGAATTTGCCACCGCAGCCGAGAAATTAGACCGTGACATTGATACCCTCATCATCAAGGGTAAAAATGACCTCGCTTCGGCAGCACAAGCCGAACTAAACACAAAGCAAGAACTCTCACAGGAATACCATGAACAATGGCAGATGCAGGAAAAGCAGTACCAACAAATGTTGGAAATGCGCCTAAAGCTAGAATCACGCCTTAGCACCATTAAGCAAGAACGTGAAAAGCTTCGCGCCCTAATTGAACTTGCCGAAACCAAGAAGGTCATGGTAAAAACCGTTAAGAGCCTTGAAGGTTTGGCAAACTCTGGCGATGCCGAAATCAACAGCCTTTCCGAACAAATTCGCGCCCGCCTAGACCGCGAAGATTCTCGCCTAGACGTGGCAACGCGCAATGTGAGCGACGAAATTGATGCCGCCATTGGCGATAGTATGATTGACCTGCAACTAGAAGAACGCCGTCGTCGCCTTTTGGGTGGCGAAACACCATCGGAATAAGAAGCAACACAAACCGCACAAGGGGGCAAAAGACATCCCGTTTTTTGCCCCTGTTATACCCTGCAAATTAACAATTGTTAGAAAGAGTCGCCCATGGGTGAACGTCGAGAAGTCCGCCAGCGTGTGTTTGGCACATTGCTAATGAATGCCCTCTTGCGATGGGAAACCGCCGTTACACTGCTTGTAACCGCCATTTTGTTCTTATTTGTCAACGACATTAACTTGCCTATTGTTGAGTGGCAACCGTGGTTTTGGTTGGTCTTAGGGGGCATTGCCCAAACCTCATTGGTCGTGAGTGCCATCACAGACCCCGAAGAAACCGCCGAAGCCATGGCACGCGAATTTGAAGCCAAGTATGAGCTTAACAACATTCGCAGTCGTTTAGCACGGGAACGTATTAACTCGGCACTAGAGTATCGCCGTAATATGCTTAAGCTCGTTAAGCGTCATGAAGGCGCAATGCGGATTAGCCTTCGGCAAACCGTAGACGACATTAACGCATGGATTGCCCACATGTATGACCTTGCGCTCCATATTGATGCGTTTGAGGGCAATGACATTGTAGAACGTGACCTAAAGGCTGTGCCACAAAAAATAGAAAAAGTGCAACAACGCCTAACCGTCGAAAAAGATGAGCGCGTCATCGCCGATTTAAAAGCCCAAAAAATCAACCTAGAGCAACAAAAGCGCAACCTGGAAGCTACGATGAATAGTGTAAAGCGTGCCGAAATTCAATTAGAAAGCACGTTGGCTTCGCTAGGGACGGTGTATGCCCAAATGTCTTTGTTAGGCACAAAAGAAGTGGATAGCTCGCGCGCCCAACGCCTTCGCTTAGAAATTCAAGACGAAGTTGCCAGCTTGCAAGATACCATTGAGGCAATGGACGATGTGCAATCCAAAAGCCTACGGCTAGGTTAAATGAGATGATGGCGCGTTTTCTGTTCCTCTTGCGTCCTGTGGCGTGGGTACTCTTGCTAGGAATGGCGTGGGGAACACGCGCCCAAGATGGCTTTAATTTGCCCACAGAGCTTTATATTTTGCTGAATGAGGGCGTGCTAGAACGCTATGGGCTGGGTGCAGAAGGCGTTCAGAGCGTTACACCCGAAGGCGCGTTTGTCCTCGATTTTGCCGTGTCGGGCGATAACCGTTGGTTGGCGATTCGTACCCTAGAAAATCTCACCGCATTTCGCTTTGATGCCCCCGAAAACCCACTGCTTATTAACCCCACCGCCACCTACCCCGAAATTCGGGGCAAGGGTGATACGTTGGCGTGGTCGCCACAAGGCAATGTGCTGGCGTATACCGCCCAAGATAACGGCTTTGTGAGCTTTATTGCCCCCGATGGCACTAGTATCACCCAAGCCCTTAACGTTGCGGGCTTACAAGAGATGCGTTGGTCTAGCAATGGTAATTATTTGGCGGCGGGGGCAATAGAAAACGTTTGGTGGATATTTGCGGTGGCAAATAACAGTGCGCGCCTAACGAGTGCCATTAGTGACGGCACAAGCCTCATCTGGCTGGCGGATGATATTTTGGCGTTTACGCCCCGCAATGGCGGCATGATTGCCATGGATTTAGCCAACTTTAATGACCAAATTCCCATCCTAGACACAGACTTTACCTATCATTTGCCGTTTGCCTTCTCGCAAACGTCGTTTCAACTGTTTAGGGGCAGCCCCGAAAGCGCAACGCTGTTTCAGGTGACGTATGAGGGCGAGGCGTTTGTAGCGCGTGAAATTGGCGATGCCCCCATAGACATTGGTTCTGCACGCTGGACACCCAATGGTGAGCTTTTGGTGGCGTTTCAGGGCGGTGTGTTGGCTTTTGTCAACCCGCTTATTGGTGAAGGCTTTACGTTGCCCATTGCCAGCGCGTCTGCGTATGGTTGGGGTGCGCCCTATCCGCAACGGGTAGAAAGCACCGCAATCACAGACACCCTCTATTTTCGTGCGCCCAGTGCGGGCATTGTGCAAGTGTGGCAATTGCCCAATGATGGCACACTCGCGCAAACCATCACACCCTCAGAGGGCGATGTAACCGTGTACCATGTAGCACGCAACGGGGCGGGCGTGGCGTATATCAGCAATAACACGCTATTTTATTACGCGCTGAACGCCGATGACATTGTGTATACGTTGGCAGAAGATGTACCCGATACGGGCTTTAGTATGGCGTTTAGTGCCGATGCCCAAACCCTGTATTTTACGCGTGGGCAAGGCTTAGAACGTGCCGACTTAACAACGGGGCAATTATTCGTGTTGGCAGAAGATACGCGCTACAGCGCACCGCAGCCCGCCACAAGCGTAAGCGCATTGCTGGTAAATACGCCCGAAAGCACCGTTTTCATTGACACCAACACCGGCGAAGCCATCGGCGAAGTGCCATTCTTGCGTGGGTGGTGGCTTAATGGCGCACAGGTGGTTTTTGCCAATGGCGCAAGCATTGTGCGCGTTAACGCCAACATTCCCGAAGAACTCCCTACCGTACTGGCAGAATTACCCCCCAACAGCCAGCTTATGGACGTGGTGCAATCCAGCGCAGATATGCTACGGTTGCTCTTTGAAACGGATGTCTTGGGACAATTGGTGATAGCCGAAGTCCCTTTTGGTGGCGGAGAACTGCGCGAAATTGCGCGAACCAATGCCCTATACGCCCCCCTACTCACCTCTGATGGCAACGCTGTCATTGGCGTAACGCGCTCTAATGGTGGGGATGTGGTGGTCTTTTCACTGGATAGCACATCCCCACAAAACCGCGCTGTTCGCCTAAACTTGGGGCTTTTGGCACGCGACCTTTCACTACGGTAATCACACCACGCTAGGGCAGGAGGGGCAACAGTCCTTCTGCCACGCTTTGCCCCACTGCACGATAGCCTTCTGGGGTGTAATGCCCTGTGGCGTTAAAGGGCGCATCAAGGGTAAGCAGGGGCGTAACGCCATCTAATAATGTGTAGCGCGTACGCCATTCCTCTAGTAAAAATTCGTAGGGCATGGCTTGGTTGGTACGCCGACGCTCTAGCAGAAATTCATACCCCACCAATTCAACCATGACAAACGCCGTTCCTTGTGCCTCTAGTTCCTCCGACCATTGCGTCACCATTGCCTTCATCAATTGCGTGGCTTCGCTTTGTGGGCTTAGCTTGGAAAACACATTCGCTTCACTATAGCCAACAATGCCCTTGCGCTCTATCACATCCATTAGCAGTGTGGCAAAAATGCTCTCATTCCACCATTGTGGGCTAAAATCTTCGGGCGAGTAAAACCCCTCATAGGGCGCAAGCGGATGATTAGGAAACTGGGCAAGCACATCTGCGACGGTATCAGGGGGCAAAACAGGCACGTTGATAAGGCTTAGGCTTGCGTCATCATTTAGCACAAAGCGCGGTTTGCTAAGGGGGGGGGTGTTATAGGGATAGAGTGGGCGAAAAATGTTTAGGTTGCGTTGGGCGTTTTCGGCTTGGAAGCCCCAAATTACCATATCTGGCTTAAAGGATTGCCCGTATTCGCGCCAGCGCAAATAGGCTTGGTCTGCGCCATACGCCGATACACCAAAATTAAGCACCTCTACGCGATAAGAAAGGCGTTGATTGAGTGTTTCTTCCAGGTGATGCGCCCAGGTTTGCGCGTTGCTTACGTCATCGCCTGCTGTAAAGCTATCGCCAAAAACGGCGATTCTAAACGTGCCTTCGGGCTGTAGGGCAAATTCTTTGTCGGCGCGAATGCCCTGTGCGTTAATCGTCATCAGGTCATTTTGAAAGTTGGGGCGAAACGACCACCCCAGCACCGCATCGTAAACCACCGAAGCCTGTGACGCATCGGCTAAAAAGGGCGCAAGCTGTAAGCGCACACGTGCCACAGGAAGCGTATAAGGGCGTAGGGGGGCGTTGCCAAAGAAGCGCGTACCATCCGCATCCAAACGCACGCTTGCCCCCAAAAACAAGTCTACAATGACCACCGTTATTGCCACCGAAACCAGCGTAAACAGCAGTAACCGTGTGATGCGCCCTATGAAAGCCATTTGTGCTATCTCACGTTGATGGTAATTTCATACGGCGTAAGGACAATGTTATTGTCACGCCCTACCAATACCAACCGTAAGCCATATTGCCCATCCTGAAGCGCATCGCTAAACAGTGTAGAAAGCTGACCATTCACCACCGGGTTGCTATAGGTGGTCTCGATTTGCGTCCAATCGGGGAATAGTCCACCACGTATTTGCAAGAGGTAATACGCCACTTGTGATGTATCAAAGCTGGCTGTCCCCAAAATGGCGACAACACCCGTAACATCCTGACCATTAGCAGGGCTAGTAATAAAGGCTGTGCTTAAACCGTCGCCACCGCCCACCAACCCGGCAATGTCTTGAGGACAAGCAATGCGTGGCAGTGTGGCAAGATTATTGCTTTGGGCATAGCGTTCTGCTTCTACACCGTCCCCTTGTGACGTATTGGGCAAGGAAATAAACACCAAGTCCTGTGTGCCAAAGGATTCTGTTGGGAAGCCCACAGGCACAAGGCAATACTTGGGCGCAGGCGGTTGTTTTTCGCCTGCTGCGGGGTTATAGCCTAGCTGGATACTTGCGCCTGTTTGGGGAGGAATGGCGACCACCAACGCCCGATAGACACCCGAGCCCATGTCTTGAATGTAGAAATCGCCAAATTGGGGTTGTTGGGGCAAGGGTTGATAAACCAAATTGCCGTTTTCATCGGGGATGCCTACACCGCCATCAAACGCCCATTCGTTAAGAGTGGGACAAGTGGGCGATGGGTCACTGACGCGCCGCACATCACACATTTGCCTGATAGATATGCCACCGGGTGCAGCGGGCTTGTCGGGGCGTAATTGTCCACCCACCGCAAACGCATTAAGGCGGGCAGGGTTGCCGTAGATATTGCTCATGACGGTGTTCCAAATGGGGGCTGCCCCTGCCAAACCGCTTACGTTTGCCATTGGCGTGCCGTCATTATTGCCCACCCAAACGCCCACAGAGACGTTGCTGGTATAGCCGACTGTCCAATTGTCCTTAAAGTCATCGGTGGTGCCTGTTTTTACGGCACTTTCGATGTTGACGGTACGCAACGGGCTATTTGTTCCCATCGCAGGGCTACGCGCCACATTGTCGCTGAGGATGTCGGTAATTATATAGGCAATGCGTGGGTCTAGCACTTGCTTGCCAAAGCCCTGACGGTTGACGGTTTGGGGTGTTTCTGTGCCTTGTGGGCAACCGTTTTCGTATTGGTAAATAATTTGGCGCGTTTCTGCGTTTAGCACACACAAGATAGCAGTGGGACGCACATACGACCCCAAGTTGGCAAAGACGTTATAGCCATTAAGCAGTTCTACCAGTGAAAGTTCACCGCCCCCTAGCGTTAGCGATAGCCCATAACGGCTGGCATCATTGCCCAGCGTTTCTACGCCAAAGCGTTGTAAAAACTGTAGCAA
Organism: Anaerolineae bacterium; assembly: GCA_034437555.1. Classification (GTDB taxonomy): domain Bacteria; phylum Chloroflexota; class Anaerolineae; order Aggregatilineales; family Phototrophicaceae; genus JANWYT01. The sequence goes on along the minus strand of DAOTTQ010000064.1, from coordinate 59,060 downwards.
ATAGTCCACGCCCGCCATCCGTATGGTTTGCACCGCCGGGATATTATAGCTATTGGCAAGGGCGCGTCGCATGTTCATGGGTCCGTGGAACGTGCGGTCATAGTTGACGGGCGTATACAGGGGTTGCCCTGCAATGCCTATCTCGGTGCGCGTATCCCACAGCACATCCGCGGGGGTCATGCCCCGTTCCATAGCTGCCGCATACGTAAACGCCTTCATAGTACTGCCGGGTTGTCTAAAGGCTGTGGTGACATTGACGCGCCCATCAATGGTGGTGCTGTTATAGTCAATACTGCCCACCATGCCCAAAATTTCACCCGTGAGGGGTTTCATCACCAGCACAGCCGCATTGCTAACGCGATTACCTGCCAACGAAGCCACCTGTGATCGCGCCGCTTGTAGGGCAATATCATTCACGTTTTGGTCGATGGTGGTAAAAATCATGTAGCCACCGCGTGCCACTTGGTCGGGCGTGTAGCCCAAAGACACCATTAGGCGTTCAAATTCGCGCTGGGCATATACTGTAAAGTGCGGTGCTTTTAGCGATGTTTGTGGTGGGTTAAAGCTCAAGCCTTGTGAGAAAGCTTCATCGCGCTGTTGTGCAGTAATAAAGCCCTTGTCCACCATTTCATCTAGCACCAAACGCCAGCGCGTATATACCGCGTTTTGTACGTTGGGGTCGGGGTTTAGGGGGTCTAGATTGGCGGGGGCTTGGGGCAAGCCTGCCAATAGTGCCGCCTCGCCTAGTGTGAGGTTTTGCACATCCTTACCAAAGAAAGTCTGGGAAGCCGTTTGCGCCCCATACGATAGGTTGCCATAGTAAATTTCATTGAGGTATAGCGCGAGAATGTCATCTTTTGTGCGCCGTTGCGTTAGCAAGACCGCCAGCAAAATTTCTTCTAGCTTGCGTTGTACGCTACGCTCGGCGCGTTTTTCGGGGTCAAATAGCACGTTTCTCACCAATTGTTGCGTGATGGTGCTACCGCCTGCCGTATCATCGCTACCGCCTGCGCCCACAAATTGAAAGAACGCTACCGTGGTCGCAGGCACATCAATGCCTAGATTTGACCTAAAGCTACCGTCCTCAATGGCGATTGTTGCGTTGATGAGGTCTTGGGGGAATTTGTCATAGCTAACGGTGCTCCTGCGCCCTTCGCCAAACGCTTCAAACAATTGGCTACCGTAGCGGTCATAAACAAACGTGCTTTGGAACGCCTGATAGTTGTCTACGCGGTCAATTTCACCACTCCAGCGTTCTTCGATGTAGGGGATAAAGACGGCAGCAGCCACCACGACCAAGAGCGTTAAACCGCCGCACATGGTTAGCACCAAGCCAATAAAGCCGTACAAGCACCCCATGGGCAAGCCTGCCACACGGCGCGGGCTAGGGCGATGCTGTGGCAACGGTTTCTTAACGGGGGCGGGTGGTGGGGGGGTATAGCTCCCCTGTGCATTTTGGATGTTGGGCGCGTTTTGTGGGCGTTGAAAGCGTGGGTCAACCGATGTTGGCACTGTATTGGGGTTTTGTGCCGATGAGGGCATCGTTACCACTGGCATATTTGCCACAGTGCGCTCACTATCATAGGGCATATCGGGGTTGGGGTCTAAGCCACCCGAACCCGCCAATGTTTTCTTGGGGTCAGTGACGCCCGGTTCCTTAAAAATGGGCATCGTCACCATTTGATGCGGGTCATTACGCCTATCACTAGGAGATTGTAGGTCTTCAGCATACGGCAGATTAAACGGCACATCCGTATCCCTAACGGGGGGCATGTCGCCTGTGTCGTCCTCGTCCTCTTCTTCGGTTGCATTATCCCCTAGTGGCGTGGTGCGCTGTTCACCTGCACTAATGAGGGGGTCGGTGTAGTCTATTGAATGAGGAACCGTATATTCGCTGTCATCAAAGGGCAAATGACCGCCGTCTTGGGAAGGCTCATTGGGTTGTGTAGGGTTGTTGGTTTCATCGGGCATGATGCTTGCGTCCGTTTCATTCTTTGATAGGCTGCTTATTGATGACCCTATGATAGCACGAAAGCGAAGCGCGTAGGCAGGGCGTGGGTGATTCATTGTTACAAAGTGGGCGGGTGTTGTATTCATGGGCTTCATCCCCTATGATTACTCCCCGTTGAGACACCCCTATCACACATAAAACACCCACAAAGGAGCAAGAGCATTATGAGCGATGCACGTAAAGAACGCACGTTTATTATCGTAAAGCCCGATGGCGTACAACGCGGTTTGGTCGGTGAAGTCATTAAGCGTTTTGAAGCGCGTGGGCTTCGCATTGTTGGCATGAAGTTTATGCAAATTAGCAAAGAATTGGCAGAAAAGCACTACGCCATTCACGCAGAACGCCCCTTCTTTGGGTCGTTGGTGGCTTATATCATTTCTTCGCCTGTGGTGGTCATTGCATTAGAAGGCAGCAATGCCGTTCTGGCTGCTCGCCAAACCATTGGTGCTACCAAGCCCCACGAAGCAGCGGCTGGCACAATTCGCGGTGACTTTGCGCTAGAAATTGGGCGTAACTTGGTTCATGGTAGCGACAGCGTAGAAAATGGCATCATTGAAGTGGCAAATTTCTTTACCGATGCCGAACTAGTGTCTTGGGACAGAAACAACGACCCTTGGATTTTTGAATAAGCGCACCCCCCATCCCCCTTCCCTTCGGCGTAGCGGTGGGGGAAGGGGGATGGGGGGTTTTGGCGTAGCCACAAGTGCGCAGGAAAACCTCACCCTAAATCCCTCTCCAAAAATTGGCGAGGGACTTGAAGAACGCGGTGTTTTGTACCCCTTCCCCTCGGCGTAGCGGTGGGGGCAGGGGATGAGGGGGTTTTGGCGAAGCCACAAGTGCATAGGACAACCTCACCCTAAATCCCTCTCCAAAAATTGGCGAGGGACTTGAAAAACGCGGTGTTTAGCACCCCTTCCCCTCGGCGTAGCGGTGGGGGAAGGGGCAGGGGATGAGGGGTTTTGGCGTAGCCACAAGTGTGCAGGAAAACCTCACCCTAAATCCCTCTCCAAAAATTGGCGAGGGACTTAAAAAACGCGGTATTTTGCACCCCTTCCTCTCGGCGTAGCGGTGGGGGAAGGGGCAGGGGATGAGGGGTTTTGGCGAAGTCACAAGTGCATAGGACAACCTCCCCCTAAATCCCTCTCCAAAAATTGGCGGGGGACTTGAAAAACGCGGTATTTTGCACCCCTTCCCCTCGGCGTAGCAGTGGGGGAAGGGGCAGGGGATGAGGGGGGCAGTTTGGGCGCAATCCATTACAGGTTGCGCCCTTTGCGTTGTGTTTACAAGCCCAGTGTGGCGGTTGCCGTGGGGTTGGCGGGTTCAAATGGCAGTGGCGTGGACCCCGGCACAAATGGCGATGGCAACGGAATATTCGGTGTGGGCGATGGTATCAGCGTCGGCGTTGCCGTTGGCAAGATGTTGTTGATAGTAATGCGCACCGTCCGCTGGATAATGCCCCCACCGGTGCTATATGCCGTTAGGCGCAAGATGTAAGAGCCGTTGGCAATGGTGGTGGTGTCCCATGTGCCAAGCGTTGAGTTTGGCGTGGGGAACTGCTGCGAGCTAGTGGTAATGCGCCCAAATGCGTCGGGCGTGCTGGCATTAGCATATTCAAGGTCAAAACGTCCAAAGTCACTGGCGCTAATTTGACCGCTAATGGTGAGCGTACCCGTCACCACACTATTATCAAGTGGGTTGTTTAGGCGCACACTGGGCAAGGCTTGCCCTTGTGTACAGGCAACGGTGGGTGAAGATTGTAAGTTTTCGGGCAAGCCAATTCGCCGAGCATAATCACGCCCTTGCTGGGTATTCACCAGCCAATTGACGGCGAAGGGGTCGGTGATGGCGGCGTAGACCCGCGATACCACGTTTTCGGAACACCACTCATTGGCAATAAAGCCCGTCCAACTGTCCACATTCAGCGTTTGTACAAAGCCCTGTGTGGCAGACGCGGGGGACTGGTTTTGGATGTAAATATCTGTGATGCGGTTGGCGCATGTATCGCCCGCCAACGTGCCTGTATCTGCACAGATGGTATCTTGTAGCACGCCGCCCGGATTAGCAAATTGTGACGGCGTGCGCCCTGCAATCGCCGAGGTCATAACCGCATTCCAAAGTGGTGCGGCTGCCGTAGAGCCACTAACACCCACCGTTCGCGAGTTATCAAACGTCCCTAGCCACACGCCCACGACGGTATTGCTAGTAAAGCCCATCGTCCACAGGTCGCGCCCGTCGTTGCTTGTGCCTGTTTTTGCACCCACAAAGTTTTGGGTGGGGATGCCACTACGGGTTAGCGTAAGTGCGCTATCACGTCCAAACTCTTGGGCGCGAGAGGTATCATCACTTAGGATGTTTTGCATCACAAACGCCACTTGGGGCGAGATGGCTTGGGCGGGTTGTGCGCGTTCTGGCAATGGCACTTGCGCTTGTATGCCACCAGCTTCTTCTGTAATGCGGTCAATGGCATACAAGGGCGTATAGCGTCCGTTGTTGGCTATCGTGCCATAGGCTTTCATCATGTCTATCAAGCGCACTTCATTTGCACCCAACGCGCTTGGCAAGCCAAAGATGGCTTCGGGCAAGAAGGCAAGCCCCATACGCTCGGCGGTTTCTTTGAACTTTTCTGCGCCAATAAACTCGAATGCCTTTACCGCAGAAACGTTATAGCTGTTCTGGAGGGCAATTCTTAGGCGTGTGGGCCCATAGAACGTGCCTGTTCTAAAGTTAGTGGGTTGGTAGGGTGCGCCCCCGGCAATAGGATAGCTAGAGGGTACATCCCACATAATGCTGGCAGGCGTTAAGTAGCCGTTGGGTCCGCCTTCAATGGCGGCGGCATACAGTATGCCCTTAATGGCAGAACCCGATTGTTGCCAAGTACGGGTATTATCCACTTGCCCAGCAATTTGCTCATTGCTAAAGTCGGGGCTACCCACCATGGCGCGAATTGCGCCCGTTTGTGGGTCTGTCACCATCACCGCACCCGTATTTACGCCATTATTCACCAACGATGCCACCTGACGGCGAAGCGTGTCTTCGGCGGTGTCTTGGATGCGTGGGTTTAGTGTGGTGTATATCGTAAAGCCACGCTGGAACATGGTATTTGTGCCAAACTGTTGCTCGATGATACTTTGAATGTAGTTGACGAAGTGTGGATACTTAAACTGTGACTCACGGGGCTTATAAACGCGCACTTCTACTTGGGCATAAAGCAATGCCAACAAACCGCCGTATGTGCCATCACTATTCACTGTTACTAGCTTGGCTTGTTCGCCTTCATAAGGGACAAAGACGCTTTCGCTAATGCAGAAGGGTTGCCCCGTTGATGCCCATTCCCCATGTTGAAATTGCAAACAGCCCGCTTCTAGCATCAGGCGCATACTATTACGCATGGCGCGGATAGACTGTTCTTTGTTGACCACAGGGTCATTGGTGGCGGGTGCGCTGATGATACCTGCTAACATTGCGCCTTCTGCCATGTTTAGCTCTAGCGCAGGCTTGCCAAAGTAAAATTCAGAGGCAGCTTCTACGCCATAAGACTGATTGCCAAAGAAGAACTCATTCATGTAAAGCTGTAGGATGAAGTTCTTGTCGTATTTATTGGCAATTTCCATCGCTACCAAAATTTCTTGCACCTTGCGGTTCGCGGTGGGTTCGGTGTCTTTTAGAATCAGGTTACGGGCAATTTGCTGGGTAACGGTGCTTGCGCCCGACTGAATTTCACCCGCGCCCAAGTTTTGCAAGAACGCCCGACCAATCGACACAATATCAAAGCCGGGGTCATCATAGAATGTCTTGTTTTCGGTGCTAAGGACGGCGTGAATTAGGAAGGGCGACATTTCGTTCAGCCCAATTACCTTACGCGCCCCACCTTCACGGCTGTTCAGTTCGGCAATTAGGTCACCGTTTACGTCCATAATGCGTGCCGTTTGGAATTGCGGATTGTAAGAGGCAAGCGCGTCAATTTCGGTGCGCCATTCTTCTACTTGTTGGTTATACCATGCCAATGCTAAGCCTGCACTGACAGCAACCCCAAGCACGCCTAAGCCGAACACCACCACACCAATAATCACCGCCACACGCAATAATGACGTGCGTTCTTGCTCTTTATAGCGGTCAAAGGTGGGTGCATCTAGTGATTCATCATAGGCAGGGGCTTCTTCTTGATAGTAGCCATACTCATCCGCTACAGGGACAGCGTTCATGGGCATGGTAGAGTCTACCATGCGCAAGCCCTGAAGCGTTTCGGCAGAGCTGGGCATGGTGTTCATTGCGTCATAGGTTGCGCCCGCCACCGTCAAATTGGGGTCATAGGTGGGTTGATTGGGGTTTGGCAGGGGCGATGTTACCGCATAGGGGTCACTATAGCCCACCTGCGAAAAATCGTTGCTCACTTCGGTTTGTGGGCGGTTATCGGGCAGGTAGGGCAAAGACCCCGATAGCACGTCATCAGGGCTAAACTGTGTGGTGACGGTGGGGGGCGTGTTGGGTCTTAACGATACGGGGGGCGTTGCTTCTACCCAACCGTTGTTCTCATAGCGATACCACGTCATGCCCTCTACGCCAATTGACCACCACACTTGATTGATGTCGTCAAAAATGCGTAGGTCATTTTGCCCGTGTTGTACTTCTTCTTGTGAAATTTGCCCCGCGTAATAGCGATTACGTAGGTCAATGGCTTTTTGCTCGGTTTCACGGAATTTTTGTGCCAAAGCCTCTTGCTGAGGGGTCATGGCAGGGCTGGCTTTGGGTGGCGCAGCCGTCACGCCCGATGTGCTTACGCCTAATTGCTCTAGGGCGCGTTTGGCAACATCAGATGGCGATTCTTGCCCGGTTGTGGGGGCTTGTGTGTCTGATGCCCCTTCACCCATAAGTTCGGCAAGAGCGCGTTTAGCAACGTCTGCGGGGCTTTCGGGTAAAAGTTCTGTCGATTGACGAGCGGCGGCTGCCAATTTTGCCGCAGGCGATAAATCATCAGGGTTAAGGGGCGTGGTTTCGATGTTGTCCGAGTTGGCTGCGCCCTGCTCTAATTCAGAGAGTGCCATATACTCGCTGACGCTAAACGCATCATCGTCCTCTATTTCATCATCATCCAGTGCGCCAAGGGCTTCTAAGCCCGACAAATCACCGCCTCCATCCAATTCATCTAAGGGAAGGGGTGTTATCGCTTCTTGAGAAGTTTCTTCAGGGGATTGTTTTACTGGCTTAGGCACGGGCGTAAACCCCGATGCCATGTCCTCTGGACGCAACGAAGGCTCACGAGTAGTTCGCCGTCCTTGCCCCAAGATATCCGCCAGTAAATCCTCTGGACGAATGGCACGGGTCACAGCCTCTGGCGTTTGTACTGCTACTTCATCGGTTGTGCTAAAGATGGTATCTTCGGGGGAAGGCAGATGCCAGCCACCCTCTTGTTTTGGCTCTTCATCTAGGTTTTTTGGCAACGCCGAAACGGTTGTCCACTCTGCGCCCGATGATGGGTCTTTCTTAGCAACGGGCTTCCACAAATTCGGCGTTTTGGGGTCGTGCCATCCGCTATTTTCCGCCATGTTTTTCCCCTACGTTACACTGGTCAAATCGTCTATAAGCTAATGTTCTCCATTAGTATAACGCAAGTTGGGAATTTGTGTGCGGTAGAGGCACAATTTTCTATATCGCCTCATCCCAAACAGACGCGGTACGGTCATTTTTGGGGGGTTCTGGGGCATGGGGGTCTACGGATGGATAGGCGTGGTGTGAAAACAGCCACAAAAGAACACACCCCGTAATAAAACCTTGCATGGTAAGCATTAAGAGAAAGAAGATGGGTTCAATGAAACGAAGGCTATTTTCTAGCATCCAGCTGGTAGAGGATGCGTTATTAAACGCAAGGTTGCTAAACGCCACACCGCCCACCACATTCGCCACAACCCACACCCAAGCCTTCGCGGTTGCCGCCCGTAAAATTGACCATTGGGCAACACTTAATGCCAGTGTGAAAACGGGCATCAAGAAAAAGTAGAGTAATTCTGGTGATAGAGATAAGAAGGCACTTTCTCGGTAAGTCAACAAGGCATTGGGCAGTGCTATCATCAACACTACTAACACCCCACCCACAGCACCGCCCACCATGCTGATGGCTTGCCAGCTATCTGCCGACCATAGGCGATATTGGCGAATGAGTGTGTACTGTAGCTTGCTGATAACACCACCCGCCACTAGCCCCAACACACTACCCGAAATCACAGTGCTATAGGGGACTTGTAATTCCCATGACAAAAGCATAGTCGTCAAGCTAGAAACAATGTTCAGCACGACAAGGGACACCGCGCCAAAAAAGATGGTGGCGGGGAAAACCAGAAACGCATAAAAAGACCAATGCAACAAAAAACGGCTAAATGGAAACTGGCGAGGAAGTTTTGTTCTCATAATGGGTATCCTAAAACGCTCGTTCTTTTCCATCATACAACGGTTTTGGTTAAATCTCTCACACCAAACTTGACCATTTGCCCATGATGGGGTTTAGTTATGTCATACAACAGAGGGGATTCTTCGCTATGACAACACAGTCACCCGCCCTAAAACGGCGCGTTTTAATTGCTAGTATCTTTGCGTCTAGCATGGGTTTTTTAATGCAATCCGTCACCGTTGCACTACCTGCTATTCAAGCCGAGTTTAACGCCACCGGCGCACAAGCCCTTTGGATTATCAACGGCTATCTGCTCTTTTTGGGTGCGCTTATCTTGGTGGGTGGCGCAATGGGCGATTTATACGGGCGCAATCGCATCTTTGGCATTGGCGTAATTGGTTTTGGGGTAACAAGCGTGCTTTGTGGCATTGCACCCTCTATTGAACTATTGATTGTGGCGCGGTTGGCGCAGGGTGTTTTGGGCGCGTTGATGATTCCCAATAGCCTCGCGTTGCTTACTGCCAATTTTGACGGGGCAGAACGCGGACAAGCTATCGGCGCATGGTCGGCATTAACGACGCTCGCCAGTGTTTTGGGTCCCATCATCGGGGGCTTGCTGGTGGATAATGGCTTATGGCGTGGCATCTTCTTATTGGGCTTGCCATTTGCGTTGGTGTCTTTGTGGGCATTACGCGCCGTTCCAGAAAGCCACAGCAACGAAGCACCGCATCGTTTGGATTGGTTAGGCGCAAGCCTCATTACGCTTAGTTTAGCGTCGTTTGTGTTTAGTGCCATGCGCCTTAGTGAAAGCATCCCCAGTGATCCCACTGTTTGGGGGTCGTTATTGGTGGGCATCATCAGCGCGGTGGCGTTTATTGCCGTAGAAATGCGTGTGCCATTCCCCCTTCTACGCCTAGAATTGTTCAAATCGAGTACGTTTAGTGGTACAAACGCCTATACGTTCTTTATCTATGGTGCGCTTGCCAGTGTCACCACGTTTGCAACCGTGTACTTGGTGGCGGTACGGGGGTTTGATGCGACAACGGCAGGCATTGCGTTTTTGCCCATCACGGTGGCTATTATTGTGTTGTCGCCGTACGCAGCGCGTTTGTCGGGGCGTGTGGGGGCGCGGATGCTCTTGGTAGTAGGGGGTGTGTTATTGGGGCTAGGGAGTTTGGGTTTTGGCATTATCCCCCTCACAGCAGGCACACCCGACTATTTCACCAGCTACTTCCCCACCATTGTTGTGTTTGGTGCGGGCTTGGGCTTGTTGGTTGCACCTTTAACCGCCACCGTGATGGGGTCTGCACCCCAAGATAGTGCAGGCGTTGCTAGTGGCGTAAACAATGCCATTGCCCGCTCGGCAGGTGCATTGGTAACAGCCGTGTTTAGTGTGCTATTGGTATCTGTGTTTAGTAGTGTGTTGGCAGATAGTGGGCGTACTGTATTAGATAGCGATACCTACGCCCAACTGCAAACGCAAGCGGTTTACTTAATGAGTGCCAGTGTGCCTAGTGATAACGCCGAAGTGTTGGCACAGGTCGAAACGCTTAAGCGCGAAGCCTATCATCAGGCGTTTGTGGGCGTAATGGTTGCCAGTGCTAGCTTGTGCTTTTTGGGGGCGGGGATTGCCTTCTTTAGTGTGGGGCGCAAAACAAAGGAGGCGTAGTGAAAACAATTCCAACGTTACGGGCATGAACCGTGCATGCCCGTAAACACCTAACCTTAATCTGCGCCAGAGGCAACCGCTACAGGCACAACCTTCTTTTGTGCAAACGGGTTGATGCCTGTCACCAAGCTAAGGCTGAACAGAATCACGCCAAAGCCCACCAATTGTCCCACGCCAATGGTTTCGTTTAGGAACAACGCGCCCCATAAAATGCCAAAGAACGGCACAAGCATGGTCACTGTAGAGGTATTGGTTGCGCCCACATTTCTTACCAGCGTAAAGTAAATCAGATAGGCAAACGCTGTACACACAATCGCCAATGCCAGCAATGCAATCGTTGCGCCCGTGCTGGGAACTTGGGTGGGTGGCGAAGCAAATGCCAATGGAAGCATAATAATCCCTGCGCCCAATTGTTGCCCAATTGCCATTGTAAATGTGGGTACGCCCACAAAGGCTTTTTTGCTGTAGACCGTCCCTGTGCCATAGGCAAATGAGGCAATAAACATCATGCCAATGGACAGCAGAACAGGGGATGTAAGTTCAAAAGGACTCCAGCCCACCACAATGGTAACGCCCACTAAGCCCAATGCCAGCCCCATCAGCTTACGTGAGGTAAGCGGGTCTTTAAGCCATAGCCAAGACACAATGGCAGCAAAGAGAGGCGTTGTGGCGTTTAGAATAGCGGCAAAAGATGCCGTTAAGTTAAGTTCTGCGGTGGCAATCATCGTAAAGGGCAATGCGCTATTGACTGCGCCAAGAAATAAAAATTTGCGCCAGTGCGCTTTAAGCTGTGTGGGCTGGCGCATGAACGTTACAATGGCAATCAAGACCACTGCCGCCAAAAGCACGCGCACAGCCACAAGAGTAGGTGCGCCAAAATCGTGAACTGCCACGCGAATGAACAAGAATGATGCGCCCCAAATTGAGGCAAGCAAGAACAACAACGCAATGTCACGCAGTTTCATTAGGGTATATCCTTATGAGTTATCCAATAGGCTCATTGTATAAGGCAACATACGCATCAAACTATCCGATTATTGCCCTATCAAGAACGTTACCAGTGTACGTCCGCCTAGCTAGAATTAGAAATAGCACCACTGTAGACCATTTCTAGCTGTTCTGCGATGTATTCCCACGAGAACGCCTCTTTTGTCCATCGTTGGGCGTTTTCTCCCATGCGTTTTAACTCTTGTGGATAAGTTAATAGCTCTGTCAACGCACTCGTTAGGGCTTCTATAGTGGGGGGAACAATGCGCCCCGCCCCCTGTGCTTCGGTGTCGGTAAAGCCACAGTCAGGCGAGAGTAACACAGGCACAGCGCACGCCATCGCCTCTAAGACCGCCATCGAAAGCCCCTCCCCTACCGCAGGCAACACAAATAAAGAGGCACTAGATAACGCCTCTAAACGCGCCTCACCGTCCAGAAAACCTGTTATCACAATGTTCTCATGCTGATAGCTTTTAAGCCTGTCTAGCAAGCCTTCATCCCCCCCCGCAATCACTAATTTAGCGTGGGGCAGGTTCGCGTTGATGAACGCCTGTGCCAGCTTGTCTGCGCCCTTACGCGGATGAAGCCTGCCCATATACAAAATAACGGGGTCATCCCCTAGCCCCCAGCGTTCTCTAAAGGGCGTTGCGAGGGGCAATTGGGCAAACTGACGGGCGTTTACGCCATTAGGGATAACGTGCCAACGGCTTATTTGCTTTGCTAATAACGGGGTGATGCGTTGCCAAAGGGCTTGCGCCTCTACTTTTTCGTTCTCGGTTAAGCACACAATATCGCTAATATAGGGCGTAAGGCTTGGGCTAATGAGTGCGTCCCATCCGCTTTTAAGCGTACTTCTGCCGGTGTGCTGTGCCAATGTGCCGTGTGGTGACAAACAAATTGGCTTCTTAAAGGCGTGTGCCATTGGCAAAAACTGGATGTTCTCGGCGGTACGAAACTCATGGACATGCACCACGTCACATTGCTTTAATAAGTCGCGTGCCACCCCCCTTAGCCACGCCGTAGACAAATTAGCGCGCTGGCGCAAGACTGGCAACACATTTTTTACGCGCACCACACGCACGCCTTCTAAGGCTTCTGTGTGCGGTGTTGTTATGCGCCCCCCCGCAAAGTTAAGCGCGTCTGTGGTAAGTACCGTCACGGTATGCCCCCGCGCTACGCTGGCTTGCGCCATACCTTCTACGGCACGCACTACCCCGCCAAAAGCATAGGCAGGCGCATAGTATGGCGTAACGTGCAAAATGTGCATAGCGTAGTTCTCCGTTTAATAAACGCGGGCTTGTCTCTATAATAGCGGTTGTTTGGTTAAAGAAAGAGTGACAGCAGTCGTGATTATTGAATCGCAAAAAGATTTAGATGGCATCCAACGCATTGGGCAAATCTGCGGGCTTACCCTACAACACATGGTGCGCCATGTGCGAGAAGGCATTACCACCCGTGAGCTAGACCAAATTGGCGCAAAGTTCCTTAAGGAGCATGATGCGCTCTCTGCGCCTATCACCGCTTATGAGTTTCCCGGCACTACCTGCATTAGCATCAACGAAGAAGCCGCGCATGGTATCCCTTCTAACCGCGTCATTAAGGGCGGTGATGTGGTAAACATTGACGTAAGTGCCATTTTGGAGGGCTATTGGGCAGATACAGGCGCAAGTATGCTAGTACCACCCCATAACCCTAAGCACAAGCGCCTGCTAGAAAACACCGCCGAAGCCCTGTACGACGGCATTTACCAAGCCAAGCAAGGGGCGCGTGTGTTTGAAATTAGCCGTGCCATTGAAGGCGTGGCAAAACGAGAACGCTATAGCATCTTAAAAGAGCTTAATGGGCATGGCGTGGGGCGACACATCCACGAAGAACCCACCATTCCCAATTACTTTACGCGACGCTATGACGATGTGCTAAAAGAAGGCATGGTCGTGACAATAGAGCCGTTTTTTAATTTGGGGCGTGGGCGCATTAAAACCGCTAAAGACGGTTGGACGCTATATACCACAGACCGCACCGTCTCCGCGCAATTTGAACATACCGTGATTATCAACGGTGATAAGCCTATTTTGGTTACAAAAGTAGATGGCGGGCATTAGCTAAGGCGGATGTTATCGGTCTTGCGTGGGGGTGTTTCTAAAGAGCAACAGGCTATAGAAACAGAAAGGGCGACCCGAAGGTCGCCCGTTTCTTGGAGGATTGTCTCCAAAAATTACTGTTGGTTGAAGTTTGCAACCAAGTTGCTGAAGATGTTGGCGATGGCTGGGCCAAGGATTGCCAAGATCACAATTACAACAACGGCTACTAACACGAGGATCAAAGCGTATTCTACTAAGCCTTGACCTTCTTCATTCTGGGGACGATACAACATGATAAGACCTCCTGGAAATTGATGAAAGCGGTTCTTTATGAACCTTATATTCATAGTACACGAGTTTTTTTATTTACACAATAGGCTAGTGTTAAGATTTACCATCAATTTCTTGATATGTTTGAAAACTCTAACCTTTGCGCCACATGAGAACCCGCTAAACATCGCCCTCAGCCAATGGTAAAACGCTTAAGTGGTGCGAAAGGGCTTGAATTGCCCCATTCAGCGGTGTATTTGCGAAAATTTCCAATTCACCTAAGCGTTCAATTCGGTGCTGGTCGTTGATGTTAAATGAACGAAGTGTTAGAAGCGAATACTCTAAACCCGATGCTAAAAGTGACGGATATTCACGAGTGAGATTATGTCTAACGGCTGCCAATATCGTCTCCATTGCTATTGGACGCTTGTCTATGGTGAGCGTAATGCCTTTGCGCTTCTCAAGGTCATAGCCCAGTTTGTCGGCAATGCGGTACACAGTATCAATGCGCTTTTCACCGTCTTCTACCCACGCCCATACTTCGGGATGGGGGCGTGCTTTTGGTGTAATCGCCCGCCCTGTTAGCACCAACGCCCACGCCTTAAAGAAGGCACGTATCACGCGCCCCACTTGTGAGAGTGTGCGAATCATCGTTAGCTTTCTTGTAAAATGGGCTGGCGCAAAGAAGGCACAAGCACCATACCGTTTTCTGGACGTAGCGTAAACATCCGCACTGCACGCACATTAAAGCCTTTAGGCAGGCTAAAACGCCATTTCTGCGCGACGGTTGCCGTGATTAAGCACCCTTCCATGCTGGCGAAGCTATTGCCAATGCACACCCGCGGACCCGCCCCAAATGGCAAATAAGCGTACTTTGGAATGGACTTTTCGTTTTCGGGGCTAAAGCGTTCGGGGCTAAAGGCTTTGGCATTGGGGAAATACGCTTCATTGTGGTGCATGCCAATGATGTTAATAAACACCGTAGACCCCTTTTTAACAGGAATCCCGCCTAGCTCCACGTCGGCTATTGTATCACGGGTTAAGCCCCATGCTGGCGGATAGAGGCGCATGGCTTCTTTGAACACCATGTCGGTGTAGGGCAAACGGCGTAAATCTTCAAAGGCGGGCAAACGTCCCCCCAGCACACTATCCAATTCTTGATGCAGTTTTTCTTCTACTTCGGGGTGTTGTGAGAGCAAATAGAACGTCCAAGTGAGCGCGGTAGAGGTTGTTTCGTGTCCTGCACCGAAAATCGTAAGGCACTCATCGCGTAACTGCTTGTCGGTCATGCCGATGCCGTTTTCTTCGTCTTGGGCTGCCATTAGCATTGCCAATAAGTCGCCCTTGTCCTCTTGGCTTTTGCGCCGTTCATCAATAAAAGATTGGATGGCTTTGTCCAGAACAGCCATGCCCTTCTTCATGTCGCGGTTTTCTGCGGTAGGCAACCATTCAGGAATAGAAATCAGGCGATTAAAGCGGTTGTCTACTACTCTTAGCATGGTACGCACAGCGGCACTCATTTCATCTTCGCCATCCACGTGAGCATCAAACACCGTCTTTGCAATAATTTGCATGGTCAGGTAGCTCATCTCGCGTTCCATCTCGATGGGCACGCCATCTTGCCATTTGTTGGTTGCCTCATGGGTATACTCCGACATAACGTCGGCGTAATTGGCAATACGCTTGGTATGAAAGGCGGGCTGCGCTAATTTGCGCTGACGCTTCCAAAAATCGCCATTACTGGTAAACAAGCCATCGCCTACTGCCTGATACAAAGACCTTCTGGTGACGGCAGATTTCATCACGCTTTGCGACTTTGTCACAAAGACTTCTTGAGCAATGTCGGGGTGATTGACAATATAAAACGGAAAGGGCCCAAAATGTGCCTTCACAAGGTCGCCATATTGCACTGACGACAACATGAAGGCAATCGTATCGGATGTAAACTCCCGAATGTTCCCGATAAGACGGGTTTTTGGCATTTCGCCAAGTTTTAGTGTGGTGGATTCTGCTTGCATAGGGGTAGTTACCTCAGCCTTATTTGTGAAGGATAGCACAAATAAACAGTACACCCATCTTTACCCATTTGTCAAGGAGTTTACGTTAGTTCGTTAGGCATCCTTGCCTAAAAAGGGTGCGCCAATGAGGGGTGCAATCGCACAGAAGTTAAACGCTCCTGCGGCAATGGGCAATACGCCCACAAGCGCAATCACCACGCCAAGCCCGCCCTGTACACCCAAAAGCCCAACCAATACCAACGCAATGCCTGCCACAATGCGTGCAATGCGTCCTGTGGGGGTTGCCATAAATTTTGCGAATGCCATTTTAAGATTCCTTCTCTAAGTAGTTAAACGAATTTGTGAAATTACACTTTTAGCACCGTGCTTTTGCGTTTATTGCAACGGATAGCCACTGTTTGTCCACTCCATAATGCCGCCCAAGTCATACACTGTGCTATAGCCCGCGTTTTGTAAAATGCGTGAAGCCGATGCACTACGGTTACCACTGCGGCAGTACACCACTACAGGCACATCACGAGGCACTTGGCTTAAAGCACTTTCTAGTGATGTCACCGGGATATTGACAGCCCCCGCAATGTGACCACTGGAAAATTCTTCGGGTGTTCTAACATCAATTAAGAAGTGGGGTTGTGAAGCTACTTTTTCTTGATACTGGGTGGGCTTAATTAGGGAAAATCCGCCATTAAGCGTGCCTGTTGCCGAACCTGTCGGGGTAAACTGATACATGGCGAGTAAAACGACAACGACTAAGCCCGAAAGAATGGCGATGTTTTCCATCCGAAATATCCGTTTCTGTGGTTGGGTTTGGGATTTATTCTTCATCAAGACGCTCCGATAAAGCTTTCACACGACAACTTATAAAACGTATTATACCCACAAGGGTATGTTCTCGTTAGTGATGAATGTCTACTTTTGGGTATAATCTTTGTCTTATATTGAGGGCGCGTCCTATTTAGAGTAGGGGTGTTTGTGGTAAAATTTGTGCCAAAAGTCACCCAAAAGCGAGAAGCCTTTTATGCCCGATATTGAAACACTTCTGCAACACCTAATAGACCCCGACCCGTCAAAACGCGCCAGCGCATCCATTGCCCTAAGTGGCGTTAAAGAAGCCAGAGTCAGCATTGCCTTTGCCCGCGTGTTAAACGACCCCGACCCAACTGTAAGGGCGAATGCGGTTACTAATCTTGGCATCAATAAAGCCCTTGATTTTCAAGAGGCTGTTTTGGTGATGATGCGCGACCCTAACGAGATTGTGCGAGAACGCACCGCCACCGCACTTGCCCGAATGGGAACCGAAGAAGCCGTTTTGGCGTTGATAGAGGGGCTAGAGGACACACACACCTTTGTTCGTAATCGTTGCGCGTACCTGCTGGGGGCAAGCCACGACCCCCAAGCCATCGACCCACTAACCGAACTTTTAGACCACCGCGACCCCACCACCCGAAGCGTGGCAGCGTGGGCATTGGGTGCGTTACGTGCAAAGAGTGCGTTGCCTGCGCTTAAACGCTTATTGACCGACAAAGAAGCCAGCGTGCGCGGAAATGCCGCGTGGGCATTGGGTGAATTTGCCGACGATAGCCTTATCTCACCCCTGATTGACCTACTGAAAGACAAAAATCCTGATGTGAGAGCAAAAACGGCGTGGGCGTTGGGGGCATCCGCCAGCGAAACCAGCAATCATCACCCCGTTAAGCCCCTCATCCGCTCGCTAGAGGACTATAGCGAAGTACAAGACCAATCAGCGTATGTGTTTGTGTGCCAATACGCCGCCGAAGCCCTAACGCAAATTGGCACGCCCGAAGCCCTAGAAGCTGTAGAGCATTGGCGACCCCTTGCCCAAGAACGTCTATTGCCTTATCGCACCCGCGAAATGATACGCGCCCTCATCCACCCCACCGATGCCACCCGTGAAGAAGCCGTTGAAGCCCTGATTGGCGAAGGACATGGCGTTATTGAGGAACTTCTGCAAGCGCTTAAACAGCGTAACCCACGAATGCGCGGACAAGTAGTACGCACTTTAGGGCTGATTGGGTCGGGGCGTGCAGTTGCGCCTTTAATTGCTACGTTGGCTGATGAGGATATGGGGGTTTGGAGCCAGAGTGTTGGCGCACTCAGTAGAATAAGAGACGGCGTTAGCACGCTAAAAAACGCCCAAAACAGCCCCCAAAGATTGGTAAAGCTAGGCGTAGCGATTGCACTATGGCGCAAGACACGTGATGAAGAAGCGTTCCCCTATGTGCTTATTGGCGTGCAAGATGCGGATATTTTAGTACAAAGTAGCGCGGTGACATCGTTTTGGTCACAGCCCGATGAACGCGCCATCGCCACGTTACAGGGTGTTTTAACGGATGAGGACACGATGTTGAATCGTTATATCATTCGGGCGTTGCAAGCCATCAATACGCCCCTAACGTTGGGCATTATCCAGCGTTGGCTAACGGCAATTGGACAGTAAACACGGTGCCTTCTTGCTCTTTAGAATGGACGGTTACTTTTCCATGGTGCAGTTCAATGGCTTGCTTGGTGATGGCAAGCCCTAGCCCTGTGCCTTCAATGACACCCACATTAGAAGCACGCTTAAACTCTGTGAAGATGTTGGGCAGGTCGGCTTCGGGAATGCCAATGCCGTTGTCACTAATGGTTAAAAAGACACTGTCATCGTCGTGGTATAGCTTAATGTGAATGTGTCCGCCCTCTGGCGTGTATTTGCTGGCGTTCTTAACGACATTTTCTAGGGCGCGCGCAAGCAGTTTTTCATCGCCTAGCACCATGAGCATTAGTTCTTGCACTTCAATATCGCATGTTTGATTGGGCTTTAGATAGTCTTTCGCGTCTTCGGCAATGCGGTTGCACATCTCTACAAGGTTAATGGGGTCTTCTTTGAAGGACATCGTGGGGATTTTAGAGCGCAACATGCCCATAATATCATCGGTGAGGTCGGTCATTCGGCGCACTTGGCGCAGGATTTTTTCGTATTGATCTTGCCTTCGCTCTACAGTAAGGCGGGTGTCATAGGTTGCCAGCATAGACGAAGCCGCACTAATCACGGCTAGGGGCGTTCTTACTTCATGCGCCATGACTGCAAAAAACTTGTCGCGCCACTCTCTTAGCTGAACTTCGGTTTCCATAAAAGCACGTAACTGCTGAACTTCAAGTTGTTCGTTCATTAGGTTCTTGCGGTCTGTAATGTCATGAATCACGGCAAGCACTGCTTTACGCCCCTCATAATCAATCGCATGCACCATAATTTCAACGTCAATAGGCGTACCATCTTTAAGGCTATGCACCCATTCGCCCGCATTGCGATAGGGAAAGGGGCGGTCTAAGGTGATTTTTAGCAGACGTTCACGTTCTTTGGGGGAGCGTATATCAAGAATGGTCATTTTCAAAAATTCTTCGCGGGTATAGCCATACTTAGCAATGGCAGCATTATTCACTTCAAGATAGCGATATGTTCCCAATTCAAAAACCCACATCGGCAGGGGGTTTGCTATAAATAAGTCACGATAGCGGGTTTCTATGTCTTGCAATGCGGCGTTTGCCTTCTCGCTATGTCGCATTTCTCGGCGTAGCAAATAGCCCAAGAGTAGCGCGCTCACCAATACAAACGCCCTCCCTTTATACGTGCCAACGAGTTCCATTGTGCTAGGCATGTCTTTGAATGCCTGATACACCAGGGCGTCGCTAAGAACAACCCAAAGAAGGCTAATTCCTAAATAAAGACGCAAAATAATTTTTACATTCATCATGAGTACCCGTATTCTAACCCAACCTAAGCAAACACCTAAAGTATAACATGACTTACACTGTGCTAGAATTAAAATAAAAGACTTTTCTAATGTGCTAATCACGAGATAAACCGCTATTTGCCTAAAGTAAGCCAATGTACTAAAATAACAGTACCTGTCACATATCATTTTCATTTAAGGAAACTTCGTCATCATGAGCAGCAATGTAGAGGATGAACGCCTAAAACAGTGGCTGAAGGTACTACAAGAACCTAATGCGGAGATGAGCAAAATTGCCGCCGAAAAACTTGGAGACCTGAAGCGCAAAGAGGCAGTTCCATTATTGATAGAACACATGAAGGAGCGTACCGCCCTGGTAGCCGCTGCCTGTGCTTTGGCACTAGGCAAAATAGGTGAGCGTAGAGAAACGTTCCCGGCACTGGTTCATACGCTTAAAAATCACCAAGATGTAATGGTGCAAACCGCTAGCGCCGAAGCGTTGGGAGAATTACGCTTGTCCGAAGCCGTTACTCATCTTAAAGCCGTTACCGACGAGTATATCAGCACCTTTAAGAATGACCGTTTTGGCTTTACGCGGGGCATGAGGCGCGGCTTATTTACCACGTGCATTTATGCCCTACGGCAAATTGGCACACCCACTGCGCTTCGTATTGCCGAACAAGCCGAAAGAACCGAACGCGAATAACCAGTAATCATAGAGAGTACAACATGCCAGAACACACCCTAGACGATTATATCCGCCTAATTGCGACCCATGCCAACTCTAAAGTACGCAGTAACGCCGCGTGGCAATTGGGGCGGTATCATGATTTTCGCGGGATACAGCCGCTCATCAACGCCAGCACCGATGCTGATGCCGAAGTGCGCGTGCGCGTTATGGAAGGCTTGGGGGCGTTTAGAGATGAGGCAGTCTTGTTGCCGTTGATAAACGGGCTATCGGATGAGGATGCCGAAGTACGCGCCATGGCAGCCCAAGCCTTAGGGGCGGTCGGTCATTCGGATGCTTTAGCGTCCCTAATGAACGCACTCAATGACCCCATTAGTGAAGTGCGCTCACAAGTGATTGCTTCATTGGGGGCATTGTGGGGCGCAGAAGGCGCGATACAAGCCATTCTAAACGCCTTCATTCACGATGAAGATGCCACTGTACGCTATGCCTCTCGCCAAACCCTGACTAAATTGGGCGGTGCAGACGTTGTGCTTGCGCTTATCCATGCCCTAAATGCCCACCCCGATGATGCGCCCCTGCTGATAGAACTCATTGAGATATTGGCAAGCCTGCGTGCTAAAGAAGCCCGTGATACCCTAGAAACGCTTCTTCACCACCCCGATGAGGGTGTGCAAGCCACCGCCACATGGGCAATGGGGCAAATCGGTTAGGATTCTTTAATCCAACGCCTAAACTTATAAAGTAAGATAAGGCGCACAATGACCTATCTAGGGTTATGCTTATTGATGTCAAAAAGGATTGTATCTCTATGCCCGCTATTGGTGATGTAGCACCCGATTTTGAACTGTTAAACCAAGACGGCAACCCCGTTAAACTAAGCGATTTTGCGGGTAAGCGCGTTATTTTATTTGCTTATCCTAAAGCCGACACGCCCGGCTGTACCGCGCAAGCCTGCGGTTTTAGAGACCATTACCCCAAATTTGAAGGCGCAGATTCTGTCGTTTTGGGCATTAGCCCCGACACCACTAAAGCCCTTTTAAGCTGGAAGAAGAAGCAAAGCCTGCCCTATGATTTGCTGAGTGATGTTAATCACACCGTCCTAGAAGCATGGGGCGCATGGTCTGAAAAGAGCATGTTTGGCAAGAAGTACTGGGGCGTAACGCGCTCGCATTGGGTCATTGGCGCAGACGGACGCTTTGAGGACATTCAACTTGGCGTAAGCCCTCAAGATAGCGTCAACCGCGCTGTTAAAATTTTAGGCTAGGGCGTTAGCTTACGGCGTAGTAATTCCCACTCACGCTTCATTTGTGAGCGCATGGTTGCGGTTAAAATGGGCGTGTACCAAAAGTGAAACCATGCCGTAGCAAACGTTACTTTGTCGCGGATGATGGTCTCGCGTCCCGTTGACGAAAATTCGATTTGACGGCGAAAGCGAAGCCGCCCGTGAACCCCTTTAATTTCGATGAGCTTGTTGCGTTGCAGTTCGGTTACGTCCGCGTTCACAAAAATGCGCGTTAAACCGAACTGCTTCTCAAGATACACCATAGAACCTGTACGAAAAGGCTTGGCATCGGTGACTTTGGCGAGGTGAACGTGGGGTTGCCATTGTGGATAAGACTCATAATCAACAACAGCGTTAAACACATCAAATAGCGATGCGTGAATGGTTACTTGTAGGTCTATGGTGGTCATAGGCATTTTTCTTTCGTGGTTATGGCGTGTTTATCAATAGACCTTAAGTGTAACAGAAAGCACCCCCTAAAGGCAAAAAGCCCCTCTTTACACTGTAAAAAGGGGCTTTGTTTTGTAAGATGTTACCCGCCGTGTATTTCTACGGCATTTGTTTTTTTATTGGCTAAGGGCTTCGGCAATGCGGGTGGCATTGCTACGCAAATACCCAATATAGGTATTGGCGTTTTCGTCCGTGCTTAGTGAATCGCTGTACAAAGTGACAATGCTCACGCTTTCACCCACTTCTTGCGCCACCACATCCGCCAAACGGCTGATGTTAGAGACTTCTGCAAAGATGGCGGTTACGCCCTCTGCACGAATCACTTCTACCAAGCCTGCAATTTCTTGGGGGCTTGGTTCGGCAAGCGTTGTGCCACCACTAATCACCACTCCTGCCAGTTCAAAACCATAATGTGCCGAGAAGTATGCCAAGAACTCATGGTTGGTGACAATCACGCGCTTTTCGGCAGGAATGGCACTGAAAAGAGCCTCTACTTCTTCGTTTAAGGCATCTAGCTCGGCTTTATAGGCTTCGGCGTTGGCTTTGTAGGCTTCGGCGTTGGCGGGGTCATATGTAGCGAAAATTTCGGCGATATTGTCTGCCCACACCATCACGTTTCTGGGGTCTGTCCAGACGTGGGGGTCACAAGCGCCGTGGCTATGTTCTTCGCCTTCTTCGTGTGCTTCGCCTTCTTCGTGTACTTCGCCTTCTTCGTGTGCTTCGCCTTCTTCATGATGTTCTTCCAGCAGGTCGCCACACTCGGCATCTACGTTATAGTAGCCCAAGTATTGCCCCCCATCGTGCATGTGTCCCTTTGCGCCTTCGGGCATCATGTCCATGTGGTCGGTTGCTTCTGCGGTTGCCTCTGCATCATGGTCGCCCATTTCCATATCCATTGGCATTCCTGCCACTTCTACGGGGCGTACCCAAAGATTGGTAATCACCAATCCTTCACCCTCAAAGCGATTGCCTTCAATGGGGGTCATGGACACGGCGGCTTCTACAGGAACTTCGCGCCCATCCGATAGCACCACGTTAAACGCCAATGGGCTATCGGTAGAAATCGTTTGAGTTACGTCTAAGAACATCATGTGCAAGCCACCGGGCTGTAACTCTATGGTGCTATTGGCTGGCACAATCAAGCCTTCTTCAAGGTGAATCATACGGGCAACGCCGTCTGTGACAACGGTTTCGTGTAATTCGCCCACGTTAAAGCTGTTGCCCGCCACCAACGACACCACAATAGCACTGTCTGTTGTGTTTTGGAACGTGGCATAACCGCCCGTCATTGCGCCCATCATTGCCATGTCACCCATGTCACCCATGCTAGGCGTTTCCGTAGCTTCTTCGTCATGATGGTCGCCTTCTTCATCGTGGTCGTCGTGTCCACCAAATGCTAATACGGCGATGCCATTGCTAACGGTTTCGTAGGGGGTTTGGACGTTTTCGACTAAACCACCCAAAAATTCTTCTAGCCCAATGCCATTCACAAGCAACAAATCGGCTTCTTCTACAAGGCGTACATCTTGTGGGCTAACCTGAAAAGCGTGGATGTCTGTATCAACCGGCACAATCGAAGTGACTGTGACGAAGTCACCACCCACATTTCGGGCAACATCTGCAATAATAGATGTGGTAGTGACAACGATTAGATTGCTGTCTTGTGCGCCAACAGGCATTAAGCACAGAAGCAATAGAGCAAGTGAAAGCAGTTTTTTCATACGGATACCCCTATATGTATATTGAGACGCTGTGTCATTTACGCCTCTAATCATAGTGAAAGTTTGCACAAAAAACAAGTGATATTTAGTAGGATTCTGCCATGACACATGAATGCCCCGACCCAGAGCTATACCCGATGGAGCATCTTAAAGACCGCCTAAAGCACGCGGGCTATAAGCTAACGAATGCTCGTTTGCGCGTAATAGAGGCGTTACACTTGCTAGAAGGTCACGCGACTTCCTCACAGGTGCTAGAAGCCGTCAGTGGGCTAGACAGTCGTATTGGGCGTGCCAGCGTGTTTCGTACCCTAGACTTGCTAACGCGCCTTAGCATCATTCGCCCCACTTACATAGAAAGTAGCCTTACGCCCAACTATGTGATGCTTCCGAATGGGCATCATCACCACATGATTTGTACGCTTTGTAATCGCGTTTATGAGTTTGAAGATTGCGGGCTAGATGAGATTGCTAAAACCCTAGAAACACGCCTTAAAGTGAAACTTAGCGGACATTTGCTAGAATTTTATGGCGCGTGTGAAGCGTGCCTTGCTACCCCACCTAATGACGAAGAATCATAACGCCTTGAAGGATTTTGTTCATGCACATTGCACTTAACGCATGGTTTTGGGACTTGCCCAACACAGGAAGCGGTCAATACATACGCCATCTTGTCCCCTATTTGCATAAAGTAGACCCCCAGATTCAGCTTTCGCTCATTATGCCCCCCCACAACCCCGCGCCTGTGGATGTGCCGAATGGTGTAACGATTGTGCCAACGGGCAACGCCACGCGCACCCGCAAAATAGGCAAAGTGTGGTTTGAGCAACGCACTTTTCCTAAAACCGCCAAGCGCATTAACGCCGACCTTGCTCATGTGCCTTATTGGGGTTCGCCCCTTTCTTGTGATGTGCCTGTGGTGGTGAGCGTGTTGGATGTCATCCCGCTCATTTACCCCGTGTATGCTCGTGGCATTGCCAATAAGCTCTACACATCATTAGTGACCACATCGGCAAAGAACGCCAATCACGTCATCACCATTAGCCAAACCAGCAAGCTAGATATTGAAGAACGTTTGGGCATCCCTAAAGACCAAATTAGCGTCACATACTTGGCACAAGACGAACAATTCCACCCCCGTATGGGCGCAGAAAAAGATGCTGATGTGCGCCGTAAGTATGGCTTACCCGACCATTTTATTTTGTACTTGGGGGGTTTTGACCGCCGAAAGCAAGTGAATGAATTGCTGTTTGCGTATAAGTTTGTAACGCTGGCGGATGGCGTAGACTTGCCGTTGGTAATTGCGGGCAAAGAGCCAGAATGGGATAACGTGCTGTTTCCAAACTTGCGTGAGTACGCGCAAAACTTGGGCATTGCGGATGATGTGCAATGGTTGGGCTATATTGACGAAGCCGATAAGCCCTCGCTATATCGTTTAGCCGATATTTTCGTTCATCCCAGTGAGTATGAGGGCTTTGGCTTGTCGGCTTTAGAGGCGATGGCAAGTGGAACGCCCGTTGTGGCGTTTGATACGGTGATTAACGATGAAATTTACGAAGATGCCGCCTACTTGGTAGAAGATTCTCGGCGGATGGGGGGCGCAATGATTGCGTTGCTCATCCAAGATGGCTTTAGAGAAACCATGATTAATCAGGGGTTGGCATTATCCACAAAGTATCATTGGCGCAAAACCGCCAAGAAAACGCTGGAAGTGTATCAACGGGTGCTTAAAGGCTAGGGCGTGTTTTCATTATTTTAGCAAAATGCCTTTGTGGAATGCTGTCGCGCTAGCAATGCCTCTTGACCCCCTATTTTTAGCCATGCTTTGAAAAAGATGGGGGGCGTGTTTTTGCAGAATCCTTGCCATGTAACGTATAATGTCCTTACGAATCATAAACGGACGTTGAACAATGCTAAGTTTATACAAATTAGAAATTTTTGCGGCAGTGGTACAAGAAGGCAGTTTTAGCTCGGCGGCAAAACGCTTGATGATTACCCAGCCTGCCGTTAGCCAGCATGTGCAAGATTTAGAGAACTCACTCGGCGCGATTTTGATTAATCGCCGTCAGCGTGGCGCTATCCTAACGCCATCGGGCGAAACGCTTTACGATTACACGCGCCAAATTTTAGACCTTGTGGCACAAGCCGAAGCCGCCGTTACCAACGTGGAAAATTTAACCAGCGGACAACTTAGCATGGGCGCAACGCCGGGCATTAGTGGCTATTTGCTACCAGAATGGGTAAAGGGCTTTAGGGAACGTTTCGCTAACCTAAATGTGACGCTTCAAACTGCCGTCACCACCGATATTGTGTCGGGCGTGATGAACTCTAGTTATGATTTGGGGTTTGTAGAAGGTGAGCTAGACAGTAGCAATCAGCCGTATTTGGGAAAACTGCCCCTCCGTGAGATAGAGCTATTTGTGGTGGTTGCCCCCCAGCACGGCTGGGCAAACGAAACGCATATCCCTATTCAACATCTGCACGAACAACCCTTTGTCACGCGCCAACCCCACAGCCGTACTCGTGTTTGGCAAGATACCCTCATGAGCAAATATCAGGTAAAGCCGCGTATTGTGGGCGAATTTGACAACCTAGAAGCCATTAAGCAAGCCGTACAGTCCAATATCGGCATTAGCATTTTGCCCGACTATAGCGTAAAGCGTGAAGTGGAATCGGGCTTCTTAAAATGCTTGACGTTGGATGAAGTGCCGTTGTCGCGCCATATCACGCTGTTATGGGATAAACGTCATCCGTTTACCCCCATTGCTCGCGCTTTATTGCTTCAGCTAAATCAACAATTCCCCGCCATCCACGCTTTACTATAGCTCACTTGATTAGCCGAGCGCGTTATACGCCACACGCGCCAGGCTTGCCCATTCTTCCAGCGTTAGCGTTTCGGCACGCCGTGAGGGGTCTAGCTTGGCTTCAATGATAAAGGCTTCGGCTTCGGCGGATTTAATGCCTAAGCCACTGGAAAGCGAATTTCTAAGCTGTTTGCGCTTTTGGCTAAAGCCCGCCTTCACCACCCTAAAGAACGCCACATCATTAGGCGCGTCCACAATAGGCGTGGTGTAAGGCTCAATCAGCACCACTGCGCTCTCAACATCGGGGCGGGGCCAAAAGACGGCAGGGTTTAGCCGTGACACAATGCTAGGCTTGCCATAATACTGCACACTCACCGCTAAGAGCGATAAATCACCCACTTTTGCGGTAATGCGCTGTGCCACTTCGTATTGCATGGTAATGACCACACGGCGAGGCTTATGAGGCACTTCTAGCACATGGCGTAAAATAGCACTGGTGATGTAATAGGGTACGTTTGCCACCACGCTATACGGCTTTGCCCCCACTAAAGACAGGGTATCTGTTTTTAGCACATCATCAAACACAAAGTAGACGTTGGGTGTAGTGCGAAAGCGCGCCTCTAGGATGGGCGTTAGGCGTTCATCAATTTCAACGGCAATCACGTTTTTAGCCATCCGTGCCAAAGCTGCTGTTAGTTCGCCTGTGCCGGGTCCTATTTCTAGGGCAATTTCTTCGGGGCGCAGGTCAGCGGTTTGCACAATTTTCTCTATCGTGTTCGGGTCGTGCATAAAGTTTTGCCCCAAACTTTTCTTCGGGTCTAAGCCGTAATCGTTCATCGTTTGTTTGGGGTTCATGGCGTGTTCCTCTTTTCTCTTTTGCGCCGTGTAATGCGCTCTTAGGCGTGTTACCAACCGCTTGTGTTTCTTAGCGGTGTCCACTCTGGCAATAAATAGTTGACGTTAGCAGGGGCGGGCGCAATCAAGTACAAGTCTACATACCTTGCCCACGGCACATATTCCTCATCTTCATACCCCAAATCAATCCAATAGGGACTGCTACGAGGACCGCCCGTATCGGCAATAATGCCTGTCCCATAGCCCGCCACATAAACGGACGTGCGATAGGGGATGATTTTGGGGTCTGCGCCAATGATACCACGCCGTACCACTTCACCGATGGCGGTAATGTTGTCTCCGCCCAGTTCGGCGGGGTGATAGCTGGTAGCAAAGACGCGCAATTTACGCCAATACGTGATTGTGCCGTCGGGCGTGTCTGCGGTGTATAGCACAATCTGCGTGCCATAGGACACCACTTGCGCAACGGGGGCTTGTATAATTTCTTGGTTGGCGGGTTCACGGGTCACTTCTTGCCCATCTTCATAGCGTACCCGTACATACTGCCGTAGGATGCCATTTTGCCCCGCTTGGCTTACTTGGCGCGTGTCTAATGGTAAGTTGGGGTCGGCTTGATACGTGCTTTCATACGGTAGAGGCGCATCTTCCCACAAGGTTTCTTCGGTGACCCGAATGACATCTATCGTCATGCCACTAGTCACCAGCGAGCTTTCATCAGGGAATACCTTATCTAGCCCAATGAGTGCCACGCCCGCCTCGGAGAGTGCATCCGACACTGTCCCCCCTTGCACACGGGTTTCAATGCGTTTGCCGTCTAATTCTATAAAAATGGGTTGGGCGCGGGTAATGATAATGCGCGTGGCGGTGGTTAGCGGTTCGCCAATGGCAGGGCGCACAATATCCGTTAGATACAGCGTGATATTGGCTTCTAGCAGGGCTTCGCCAACAGTGGGCGATGTACTAATAAAGCTTGTCTCTTGTCCATTGTCTATGACCACCACTTCAACGGCACGCCGAATTTCAATTTGTTGGCTTGGGATTGTCCACAATAGCACCTCAGAGGCTTTGGTTTGTACGCCGTCTAGCCACACCAAATCATTTTCGTTGAGCGTGATACTGGCTTCTTTTAGAATGTCAAACGGCATTTGGTAGGCGGTGCGAAGGGTTTGGCTTTTACCATCAAGCATTAGTAACACGTCACGCGCCCGTACAATGGTCAAAATGGTGGCTTCTCTGATGGATGTGGTAGGGTTTTCGGAAAGTTTGTCGTCCGTCCCAATCGTAATGCCCGCCTGTGCTAAAAATTCGCCGATTGTGCTTGCTACTGTTTGATAGTCGGTACGTTTGCCATCGTCCACCACCACCACCAACGCAGGGGCAACCTGTGGCACGCGCACCTCACGTAAGTTTAATGCCCATCCTAGCGTTGCAAATAGCGTAATGGCACTAGAAAACATCAAGACTAGCCACACCCAACGCGATTGTTTGCGGATAGGCGCAAGGGGTTGGGTGGCGGGTAATCGGGGCTGTGTGTCATCGGGAATAAGGAATTTGTTCATTGGATTGTTCATCATCGCATGGGCAAACTGTTACTGATGAGAATAACCGTAAGCGTTCAGGCAATCAATCCCTAAGCCAAGTTATGCTATAATGCCTACGTTTTGTTGGTGTAGAGCAATTTGTGAGGGTGTAATGATGGACATTGTACAATGCGTGAGTTGTGAGGGCTTCGGCTGGTTTATGGATGACCTTACGGACGAATCGACCGAGTGTGATTGGTGTGGGGGCGTGGGCTATACCTATCGTGTTGATGGCGTTGACCGCGCCATCCCGCCCGCCGACTATGGTAAAATTGCCGACCAACTAGAACAATTAGAAACCCAACGCCTTCGTGAGATGGGCTATCAAGGGCAAGCAAAGCGTCCTTGGGAACAAGAGATTCGTAAAGATACCGAAGGCGGAATTAACCCGTATGACACACCCGACACGCCTTAATACACCGCGCCTAATTGTCTTATTATTGGTGATGGTGCTAGGGTTTGCCCTGCGCTATACCCTTCTTGCCAATGAAAACCCCCTTGCCCAATACACTGATGGCGGGGGTGATAATCAGTGGTATCTTGCCAATGGTGAGGGTATCGTTAGCGGTAGGCTGTTCGGGGAATCGTCTTATGGGCTAAAGTTTTACAATAGCGTTATTCCTACTGCGCCTGTGTACCTTATTTATGTGGGGGGCTGGCAACTGTGGCTAGACGGTGCTGGCGCGATTTGGGGCATTTGGCTGTCACAAATTGTCCTTAGCTTGGCAACGGCGGTACTTTGTGGGTTATTGGCGTGGCGTATTTCTGGGCAAGAACGCGCTTTTTGGCTGGCAACGCTAGTAATAACGTTTGAGCCGTCTAATGTCATTATGCCCACCCAAATTTTAACCGAAACGCTGTATGTGTTCTTCATCATGAGTGGGCTGTGGCTGTATGTGCGCTCGTTGGCATCTGCCTCTGAGGGTAGCGTGTCACGGTGGGGATTGGTGAGCGCGGGCGCAACGCTGGGCTTGGCAACGCTTACTCGTGCTGTGGGCTTGCTCTTTCCTTTAGGTTTGCTGTTTCATCTGGGCATGGTGTACTTTGCAATGCCCCAACGTGCTTGGCGGGCGTTTGTGCTGTCGGGGCTATTGTTAATCGGGGCATATAGTGCTGTCGTAAGTACATGGACAATCCACAACCTAAGCCAATTTAACCGCTTTGTGATTGCCAGTGACCAATTTATGCCTTCTGTGTGGCGTGGCGCAGTCACAACGGATGGCTCTCCTCAAGAAAATGATGCACAACTTCTGCGCCCAGAGGACTTTGTAGAGGGCTGTGAAAGTGATTGTGGCGTAAAAGTGCCAAACTCGCGCTATGTAGAGCAAGTGTCCGCCGTCATCACATCGGATATTGGGGGGTATGTGCGTCTGCGCCTGACCGAACTTGCTGAATCGTATAGCTTGCCCGCCATTGCCACAATCCTAGGGGGCGAAAGCCTACGCCAACTTTTACAAGACTGGGCAGGCGATGGTTTTTCCTTAGAAGGCCTCCAACGCCTTATCAGTGGCGATAATTTTTGGCAAAAGCTCTTGCTGTATGTGATGCATTTTGTGGGCATCATTTTGGGGCTAGTAGGCGCGTGGCGTGCGCGTCGGGCGTGGCGCACTATGCTTCCTGTGTTGGGCTTTATTGCCTATACGACGCTCATTCACATTGTGGTTTTGGCGTTGCCCCGTTATATTTTACCCACGCTCTTTTGCTTTTGGGTGCTTGTGCCAATGGCGTTCTTTCCACCCAAAGAACACCCCATCATCACCAAAGATAACACTGTGTAACATAATAACTGCCCTTTTGCGTGACCTTCGTCATAAAACGGTTTGAATGTTGATTAACTTCCTTGCCAAGAATTGTCATTCAACCGATAGTTAATAAGACGAAATAAGCCGAAAGGGCGCAAGGGAATGAATTCCCCAAGCGGTGAACTGTATCAAGTGCTTTTTGACAACAATCCAGCGGTCGCCTTGTTGCTTAATCCACAAGACGCCTCTGTTATTGATGCGAATCCTTCGGCGTGTGTCTTTTATGGGTATTCACGCGATGAACTCATACACATGAGCCTTAGCCATCTAAGCATAGACCCCCACATTGCCGTTGAAAATATTCAGCGGGTCGTTAGGGGTGAGCAAAAGGTATTCACAGTGCGTCATCGCACGGCAGATGGTGGCGTGCGTGATGTGCGCGTTAATGCCATCAAAGTACGCGTCAACGACACTGAATTAATTTATGCCAACGTGATGGATGTTACGACTAATTTACAAATTGAGCGGGCGTTGCGCCAAACTGAAGACAATTACGGGCGTATGGTAGACATTATGCCTAGTGGTGTGGTGGTGCAATCGCCTGATGAGCGTATTATTTTTACCAATGACCGTTTTTGCGAAATGCTCAATGTGCATCGTTCCTATGTCTACGCCATTGATGCTAAAGAACTGGTCATCCCAGAGGATTACCCCCTTGTGGAGGAAAACATTCTGCGGCGGAAGAATGGCGAAAGCTCTATTTTTGAGCTGCGGATGCTACGGCAAGGCGGGGGCATTATCCATGCCCTCATTAGTGCAACACCTATTTTGGATGCACATGGTAAGTATCAGGGGAGCATGTCAATTATTACTGACATTACCGACCGCATCCGTATGGAAGAAGAACTTTTAGAGCGCAACCAAGAACTAGACACCTTTTCACATACCGTTGCCCATGACCTAAAAAACCCATTGTCGGTTTTGGTGGGATTTGCGACCATGCTGGATAGTGACTATGACGTAATGACAGTTGACCAAGTGCGCGAATCGTTGCAGTCTATCGGTAGCACGTCCGCCAAGATGATTAGCATTATCAATGAGCTATTGCTACTAGCACACATGCGCCAATCCGAAGTTCAGCCCGTCGCGGTAGATATGAACGAGGTTCTCCATGAGTCATTGACGTTGATGCGCTTCATAATGCAACAGTACAGCGCAACGGTGGTTTGCAAAGACCCATTGCCTTTCGCGCTGGGGTATGCGCCATGGCTAGAGGAAGTGTGGACAAATTATATTAGCAACGCCATCAAGTACGGCGGTGCCAGCTCCCGTATTGAAATTGGAGCAGATAGGCTAGAAGATGCGCGCATTTTGTACTGGGTGAAGGACAATGGTAACGGTATTCCCCCAGAAAAGATGGATAAGCTCTTTGTGCCTTTTGAACGCTTAAGCGAGATGCAGGTTAAGGGGCATGGGCTTGGGCTAAGCATTGTCAAACGCATCATCGACAAGCTGGGGGGAGAAGTGTATGTGCGCTCCGAAATAGGGCGTGGAAGCGTTTTTGGGTTTATTTTGCCATGTGCTTAATTTTTTATACGCAAAGAAGTAGGATTCATGCCCACCTCATCTTTACACGATTTAGACCCCACGCCAGAATTTGACCGTGCTTGTCAAATGCTGTTAGAAGCGTGGTCAAGTGGGGCATTGCCCTTAGTTGATGCCCTCACACAATTACAGACACTAGAACAAAACGCCCGCGCCGAAAAGCACCTTGCCAATCAGGGGCGTGTGGCGCATGTATTGGGCTATATTTACCAAGACTTGGGCGATGTCAACCGTTCCATTGAACATTATGACAAAGCACAACGCTTCTTTTTAAGGGTCAACAATCGTATGCGGTTGGCAGGTATTGACCTGAACCAAGGCGAAAATTACCGCGATAAAGGCGACTACGCCCGCGCCCTTGCCCTGTGTCAACGCGCCTACAAAGTGGCGGATGAAATAGAACATAACAGCATCAAAACTTACGCACGTGGTAATCAGGGGTGGGTCTTCCTAGCCTTAAATGATTCCAAAAGCGCACTAGAAGCCTTTGAAGATGCCTATGTGCTGTGCCAAGAAGACATTGTTGAACACAATGACAGTACTATGGCAGAACTGCTGTGTGGTATGGCGCACGTTGCGCTTTATCGTGGTGATAATGCGCTGGCGTGGGAAAAAGGCTATCAAGCTTATGAAGCGGCAATGCGTGGCGGTGAACAACGTGAAATTGGCTATGTGTGGCGCGTGATGGGCGATGCTGTTACGGGGTTGGGCGATTGCCCCATAGCAACGATGCCTTCCTCTCCTGATACCTATTATAAAAGTGCCATTGCGGCTTTTCAGCACATCAACGCAGATGCCGAGATTGCTCGAACCATTTTTGCGCGTGCCAAAAGCCTTGTCAAACGTGGAAACCGCGTGCAAGCATCGCCCCTCTTTCGAGAGGCAATGGTGATTTTTACACGCTTAGGGCTTACCCACGATGCGCTTCAGGTTGCGGAAGCCCAGCTTAAATAATAGCCCTTACACTTCAATGATGCGTTCTGTGCGTGGTTTACCTAGTAATCCACGTTCTTCATCAATCACTTCGGGTTCTAGCTTGGTGTAAAGTGCCACTGGCTCCCGAAGCGATTGCCCTGCCTGCAAGGTGCTTTTTTTCCATTTGCCCACGACACCACCCCCATCATAAACCAATGCCTTATGAGAGCGTGTTTCTTCGTGATACTCTACGATGTCTAATGCCCCAAAGAACTGCCCATCATAGCCCAAAATATCGTGAACGTGCTGTGCGCTAAATGGCAAAAACGGCGCAAGCAAGGTGTTTAGGTTGTCGATGGCACGCAACGCCGTATAAATGCTACGGGCGGTGTCTTGGGGGTCGGTTTTGATGGTTTTCCACGGAGCGCGTTCATCTAAATAAACGTTCACCTCTTTTGCCAAAGACATGGCGGTCATCAGGGCTTCTTTAAGGCGCACACGCCCTAGCAATTCGCCCACCGTATCAAAGCCTGTTTCTACGCGCGCAATGATGGCTTTATCGGCTTCTGTCAGGGTATCGTATGTGGGAACTTTGCCATCAAAACGCTTGTAAGCAAAGCCCGCCACCCGATTAACCAAGTTCCCCCATGTTGCCAATAGCTCGTTGTTGACGCAGGCTAAAAAGCCATCCCATGAAAAATCAGCATCGGCAAATTCGGGCATGGTGCGCGTGACATAATAGCGCACGGCATCGGGTTGATAGCGTTCTAGTACATCGGGCAACCACACCGCCCAATTGCGTGACTTGCTAAACTTATCGCCCTCAATGTTCATAAACTCATTGGCGGGGATGTCATAGGGCAATTGTAAGTGGGTGCTGTCGCCTTCATTGTAAATGCCGTCCACACCCATCAATTCGGCTTGCCAAATGACGGTGTGAAACGGGATGTTGTCCTTGCCCAAGAAGTTGTAAATCTTGGCGTTGGGGTTATACCAATAGTCCTTCAACGCATCGGGCGTGCCGTTGTTATGCGCCCATTCGATGCTGGCGGTAAAGTAGCCCATAACGGCTTCAAACCAAACGTACATGCGCTTGGCTTCCCAACCTTCTAAAGGCACAGCCACTCCCCAATCAATGTCGCGGGTGATGGGGCGTTCATGTAAATCTTTAACGAAGTTTCGGCTAAAGTTCATTACGGCACTGCGCCAATGCCCTTCGTGTTCATCAAAGTAGCTAAAGATGCGCTCTCTAAACTTGGCTAAATCAAAGAAATAATGCTCGGTTTCACGCGGGACTAAAGTATCTTCGCGGTTTTCGCTACTACGGGGGTTGATGAGCTTAATAGAATCCATCAAGTTACCGCAGTTGTCGCATTGGTCACCGCGCGCTCCCTTGTAGCCACAGATGTAACACTCGCCCTCAATAAAGCGGTCGGGCAGAAAACGGCTTTCTAGCTCGCTATACAGCAGGGTTTGCTTTTGGGTGAACAAATAGCCACGCTCTAGCAAAATTTTGAAGAAGTCTTGGGCGATGCGGTGATGATTTTCGGTGTCTGTGTGGGTATACAGGTCATAAGAAATGCCAATCTTCTTAGAGACTTGGATAAAGCGTTCATGATATTGTTCAAAGAGGGCGCGCGTGGTCATTTTGCGCTTGTTTGCCTCTACCATAATGGGCGTGCCGTGGCTATCAGAACCACTAACCATCAAGACATGATTGCCCTTAAGGCGATTAAACCGCGCAAAAATATCTGCGGGCAAGTTTGCGCCTGCCAAATGCCCAATGTGTTGGTCGCCGTTGGTGTAGGGCCACGCCACGCCGATATGAATGTATTCTGCCATGCTTGCGCCTCCATCAAAAAAAGTGAACTGAAACTGTTAAGCCGAAACATTGCCAAAAAAAAACCGCCCATACACTGAGGAGGCGGTTTTTCGTATTTGCTACAGGGTTGCATTAGACGCGCAAACACCGCCATCTGTCTCTATTATGTGACATGGGCATTGACATCATGCTTGTATGTGCGCGTTTATTTTCCATGTCCATTATTATAACGCCCTTTAGAAGTGATTGCAACACTCCCTAAAGCGAGGGCGCATCCCTCTGTCGGTTGCTGGTTTCCTCAAAATGCAACCCTTCCACCCAACAAAAAAACCGCCACCCCATACGGATAGCGGTTTTTTGCTAAAGCAATTGGCGTGGTTAAGGCACACTCACACCGCCATTGAAGGCATTGACAATGTATTGCACGCCGTCCACTTGTACCACAATGCTATTGCGGTTATTTGCCCATTCTACCCGTTGGGGGGCGTTATTGCCCAGCAAGCCACCAATGGGCGTAAGCGTGTTATTGCTTAACAGCATCAATTGCACTGCCCCCCGTGAATTTATAGGACGTGCTAACGTGACAATTGCCCCATCACTTCGCACCGCCGCATGTTGCACCCAATAGCCTGCCTCGCCTGCATTAAACACCACTTGCTCATTTTCTAGGGGGTGTGGACGGATGCCGTTGGGGGTCACATACGCAATGATGATGCGCCCATCGGGGGCGTGACCACTGACCAAAATACGCCCGTCTGCTGTCCATGTGCCACTGTAGTAAAACCAAATGCCGGGGGCTTCTTTGTAGTAGTCACGGTTAGGAACGGCTGCCACCACCGCAATGCCATGTTGGTTAATGCCCTGCGAATCGTAAAATCGGTCGGGGATATTAAACGTGACAAGCGCAAAAGAGGCGTTGTGCCTTGCCCACTCTATGCCGATGGTTTCATAGTATAGGGTGGTTTTATTGTTGGCAAGGAAGCAAGACCCCTCGCCATCACGCCGACAATCGGCGACAAGCTGATAAGAACGGATGCCATCGTTGGGGTTGGGCGCAGGTGACCAAAACCACACCCCACTGGCAATAGCATCTTGCCCTGACGGGGGCGACACGATAAAGCCCACCGTTTGCCCGTCATACGCCCAAGCAATCTCACTAATAAAGTTCTTGTTTTCGCCTGCACTTCCGTAGACCTCGCCACGGAATAGGGGCGGGTCATCCATAAACACCTCTCCGCTATTAGGGGGCGCAATGTACAGCAAGCCTGCGCCATCAGTGCGTGCGTAGCTATTGCTAAACACGGGGTTGGGGCTATAAAGCGAGACCCCGCCGTCTATGGTGCGCCCTAAATCAGGGGCAAAGAACGCGCCGGGCGCAAAGTTAAAGCGTAATGCCTGTACATTGGCGGCACTAAAGGCAATGGGTGGGGGCGCAGGTGTCGGTGGGAAAACAGGCGTGCTGGTACTCGGCGGTAAGGCTGTAAAGGTGGGCAAGGGCGTAATGCTGGCGGGCGCAATTTGGGGCGTGCTAGGAATCGCGGTAACGCTTGCCACAAAAGTGGCGGGTGCATCTAGTGTGATGAGGGTTGGAATAACGGTTAGCGTCACCGTTTCTGTAGGTCTTGGGAAGGGTGTCCATGTGGGGGGCAAGGTGGGCGTTTGTAGGGATTGGCGCGTAAGCAATAGCTCATAGATGCGCGTTGCGTCTATGGTTGCTGTAAAGGTCGGGCTTGGGGTGAAGGTTTGGCTAGGTGTAAATGTTGCCGTTGGGGTGGGCGTAAGCGTGGGTGTAATCGTGGGCAACGGCGTAAGGGTTGCGGTACTCGTATTCGTTGGCGATGCCGTTATCGTCGGCGTGCTGGTGATAAACCGTGTGGGGGATGGTGGCAACGCTGTATTGGTAATGGTGGGTGTTTGCGTGCGTGTCGCGGAGGCTGTCGCTGTCGGCGATGGTGTGTTGCTTGGGGTTTCTGTCAGCGTAGGTGAGACGCTGGGTTGTGGCGTGTTGGTATTTGTTGGGGTGCGTGTGGGCGATGGCGTTACGCTAGGTGAAGGCGTGATGCTTGGCGTAGACGTTAGACGCACAATGGGCGTGGGCGAAGGCAAATCGCTCACACTGGTGGGGTTTGGGGTGTTGGTGGGCGCAACGGTTGGCGTAGGGGCGGGTACAATGCCACGACACGCGCCCAAAAGAATCCCCATGATGAGTACCACAAAACGCCATTTGTCCATTGCTTATTTGTCCTATACGTCGGTGCGCCATGAATCCTTTACTATACTCATTATTATAGAGCATAATGCGCCCTAAGCACGCCTTTTGTGCTACGCCTGCCCTACGTCGCGCATCTTACCAACGCCGTAATTGCCCCACCCGTTAAAAAGGGGTAAAATGCACTCACTCCTTCCTGCAAAATTAGCATGCAAAAAATCAGTGAGAACCCACTCAGGACAACCCATGAATATTTTAGGCATAGAAACCTCTTGTGATGAAACCGCCGCCGCCGTTGTACAGGATGGCAAAACCCTTTTAAGCAGTGTGATTGCCAGCCAAATTGCCCTTCACGCCGAACACGGGGGCGTTTTTCCCGAGCTTGCCTCACGGGCGCACGTTGAAGCCATTGCGCCTGTCGTAGACCAAGCCCTCCGCGAGGCTTCGATGACGATTGATGATATTGACGCGATTGCCGTCACACGCGGACCCGGCTTAATTGGCTCGCTCTTGGTGGGCATTAACTACGCTAAAGGGCTATCGTTGATGGCAAATAAGCCCTTGCTGGGTATCAACCATCTTGAGGGGCATGTGTATTCGTTGTGGCTAACCCAGCCGTTTCGCCCTGTGGTGTTCCCCGTGCTGATTTTGATTGTCAGTGGCGGGCATACCGAACTTTTGCTTATGCACGGTCATGGCGAGTTTGAAAGTTTGGGGCGCACTAGCGATGACGCTGCGGGCGAAGCCTTTGACAAAGTGGGGCGTTTGCTGGCATTGCCTTTTCCTGGAGGACCCAACATTGAGCGTGCTGCCCAAAAGGGCAACCCGTTGGCGTTTAATTTTCCGCGTGCAAAGCGTGATAATAGCTATGACTTTAGCTTTAGTGGGCTAAAAACTGCGGTCATGCGTGAAGTCAGCGTTCCCGCGACGGTGGGTGAAAAACGCGCCCAACTGCGCCACAATATCAGCGTAAACGACGTAGCTGCCAGTTTTCAGCTTGCCGTAGCCGATATTTTAGTAGAAAAGACGGCACGCGCCGCCAAAGCGTTTGGCGCAAGTGAAATTTTTATTGTGGGGGGTGTAAGTGCCAATCAGCTTTTGCGCTCTAAGATGCACCAGCAAACCTCATTAGGGGTGCGCTATCCTCCGATAGAGCTATGTACCGATAATGCTGCCATGATTGCCTGTGCGGGTTACTATCGCTATCAAACGGGCTTGCGTAGCCCTAACAATATGGAAGCCCTGCCCAGCTGGTACTTAAACAACGAAACCTATAGCATTACTTAGCCTTGTTGCTTTTTAGGATATAATGGGGGGAATAATCTTATTCCCTCTCCAAAAGGCAAAAGAAGATGCGGATGCCCCTTGTTTTGTGTGGCATATTGGCAACGTTTACGATGGGTGCGATGGCACAAGACACTTTTCCTCCATCGCTTCCTCCTCATCAAGTGCTGGCGTATGACATGGGTTCACCCGACCTCGTTCCCCTCTATATAGACCCCCAAAACGGCAATGATGCCAACGATGGCTCATCCCCTACCCGCGCACTCCAAACGCTTAGGCAGGCATGGCAACAAATTCCGATGGGTGAAACCCTGCAAAAGGGCTATCACATTTGGCTGATGGCGGGCGTTTACCCCGAAGGCGATGTACCCCATTATTGGGAATCACGCTATGGCACGCCCGATGCGCCCATCATCATAGAAGCGTATAACAATGATGCCGTTACGATTACGACTAACATCAATATCTACGATACACACCATTTTTACTGGATAGGCGTTAATATCATCACTGGCACAGATGCGTTTCATTGTGAAAAATGCACCCATCTTTTGCTACGGCGCGTCACTTTGCGCGGTGATGACCCCGAAACGTATAACGCGCAAGAAACCCTTAAGGTAAATCAGTCACAATATATTTATGTGGAAGATAGCACCATTAGCGGCGCGTGGGACAACGCCGTAGACTACGTGGCGGTGCAATATGGGCATTTTAGGCGCAACGTCGTTAGTGATAGTGGCGATTGGTGCTTTTATGCCAAAGGCGGTTCGGCACAGTTGATTGTAGACGGCAACGAATTTTTTAACTGTGGCACAGGGGGCTTTACTGCCGGGCAAGGCACAGGC
Source organism: Anaerolineae bacterium (assembly GCA_034437555.1). Lineage (GTDB taxonomy): Bacteria > Chloroflexota > Anaerolineae > Aggregatilineales > Phototrophicaceae > JANWYT01. The sequence continues at coordinate 20,109 of DAOTTQ010000064.1, read as the reverse complement.
TTTCAGTTTATGGTGTCGCCGTGGCTTCAATACGAAGCGTATAACTTGCACTTCACCAACAACATCGTTCATGATACACAAGGGGCGGCGTGGGGCGTGCAAGGGGGCTGGAAAATACTCATTGCCCACAATACCGCGTGGCGTGTGGGGTCTCGTAGCCATCTGATAGAAGTGGTCTATGGCTTGCGAAGCTGTGACGGGCAAGAGGGTGACGATGGGCGCGAAGCCTGCCAAACCTTCTTGGATGAGGGCGGATGGGGAACAACGATTGTGGATGACGGCACAAACCAAGTTCGCATCCCTAATCGGCATGTGATTATTGCCAACAACCTCATTTATAACCCCGCACCTTATCGTAGTGAATACCAGCACTTTGAAATTTTTGGGGCGTTCCAAAACCCACCCGAAAGCAATATCGCGGTGGCGAATGGAGATGAGGAACTGCTGATTGTGAACAATGTCATTTGGAACGGCGGTGAGGGCTTTGCATTGGGCGTAGAGGATGATGATGGCTGTGGTAACGCCAACCCCACTTGTAACGCCTTGCAATTGGTGCGCGATAACGACATTAACACGCTAGAGCCACGCCTGACAGAACGTGATGGGAGCGAAGTGATTTTGCCCAATGTAGCCCACCGCGCTCGCCAACCTTTGCCCGCGTTTGCCCCAGAAAGTTTGGCATTAGTGCCAGAGTGGAACATGCCGAATGAGGTCATTACCGCTTTTGGGGATGCTGAACGGACAACATCTAGCATAGGGGCATGGAATGAATGAGAAAATGTCATTAAACACTTAAACCGTAAACGCATAAACTAGGCTAAAATGAAACCATGAACTAGCCAAATGAGAAACGTTAGGATAAAAGAATGCGCCGAATAGGATTTTTAATCGTGGGCTTGCTAATGACAGTGGCATCGACGGTGCTGGCACAAAGCCCCGCCATGACCATTACCCCTAATAGCATTGCTCGCAATCAGTCATTAAACATTGAAGCAACGGGTTTACAGCCCGGCACTTCCTATCGTCTTGATGTATTGTATGTACCTAGCAATGCGGTAGTCTACAGCACCGACCGTTCTAGCGATGCCAATGGCGTGCTAACGTTTGGGCTTCGCAGCGATGCGTCTGATGCACTGGGCGAGTATCGTGTGCAATTGCGCTCTGGCAATTCGCTTGTGGTTGAAGCACCCTTCAGCCTTATCGAAGACAGTGCGACACCCGTGCCTAGTACACCGCTTCCACAAAGCACACCCGTACCCAGTACACCCCTTCCGCCTGCGCCTACAGTTGCCCCGCCCGTAACGGGTGGTCGTACTGCGGATGTGCGCGTGATTCCTAATAGCGCGCAACCCCGCAGTACTTTTAACATCCTCATCAGTGGGCTAAACCCCGTTGAAGTGGTGTATGTGGTGGTGGTGTTCCAGGCGGACGGCGTAACCGAATATGACCGCCAATGGGTAGCAGGCGACAACGGTTCTTTAACCGTAGAACTGTTTACCACCGCCAACAACTTGCCTGGTGTGTATGATGTGCGCGTCGAAAATGCCCAACGCCAAACTATTGTCCAAACCACCTTTAGCGTTGAAGGCGTAGACCTTAATGCCGAAGTGAGCGTTTCGCCCATGGGAGGCGTGGCAGGCACAGCGTTTGAAATTAGCGTAACGGGGGCGCGTCCCTTCCGTGATGTTGAGCTAAGTCTCGTAGACGCCATCACCCAAACAGCCTTGTACGAAGCCACTGTCAGAACCAATGTAGACGGTGATGCCACTACTGCATACACCTCTGATGCGGATATTGCCGAAGGCACATACACCCTAATTGCCATCGAAAGCGGCTCTGAAGTGGCGCGTGCCAGCATTACCATTGGCGCAAATGTGTTTGACCCCTCTGGCGTAAGTGTGGTGGTCAATCCTCCTGATGGTGCGCTTGGGCGTACTGTAACCGTCAGTGCCAATCGTTTGCCAGCCAATATGGCGGTAACGGTAAATATCTTGGCAAATGGTAATGCCTTTAAGACCTTTGACGTGCAAACCAATGGCGGTGGCGCGGTTTCTATCACCTTCCGTACAGAAACAGGCGACCCACTTGGTGCATACACCGCCCAAATTGTGTTGGATGGACAAGTGGTGAGTGAAGCTGGGTTTAGCGTGCTAGAGGCGCGTGTGCCTGTCGTTAGCATTACCCCAAGCGAAGGCTCGCGCGGTATGACACACAATGTAACCGCCAGTGGTTTAGAACCTAACCAAGCGGTGACGTTTGAAGTGGTGTTTGCAGATAGCGTTATTTTTACCTCCGAAAAGAACGCTGATGCCGATGGCAACGCCGTTCTCATCTTGGTAACAGACGAAACCGACGGCACAGGCGATTACACCGTTCGCGCTCTGGTCGGCGGACGTAGCGTTGGGCAAGGTGTGTTTGCTGTGACGGATGGCACAACCACCGTACAACCCACCCCCGCGCCTGTAACTGCAACGCCTGTTCCCACCATCGTAACCGCTTCGGATGGCATTAACGAAGTGATTACAGGCGAGCTAACGCTAGAATCGCCCGAATACCTCTATGAATTTACAGGCAAAGAGGGTGAAGTAGTGAGCATATCGTTAAAATCCAATGATTTTGATGCTTACTTGTCACTCCTAGACCAAGACGGCAACGAACTCATTTTCTCGGATGACGACGGCGAAAGCCTAGATGCGCTCTTAAGTGTGTTTGTGTTGCCCTATAGCGGAAGCTATAGCGTGGTGGCGACCAGCTACGAAAACGCCTATGACTACAGCGAAGACCTCACAGGTGATTTTACATTTACATTCTCACGGGTTGTAACCAGCCGTATTGCGTATGACACACCCACCAGCATAAGCATGATGTCCACCCAAAATGTCCACTACTTCACACTATCGGCAACGGTGGGTGATGTCTTTGGCATTGAAGTAACGGGCGATGCGGCAGTAGATAGCACCCTCGCCATCTATGATTTTACTGGCACAGAACTGGTGTTTGACGATGACGGTGGTAGTGGCTATCACCCCGAAATTGTGCGCTTTGTTGCCACAGAAACCGCCGATTATTTGGTGGTGTTACGCGCCCTTAGTGGTTCTGGCGATGGCAACCTGACGCTTAATATCCAACGCGGTGAACCCAATACCCTAGAACAACCGCGCACGCTGTTACTTAGTGGTAAGCAAAACAGCGATGTGCTGGTGCTAGAAGCCGAAGCAGGGCAAATTGTGGAAATTACACTGACTGTAAAGAGTGGTAGTGTGTCCTCATTATCTGTGATTGCCTCACAAGACGGTGAAACACTGATGCAGTATAGCACTTCTTACGGCATGGCAGGCACAATGACGCTTAGTTTTGGTGTGCCAGAAAGTGGCATCGTAAACTTGCAAGTAGAGAATTTTGGCGCAGGAATGAGCTTAGAAGTGGGCGTGCGCTAGACCACTGTTTAATAGCATATAAAAAAGGGGCGTGCATGAATTTATGTACGCCCCTTTTTTTGTTTGCTGGATAAGGTCACGGGGCTTATGCCAGCGCGAATTGAATTTCGGCGTTGCGCCTGCGGTAACTAACGGGCGGCTGGGGTGGGAACTTGCGATAATGCTCTATCAGTTTTTCTAAATAAGTGGCAAGAGGTGTATATGTTAGCCCCAGTTCTTGCTTGCTAAGGGTATTGTCTAGCTCACTCATCCAATGGTCACTAAAGGGTGAGCAATCGGGCAAAAAGCCTGCTGCCTCTAGTTCACTGGCTTTTTTACGCACAATTGTAGGGGGATTTTTTCCCTTTAGCCTTGCTAAAATACCAAGAAAGTCGTCTAAGCTTACGGTTTCATCTTGCGAGATGTTATAGGCGGTATGCTTGCCCTTGCCCGTTTCAATGAGTCGCATAATGGCATTCACCACGTCTAAGCCGTAAATATGGCGTAGGGGGTGGTTTGGGGTTTCTGGCACAAGCAAAGGACCACCATCTTTAAGGCGCAAAATATAGCCGTATAACCGCTTAAAGGGGTCACGTTCACTATTTACCATAGGCAGGCGTAGCACGGTATAGGGGAAGCCTTCGGCATTAGCAAATATATCTTCGGCGTTGCGCTTGTCCATGCCATATTTCCATTCTTCAAACGCATAAGTGTTTGCCTTTGGCGATGGCAATAACCGCCCATGATAATCGCTTTCTTTGAAGGGGCGCGAGATGTCCTCACGAACAAGGTACACCTGCCCTGTGCTAACACAGATATAGTGGTTGGTAAGGTCTTTAAGCAGTTCTACCACCGTTTCGGCTTCACGCCCTGTAAACAACACAAAATCAATCACAGCGTCAAACGATTTTGCCAGTAACGCACGCTTCATCTGTTGCGCGTTGGTACGGTCTGCTCGCAAGCGATGCACACCCTCTGGCAAATCATCTTCGCCCATGCCGCGATTTAGTATCGTAACGTTATAGCCATCTTCTAAAAGACGTTGTACTAACTGGTAGCCAACGTTGCGTGTTCCGCCAATAACAAGGATATTTTTCACAATAACATTCCTTTTTGATGCGCTAAAGTACGCTACAATTCTAACATGAATTTGTTTGCAAATAATGGCTAAAAACCCATACCCCACAAGGAGCGCATACGATGAATGTCAACGGGCAACACTATCGCACAATTTGGCTGGTGGATGAGGTCACGGTACGCATTATTGACCAAAAAATCCTACCGTTTGAATTTCGCCTCCTTGACTTGCACACCCCCGATGAGATTGCGCTTGCCATTAAAACCATGCTCGTGCGTGGCGCAGGGCTAATCGGGGCGGCGGCGGGCTATGGCATGTATCTTGCCACGCTATACGCCCCCAAAGAAAACCGTGATGCGTTTATGGGGGCAATGCAGCACGCCGCCGAAAAACTGGTTAAAACGCGCCCTACGGCAGTTAATTTAGCGTGGGCAGTCCATCGCCAGCTTAACGCCATCCAACAAGCACAAACCCCCCAAGAGGGTATCCAAATAGCAAAAGCCACCGCCCAAGCCATTGCCGATGAGGACGCGCACGCCTGCCAACGCATTGGGGAACACGGGCTTTCACTGATTACCGAGATTGCCAAACGCAAGGGGGGAGAGCCTATAAATATCCTAACGCACTGCAACGCGGGCTGGCTGGCATTTGTAGACTTTGGCAGTGCCACCGCGCCTATTTACCGCGCCCATGATGAGGGGGTAAACGTGCATGTATGGGTAGACGAAACGCGCCCACGCAACCAAGGCGCACGTCTAACCGCGTGGGAACTGGGGCAACATGGGGTAAATCATACAATCATCGCCGACAATGTAGGCGGTCATCTGATGCAACATGGGATGGTCGATTTGGTTATTGTGGGCAGTGACAGAACCACTGTAACAGGCGATGTGGCAAATAAAATTGGCACATATCTTAAAGCGTTGGCAGCCCATGACAACGGCGTGCCGTTCTATGCTGCGTTGCCTTCTTCTACAATAGATTGGACATTGCGCGACGGCGTACGCCAAATTCCCATTGAAGAACGCGCCCCCGAAGAAGTCACCCATATGGAAGGCATTGTAGATGATAGCATTGTCACTGTACGCATTACCCCCCCCAATAGCCGTGTGGCAAATTATGGGTTTGACGTAACACCCGCCCGTTTAGTAACGGGGATTTTGACAGAACGGGGCATTTGTGGGGCAAATGAAAGCGAAATTCGCGCACTTTTTCCTGAGAAATAGCCGTTTTTTCATTATAGCTTGTATACTTTGATACAGAAGTGTGTGGTTTATTGGGCATAATAAACAGGATTTTGTGTAAGTTGCACAAAAAACGGCATTATTTTGTTGCAATAAAAATTCGGTTGAATGCACAAAGGTTTTCGCCTATCATTATGTTGTCAATATCCACGTTTCGGGTTATATATAACCATAGCCAAGTATCTCATCGTTGGTTTATCTTCTGTTGATGAAGACTTTTTGAAGGAAGAGGCACATGCAAAAGTTAAGCAAATTTTTTACAGTGTTTGTTGCGTTAATGGTTTTAGTTTCCCCAAGCTTCGCACAAGGGAAAGCCGCTACTGTTAGCTGGCCCCAAGAACCCGATAACCTTAACCCCATGTACAGCACCATGACCTTTGCGGGCTACACCACGCAATTGTTCTTGGCGGGCGCGTGGGTCTTTGATGGTGAAGGTTCCCCTATTCCCCAACTTGCAAGTGAAATCCCAAGCCTAGAAAATGGTGGTTTAAGCGAAGATGGTAAAACCGTGACCCTTCGCTTGGTCGAAGGTCTCACATGGTCGGATGGCGATGCCCTCGACAGTGCAGACTTTGTGTTTACTGCCGAAATGAAACTGGCAGAATCCAATAGCGTGATTACCCGCGCTCCTTATGATTCCGCAGTTAGTATTGAAGCCCCCGATGCCACCACCGTGGTATTGACCTTTGATGAACCCTATGCGCCATGGTTGGGCTTGTTCAGCTATGTATTGCCTGAACATGTCTTGCGCCCCGTGTTTGAAGCCGATGGCTCGCTAAACGAAGCTGCCTTCAACCGCGCTCCAAGCGCGTCTAGCGGTGCTTATGTTTTCCAAGAATGGAACGTGGGTAACTTTGTGTCGTTTGTTGCAAACCCCGCTTTCGTTAGTGGCGCACCCATTATTGAACGCTTGGTAGTGACCTTTATTCCCGACGAACAAACCTACAAGACGGCTCTTTTGAACGGCGATGCCCAAATGGGAACGTTCTTGCCCTTTAGCGATGTACCCGAATTGCGCGATGCGGGCTTGGATGTTCAAGTGATTGCCAGCGGTTACAACGAAGGCATGTACTTTAACGTGGGCGAAGGCTCGCACCCCGCCATGAAAGATGTGAACGTGCGTAAGGCATTAGCATTAGGGTTTGACCGCTTTGGTGTCGTTAATGACCTCTTACTGGGTGGCACATTTGCAGCCGCCAGCTTTAACGAAAATACCCCCTATGCCAGCCCCAACCTAGACCCCGTTCCTTATGATGCCGAAGCGGCAGCCGCCCTTTTGGACGAAGCAGGCTGGGTGGATGGTGATGGCGATGGTATTCGTGAAAAAGACGGCGAAAACCTAACATTGCGCTTTGTGACCAATACGCGCGGTATCCGTGTTGATATTCAGGCACTTGCCCAACAACAATGGGGACAAATTGGTATTGAAGTGTTGCTAGAAAACTACCCTAGCGACCAATTCTTTGCCAGCTTTAGCGATGGGGGCCCCATTGCAATCGGTGCTTATGATATTGCCCAATGGTCTGCTTCACCAGCCTCCTTCCCCGACCCCGATACCACCCGTTTCGACTGCGACCAAATTCCTAGCACAGAAAACCCCACTGGTGGTAACTGGACATACTATTGCAACGAAGAACTAAGCGCATTGCTAACCCAACAACGCTTCACCACCGATTTCGCCGCTCGTGTTGCCTTGTGGCATCAAATTGACGAAATTATCTACAACGACAGCATTTGGGTCGGTGTGTGGTACGATGCCGATGTATGGATTTCTGGCAACGGCTTGATTACCGGTCCTTTGAACGGTGTCACCCCCTTCTTTGACGTAGCGAACTGGGACGTGCAATAACGCACGTTATCAGATTGAATAAAACTTTGCCTGCCCCCTCAAAAGGGCAGGCATTTTGTTAAGGTGTGTGTGATGTTCAAATATATTTTGCGTCGTTTAATACAAGCAGTCCCTTTGTTATTCATCATTAGTTTCATTTTGTTCTTGCTCCTACAAGCCACAGGTGACCCCGTTTCTTCTATGGGTGGGCGGATGCCCCCCGCCGAAGCAGACCGCGCCCGACTACGGATTGCATTGGGCTTAGACCAACCCCCCCTTGCCCAATATTTTGTGTGGTTGGTGGGCAATGATTGGATGCGCTACGATACGGATGGCGATAAAGTTGCCGATGCGACGTTTTGCCCCTTGCCCAACGTTATTTGTGTCTCCCTGGATAGCAACGACGACGGCGTAATAGACCCCGTTGGCACACGGCGAGGCGTGATTCGCGGTGACTTTGGTACATCGCTGGCAACGCGCCGCCCCGCCATAGACATGATTACAGAACGCCTTCCCAACACCCTGCTTTTAATGGTAACGGCGCAAATTATCATTGTGGTGATTTCGCTGTTTGTGGGGGTAATGAGTGCCTTAAAACAATACTCTATCTGGGATAACGCCCTCACAACGTTCTCGTTTGTGATGTACTCTGTCCCCGTGTTTTTAATGGCGTATATCCTAAGTTACATCTTTGCCTATCAGTTTAGGCGGTGGGGCTTGCCCTATTTGCCCACTAATGGCATGTATGATCCGCTCGTTGGTCCCACATTTGGCGAAGTGCTACGCCACATGATATTGCCTGTCACCACCATTTCACTCATTAGTATTGCGGGCTATAGCCGTTTTATTCGCTCGGCAATGCTTGAAGTGATTAACGCCGATTACATCCGCACTGCACGCAGTAAGGGCATTGCAGAACGGCGCATTTTGTTTGTTCATGCGTTTAAGAATGCGTCTCTCCCTTTTGTTACGCTCATTGGGCTAGACTTGCCATTTTTGCTGGCGGGCGCAGTGGTTACAGAAAGCATCTTTGCTTGGCCCGGCATGGGCTGGTTGTACATTGAACAGCTAAAGCGCAGTGATTTCCCTGTGATGATGGGCATCTTGATGATGATTGCCGTTGCTGTGGTTATTTTTCAAATTTTAACCGATGTGGTCTATTCACTCTTAGACCCACGTATTCGCTTTGATTAAGGGGGGCAAAACCTGATGGCGACCCAATCTATTGCACGTATTGATGACCCAGCTTCAGACCAAACCCGCTCCCTTACCCAAATGGCAATTCGCCGTTTCTTTAAGCATAAGATGGCGGTGGCGGGCTTGTTCATGCTCATTTTTGTGGTGGTGTTCACCCTTGGGGGCGCGTTTTTGTTTACAGAAACCGATGCCAACTTTAACGATACTAGCCGACGCTTAACCGTGAGCGAAGAACACCCACTCGGTACAGACAACATCGGGCGCGATTTGCTGGCACGTAGCATTTACGGCGGTCAAATTTCGCTCATCATTGGCTTGTTTGCCATGACCGTAAGTGTAAGTGTGGGCGTAACCGTTGGCGTACTTAGTGGTTACTTTGGCGGGTGGGTAGACAGCTTGCTAATGCGAATTACCGAAGCCATGCTTAGTATTCCCACGTTACTCTTGTTGCTTTTGCTGGCGAATGTGCTAGGCAATCGTATTCCCGAACTGCGCTTGTTTGGGCGGTCTTTTAGTGGTAGTGTGCTAGTGATTATTTTCATCATCGGTTGCACCAGCTGGATGTACTTGGCGCGTATTATACGGGGCAATATCCTCTCGCTAAAGAATAGTGAATATGTCACGGCAGCACAGGCTTTAGGCGCAAGCAATTGGCGCATTATCAGCCGTCACCTATTGCCAAATACCCTTGCGCCCATTGTGGTAGCGGGTACACTTGGCGTAGCACAAGCCATTTTGCAAGAAGCCTATATCAGCTTTTTGGGCGTGGGCGTAAAAGCCCCAACCGCCACATGGGGCAATATCTTAGAGGGCGCAAAGCAGTTTATTGATAGTGCGCCGTGGCTGTGGCTAGTACCCAGCCTGCTGATTTTGATTACTGTGATGGGCATTAACTTTGTAGGCGATGGTTTACGTGATGCCCTAGACCCACGCTCTATTAAATAGGGCAAATGCGCTAAAATAGCTTGATGCAAACCGATGTCTAATAGCAAGTGGGTAAAATGCGATGACCGAAGAAACCAGAGGCTGTGTCTACGAATTGTCGCCAGAAGGCATTCATCAATTCACGTTTACAGGCAAAAGCGAGGGGGGCATGGATGAGTTTTTTGATGCCCTCACCACTATTCTCACCACCGCGCCCCCCGATACGCTTGTTTTGCGCTATATTGTGCGCTTAGCAGATAGTGGTAGCCAAACCGCCGTTAATGAGCTGGTCAAACGCTTTAGAAAGCTCGAAATTGCGCTTCCCCAACGCCCACGCGGGCGCACCGTTATTTTGCATAAGGGCGATGTGATGTTAACGCTGATGAATACGTTCTTAGGCGTGCTTGCCCCCCAACGTGATAAAACCCGTTTCTTTAAGTATACTCAACTGCCAGAGGCGATTCGGTGGGTGCTATCGGATGACTAAACGCCTTTTTGTGGCAACAGGCATCTTTCACCCCGAAAGTGGCGGACCAGCGACCTATCTTCATCAGGTGTTGCCCGTTTTGCAAAATAAGGGGTGGGATGTGCAATTGCTCACTTATGGCGAAGGCGATACCGCAAGCTATCCTTATCCTGTGCAACGGGTGGGGCGTGTCGCGTTGCCCGCACGCTATGCACGGTATGCGTGGCACAGCTTAAACGCACGCCACGCCGACCTTGTGTACTTTCACACCACCGATTTACCCATTATCCCCCACAATGCCCCCCGTGTGATGAAAGTGGTGGGTGACCCCGCATGGGAACGGTGCATCCGTAAAGGGTGGATTGCCCCCGACACTGATATTGACCGCTTTCAAGCAAGCCCATCGCAGGGCGTGGTGGCACAGCAAAAACGCTCGCGCAATGCCCAAGTGGGCGAAATGGACGGCATCATTGTGCCAAGTGACTATCTCAAACAGATGGTGATGGGATGGGGCGTGCCTGAAGAACGCATTACGGTAATTTATAATGCACTGCCCCCCATAACAGGGGAACGCCTAACCCAAGCCGAAGCCCGACAACGCCTAAACCTAGACCCTAACGCGCCTATTATTGTTACGGCAGCGCGTTTAACGGCGTGGAAGGGCGTTGACCACTTAATGACCGCGCTACAGGGCTTGCCCAATGTCCAACTGATGATTGCGGGTGATGGGGACGATGTGCATCGCTTAAAGACGATTGCCTCTAAAACCATACAGCAACGGGCGCATTTTTTGGGGCAACTCGACCGCCAAACGTTGTATCATTATATGCAGGCGGCTGATTATTTTGCGTTGTATTCGGGCTACGAAGGCTTATCACACACGCTTTTAGAGAGTTTGCGCGTAGGAACGCCCCTCATTGCCAGCGCAAAAGGGGGCAACCTCGAAGTGGTGCGTGAAGATGTTAATGGCTTCCTTGTGCCTCATGCGGACGTAGACGCGCTCCGTGATACCCTCATCCGCGCCCTAGATAGTGCTACACGCCAACGCTTGAGCGAAAACACTGCGCTAGGCATGGAACGCTTCACGTTTGACCACATGACCGAACAAACCCACCAAACCCTCGTGCGGTACGCTCGTTAAATAGCCTCCATTAGCCCTAAAGACAAAAAATAAGGGGAGCATTCTTGCTCCCCTTAAACTTACTTTATAGGGTGTAGTAGAGGGTTTAGCGCAGGGTTTGGAATACGCTTAGGATGGCAAGGGCTTGGCGCAATAGGGTTGCCCATAGGGGCGTTTCACCCGTAGAGGGCAAGCTGGTAATTGTGCTAATGCTTAGAAGCGCATCGGCTTCGGGCGCACCTCCCACACTGACGACCAAGAACCCGCTAAAGATACCCCCACGATTTGGCAGTTGTGTTGTAATCGTTAGGGTGACGCTATCGCCTGCGCCCAATGTGCCAATTGCATAATCTGTAAGCAAGCTACCACGGCTAAATGCGCCAACCTGATTTAATTTCGCGTATCTGGCGACGATTTGCTCAGTTCAGCGGCATACGCTCTCCGCAACACGACGATTTCGCCGCTTAATTGGCAAAGGCATTGTAAGAATTAAGGTTAGATTCGGAAAAACAATAAAGAACACTTGATATGTGTAAAAGTCGTGCTTTTTATAACAACACTCTCAAAGATAAGCGCGTAGCCTTAATAGAAACGTGCCAAAGTGGGATTAAACCCCACATCAAAAAATGCGCTTCATTTTGCTACAATACATGCTCATTACCATAAAGGAGCATGTATGCGCGTTCTATTACAGCGCGTCACACGGGGCAGCGTTAGCGTGGATGGGAAAATTGTGGGGCAAATTGAACGGGGGTTGGTTGCATTGGTGGGTATTACACACGCCGATACACGCGCAGAAGCCGAACTCCTCGCACAAAAAACGGCTTTTTTACGCATCTTTGAGGATGAGAACGACAAAATGAACCTCTCGGCTTTGGACGTGGGCGCAGGCGTGCTGGTGGTATCACAGTTTACGCTGTATGCCGATACGCGCAGGGGTCGCCGTCCCGACTATATGAACGCCGCTGCCCCCGACCACGCCAAACCGTTGGTAGACTACTATACAGAACGGCTAACACATGAAGGCATGATACGGGTAGAATCGGGTATCTTTGGCGCAATGATGCACGTAGACATTCAAAACTGGGGACCTGTGACGATTTTGCTGGATAGCGCAGATTTTAAGAAAGGTTCATGATGCACGATGTGATTATTGTAGGGGCGGGCTTAACAGGCTTGGCGTGCGCCTATGAACTGGAAAAGAAGGGTATTACGCCCACCCTCATTGAAGTAAAGCCCACTGTTGGCGGTAGCCTAACGACGGTAAATCGGGATGGCTTTTTAATGGACACGCACGCTTACGCCATCCTAGACAGTATTCCGCCCGCCTATTTAGACGAACTAGGCTTAAAACATGCGCTTTTGCCCCTCCATGAAGGCGTAGTGTCATTTGAGTATGGCACCGCACAATTGATAGATGCGCTGGCAAGCCGTGTGCAAGCCCCTCGTATGATGCGAATGGCTGTGAGTAGTGTGGGTGAAATTGAAGTAAACGGGCAAAAGTACCTCTCGGTGTGCTTTGAGAATGGGCTAATGCAAATTACGAAAGCTCTTGTGCTGGCAATTCCTGCACGCCATGCCCATTTTGTATTGCGAAGCTACGCGCCCTCTGTCAGTGAGGCACTAGCGGATTATCACTATGACAACGTGCAACGGGTTTGGCTAGGTTATCCTATTCAGCAAATGCAGGTTGCGCTTAGTTTTCGCCACGAATCGGGCTATTTATATCATCATCGCCTAGAAAACTCACCGCGCACGCCCAAAGGCTTCGGCATGTTTCACATTGCCACGCGCATTGCCCGCCCCGATACTCCTCACGAAAAGCTGGTGCATTATTTGCTGTCGGTGTTGGGTTTACAAGAACCTTTGTTTTGGCATGTGGGGCAGTGGGCAGAAGCCGACCCCCTCTCTTGTTATGATGACCACCATACAGAACGCCTAAAGCACATTCGCGCCACCTTGCCCGCTAATATCGCATTGATTGGCAGTGACTATGGCAAAAAAGCACCGCCAAGAGTGGGCGTGGTACGGCTAGAAGAACGTATTGAACAAGCCAAAAACACAGCCAAACAACTTGTTACTCTCCTCAAGAAGGGTTAGCGCGAATGGGCGACTTTCTTGGGATTGCGTTTAATGTTATTAGCCCCATTTTTATGGTGATTGGTATTTCTTACATTGTGGGCAGAAGCCTTAACCCCGACCCTCGCGCCCTCAGTGTGTTTTTGATTTATGTGCTTGTCCCCACGCTTACATTTAAGGGCATCCGCGAAACGCAACTTAGCCCACAAGAATTAGGGGGCATGGCGTTGATGGTGTTGGGCATTACCGCCTCTATGATAATTATTGGTCTGGTAGTGGTGCGCTTTATGAAGTGGGAAAACCAATTGGCAGGCGGTTTTATGATTACCCTCTTTATGATAAATAGCGCAAACTACGGCATCCCTGTCAATACGTTTGCGTTTGGCGAAGAAGGGGGCAAGGTCGCCATTGTGTACTATGCGCTTAATACGGTGGCAGCCAGCATCTTGGGCGTGTATTTTGCCAGTGGGGGCAACGCCAACCCGCGCCAAGCCATCAATAATATGGTGCGTGTGCCGTTGATTTATGCGGTGTTTGTTGGCTTGGCGTTTAACTTTGGTAAATTTTCCTTGCCATTACCCCTTGAACGCGCCGTTGACATTACCGCCAGTGGCGCAATCCCCACCATGCTCGCGCTATTGGGCTTGCAATTGGCACGCACAAAAGCGTTTACGGGCAAATTGCGCCCTGTCCTGATTGGTACAGTGATTCGCTTGATACTATCGCCCTTGATTGCCGTCCCGATTGCCCTGCTATTGGGGCTAACCGGCATTACGTTTAGCGTGGCGGTGCTACAAAGCAGTATGCCCACCGCCATTTTAGCCAATGCGCTCGCCAGCGAATTTGGTAGTGATACCGAATACACCGCCATGATGACACTTGTCAGCACACTTGCCAGCGTTGTTACCCTGAGTATTGTTCTCTTGGCGTTGGGCGTAAGAGCCTAATGCGATAATATAACCACACGACCACACAGCGAAAGAAACCCCCTAGTGAGCATAGAAAACCTTAAACGCTTTAGACAAGAAAACCCTTTGCGCGTGCTAGAACACGCCAATAACGCTTGGCATTATTATCGTGTGGGGGATGAAGCGTTGCCTGCGCTCTTGCTGTTTCCCTCACAGGGCGCACACGCCGAAGCCCTCTTTCGTTATATGACCGTGTGGCAAACCCAATTTAGCGTGATTGCCCCTAACATTCCGCACACCGTCCACACGATAGACGCGCTTTTAGACGGTACGATTGCCCTCTTACAAGCCGAAAATATAGCTAGCCTGCATGTGGTGGGCATGGGGGCGGGCGGTGCAATGGCACAAGCCCTCTTGCGGCGCAACACGGCAATGGTACGGGATGCCGTCATTACGCACACCAGCCCCCCCGACCCTGCTCTTTTGACGGGCTTAAAGCAATATGCGGGCTTGGCGCGGTGGATACCCGAACGCTTATTGATGAACCCGCTTGCGAGGGTGATGCAACAGAGCATCCAAACGGCTTTAGACCCCGTATCAGAAACAGACCGCGCTTTTTGGCAAGCCTATTATGCCGAACACTACCGCACACAATGGGGCAAGCGTGATGTGCTAGGGCGCGTAAAACTGATAAGCGATTATCACAGCATGTCTACTTACCAAAGCACCGACCTGAAAGCATGGACAGGACGCTTACTCATCATCGACTCGGATAGTAGCGACGATGAAGGCTTACGTGGTGCGGTAAAAATGCTGTACCCTAGCGCGTATACGCAAACACTGACGGGCTACAGTGACCTTGCGCCGTTGCTTGCCAGTGAGGTCATTGCGCCGAGTATCGCGCGTTTTCTTAGCCCCATGCGTGCCTAAGGCGTGCCTTCACAACCTTGCCTCCAAGTGTTAGAGTTAAGACGGGGTTTATTGAAAGAAGTGGGTTAGCAATGGATACAGCCTTACAGTTTGTGCCAATTATGATTGTCGGCTTTGCAACGGCATTAGGGCTAACGCCGGTGTCACGGCAAATTGCCATGCGTCTGGGCGTGGTGGATAAGCCCACAGTGGCACGCAAAATCCACAAAGACCACAAGCCGATGATGGGCGGTTTGGCAATTTATATTGGCATGGTCGTTTCTGTGCTGGTCTTTAGCCCCCCCCAACATTTGCGCGAACTGACCGTGATTTGCTTAAGTGCAGCACTCTTGGCAGTCACGGGTTTGCTGGATGACCGCTTTAATTTAAGCGTGCGCGTGCGCCTAATTGTAATGTTTATAGCCACCATGATGACCATTTTGGCGGGCATCCAAATTCACTTGTTTAACAATCCCCTCTTAGATGTGCCATTAACGCTGGTGTGGATGATTGCACTCACCAACGCGCTTAACTTTTTAGACAATATGGACGGGCTATCTGCCGGCATTAGTGCCATTGGCGCGGGCTTCTTTCTCATTGTGGCGTTTACACAAGGGCAAATTTTGGTATCGCTTTTGGCGGCGGCAGTCTTTGGGAGTGCATTGGGCTTTTTGGCGTATAATTTTAACCCCGCCAGCACGTTTATGGGCGATATGGGCGCGTTGGTGTTGGGCTTTAGCCTCGCGGTGTTGGGCATTAAGCTACAGTTTGCCAGCCAACCCCTGAGCATTACGTGGATGATTCCCATCATGGTGCTGGCAGTCCCCATTTTTGACATTAACCTTGTGGTGTGGACACGGCTTTTTGAGGGGCGTTCCCCGTTTGATGGCGGACGCGACCACATCTCACATCGTATTATGGCGTTGGGCTTTAACCAACGAAACACCATCGGCATTATTTACTTGGTGTGTGCGCTCTTTGGCACACTCGGCTTGCTAATGAGTGCCAGCACACCCGACGTTGCCACGCGCTTAGGGGTGTTTGGTTTATTGCTTATGGGGCTGTCGTTTGGCTTTATGGTGTGGATTAGGGAACGTATTCAAAAACGCGAAGAGAGCAAGTAAACCATGCGAATTACACACCTCGTTAAAGTAAAGCAAATTGGCGGTGCAGAACGACACTTGCTGTATTTACTGCCCATGCTAAATAAGCTCGGCGTAGAAACAAGCCTCATCGTCTTAACAGATCCACAAAACCCCATGCAACAGATGTTTAACGAAGCCGAATCATTGGGCATTAACGCGCAACGCCTTGTCATGAGCCAAAACCTTGACGTGGGCTTATTGCCAAGATTGCGTAACGCCCTTAAAGCCAGTAAGGGCGATATTTTGCACACGCACCTTATCCACGCCGACTTGCTAGGGCAAGCGATACGGGGCGATATTCGCCATCAAGTAAGTACTCGCCACAACGATGACAGCTTTCGTGAACGCCCCATGATAAAGCTTATCAATCGTATAAACTGGATGGGCATCAAGCAAGGCATCGTGATTAGTGAAGCCCTAAAAACGTTTGTGCAAACGGTAGAAAGCGCGCCCCCCAGTAAAATTAACGTCGTTCCTTACGGGATGCCCTTCACACGCAAAACCCAAGCCGATATTGTGGCAGAACGCGCCCACTTACGGCAAACACTAGGCATTGATAGCGAGGCATTTGTCATTGGGCTGGCGTGCCGTTTGGTAGAGCAAAAAGGCGTGATGTACGCTATCCAAGCCCTTAAGCTACTGGCAAATGAGCTACCACACGCGCACCTTGTGATTGCAGGGGATGGCGACACGCGCAAACAGCTAGAATCGTTGGCAAATGGCTTAGGCATGAAGGGGCGCGTTCACTTTTTAGGCTGGCGTGAGGACGTGCCACACTTGCTCACGGGCTTTGATGTTTTTGCGATGCCTAGCCTATGGGAAGGCTTTGGGCTGGTGATGCTGGAAGCAATGGCGGCTCGTTTGCCCATTGTGGGCAGTTACGTCAGTGCCATTCCCGAAGTGGTAGTGCATGGCGAAACGGGGTTCTTGGTTGCCCCCCGTGACCCCGAAGCGTTGGCGTATGCCTTCCGTATTTTGCACGATGACCGTAGCCTGCGATTGTACTTGGGGCAAAATGGCGAAGACCGCCTAGAAACGCGCTTTAGCCCCCTTCGTATGGCAGAGGACACGCTAAAGCTGTATGAGCGCGTGCTTTCTTCATAAACCTTCTGCTACCTGATACCCCCTCTCAATAGACTAAAATCGCTTGTTGACGGCTCTTTTGGCGTGCGTTATCGTTAAAAATGTAAACCTTTAACGAAACGGACAAATACGCCATGACCCCCTCACAAACGTATCTCATCGGTAATATGGACTGTGCCAACTGCGCCCGTGAACTGGAAGAAGGCGTTAGCCGATTAGAGGGGGTACAACGTGCTACTGTGGACTTTGCGACTACCAAACTTGTTTTGGTGGGGGATGTGCCGTTTAATGCCCTCAAAGCGCGCGTAGAAGCCTTTGGTAAAACACTCAATACATTAGATAGTGTCCCAACGCAAGAACCCCCAAAACGCAAGGGAATCTTCGGTTTTTGGGATTACTTGCTGTCACAAACGCCCACACGCTTCGCGCTCTTGGGTGCGCTCATTATGCTTTTGGGCTTGGCGATGGCGTTGCTATTGCCTAATGGTGAGGGTTTTGGCAACATTTTTTATACGATAGGCATGGTGGTTGCGCTGTATCCCATTGCCAAAAGTGGACTGAATACGCTGGTTATCAATCGTGCGTTTAACATCAATTTACTGATGAGCGTGGCAGCCATTGGCGCAATTGCGATTAGTGAGTACTTTGAGGGCGCGTTGGTCATTTTCTTATTTGCCATCAGCGAAGCCCTAGAGGGTTACACCGCCGATAAAGCCCGTGATAGCCTGCGCGGTTTAATGGCACTCAAGCCCACCCAAGCCCGCTTAAAAACAGGCGCAGAAACCCACCTTGTAGACGTAAACAGCCTGCAAGTGAGTGATGTTGTGGTGGTATTGGCAGAAGAACGCCTGCCAATGGACGGGCGCATCCTGCAAGGGCAAAGTGCCATTAACCAAGCCCCTATCACAGGCGAAAGTATGCCCGTCTTTAAGGAATTGGGCGATGAGGTGTTTGCTGGCACAATCAACGGCGCAAGCACGCTCTTGATAGAAGTGACACGCCTAGCCAAAGACAACACACTCTCGCGGGTAATTGCCCTCATTGAAGAAGCCCAAAGCCAACGCGCTCCTTTCCAACGTTTGATAGACCGTTTTGCCCACTATTACACGCCAAGCGTGGCAATTATGGCGTTTTTTGTGGCAATTTTGCCCCCGTTGCTCTTGGGTGCGCCGTTTTACAACACGCCCACAGAGCAAGGTTGGCTGTATCGTGCGCTTAGCATGTTGGTGATTGCTTGCCCGTGTGCGCTGGTGATTAGCACGCCTGTAACGCTGATTAGTGCCATGACTGGCGCAGCAAGACGAGGCGTTCTCATCAAGGGGGGAGTGCATCTGGAAGCCTTGGGCGTAGTAAAAGCCATTGTATTTGATAAAACAGGCACACTCACACAAGGCAAGCCCGCCGTCCAATTTTTACGCACCTATAACAGCCACGAAAATGACTTACTGCAAATTGCCGTCAACCTAGAGGCGCATAGCACGCACCCCATCGCGCATGCCATCCTACAATACGCGCAAACGAAGGGTATTACGCCTCTCGTATTGCCCCAAGTACAAGTGATTGCAGGCAAGGGCGTTACCGCCGAAACACCACAAGGCAAGATTGCTATCGGCAGTCATCGCTTCTTTGATGAATTGTATCCGCACGCGCAAAGCCTGTGTGACGATATTGCCCAAGCCGAAGCGCAAGGCTTAACGACTATGCTCATTTATGAGGGCGAAAGTGTACGCGGTTTTGTGGGCGTGGCGGATATATTGCGCCCCGAAAGCATTCAAGCCATTGACGAATTACGCGCCCTGGGGCTTCATACCATCCTGTGCAGCGGTGATAACGCGGTCATTGCTAACCAAGTGGGCAAAGCGTTGGGCATGACGGATGTTCGCGCCAATATGTTACCCCAAGATAAGCTGGACGTAATCCAAGAGCTACGTGGCACTTATGGCACAGTGATGATGGTGGGGGACGGCATGAACGACACGCCCTCATTGGCGGCTGCAACTGTGGGTGTGGCAATGGGGGGCGCAGGAAGCGCACAAGCTCTAGAAACCGCCGATGTGGTCTTGATGGGCGATGACCTGCACCAATTGCCGTATGTGGTGGGGTTGTCGCGCTTTTCACGGCAAATTGTGATGCAAAATGTGGTGTTAAGCCTCGCCATGAAGCTCATTTTCTTGGGGTTGGCGTTCTTTGGGGGCGCGTCACTTTTGATGGCAATCTTTGCTGATGTAGGCATGTCTTTGATTGTTACGTTTAATGGGATGCGCCCCCTGAAATATCAAGCGGATGGCGCATCAGACCCCTCGTAAATCGTGTTATAATTCTAGTGTGTCTGCCAACAAAATGTAATGAGGCGCACCCGATGGTTACACCGCTTGCGAAAGTAGAAACAACCCTAGAGGACTTTGAGGCATTTATCGCACTCCCAGAAAACGCCGATAAAACTTTTGAGTTTATACTAGGAGCGATTATAGAGATGCCGTCCAACCCTCTAGTTTCTAGCATTGCGATGAAAGTTAGTTTGTTCTTGGGAATGTATCTGCTAGAGAATAACATCGGTCATATCACGGGTGAAGCGGGTGGTTATATCGTGGGTGGAGAACGCTACGCGCCTGATGTTGCCTTCATTACCTATGAACGCCAGCCCAAACTTGCCAGCGCAGGCTATAACCTAAACCCACCCAATCTTGCCGTAGAGGTGATTTCTAACGGGCA
>DAOTTQ010000063.1:0-2793 GCA_034437555.1 Anaerolineae bacterium | reverse complement strand
AGAACTTGCCAAACGGGTTGTAAACAAACCGTCCATTATGAGCGACTTTCTAAAGGCGTTCCGCAAAGACCGTGCTATACCCTTTATCCTACCCCGCCATCTGGGACCGCCAACGGGGGATTTTCAGCTAGGCAGTATACTTAATAGGCGGAAACAGGTTGTTGTTGAAGATGGGGAGCGTTTTAGAATTGGCGGAGAGACATTTGAAGCCGAGAACACAGGTCCGATTGAAATACCTTCGGGCAAACCATTGTCTACGCACCTTGAGGGACTTGGCGATAATCACTTTGATAATGATGGAGTCCCCCGCCCCACTGTCACTAACGAGAATCCGCTCACACCTTCTGGCGCTGGCGGGGGGAATAGCGCAAATACCCCCCCACCATCTGGGACACCACCGCCCGTACCGTCTGCCAACACGCCACAAACCCCATTCATGCGGTCGCCAATGAGAATGGCAGATGATTCTAAGTTTGTTGCAAACTTGAATCGCGTGTTTGGGGATGGTTGGGATGACCCCGAAGGGGAAGGTACACAATACAATAAACACGTTCCTGAGGATCGATTAAGGTCGTTTGGGTTTAACACGGCGCAAATAGCCGATATTGGGTCAATTTCGCCAATTGCTTTTGCTCAAAGCCCTCATCTACAGAAACTGTTACAAAGCGATACCTTAACCCCGTTTAACCAACAAGCCATTAAAAGTTACGCAAACGCTTCGTTTGAATTAATGGACGCTTCTCAAAGAGCTAGTGGGAATGTTGCTAGTGGGATGCGTGACCCTGTTGCCACAAACATCCACAGGATGACAAATCAAATGCCTGACGATATGCGGAATCTGTCAATGAACGCTTCCGGGATCGGTAAAAAAATACAAATTTCGGCATTGAATACACTGCGAGAACTTGGCGCTAAGGGCGATGCCTCGACAGAACGTGCGTCTGGGTTTTTACGGTCGTTTGTTGACCCAGAAACCGGAAACTTAGCCGAGGGTCTGACAAAATCTGTTAAAGAATTAACGGCGGGATTCAAAGCGGGAACGGCGGAATACGATAAGTCTATGCAGACCTTTAAGTCATGGACGCAAACGTATGATAACCTGCAAACCACCATGGCACCTGCTTTGCGGGGGCAAAACGTTAATGGTCAAATTACCGAAGAACAATACAACGCACTCTCTGATACGGTTGGGATTAACAATCAACCGCTAGTAAGCAATACTGGTGGAAAATTTAGCTTAGATGTAGACGCATACAATGCAACAATCAAATCAATTGAAGATACCATAAGACCTCTGGCTGACACCGCAGACAAGGCGCAATCGGTACGTACCCAGAAATCATGGAAGGCGCTGGTGGGTTTTAGCGCCGAAGGGGAACGTAACAAAAGAGATTTAACAGACTCTTGGAACGCGCCAATGGAAGACGGCAAATTTACTCAGGGCGCATTTGAAGGCATGGGTAGAAATATACGGACAACCGCATTGGCATCTGGCGGGTCTATGATAGCCAATGCGTTTAACCCCTACAATATGTTCGCCGCCCAACGGGTGTGGGGTGTACTAGGCAAGCCTGCGGTAAGTTCGATGGAAGTATACCAAACATCGAGAATGGGACAGGAATATCTCGGCTATCAGGGCGGTATGCTTAGCGGGGAACAATTAGCGGGTGGTATGTTTGGCAAGATGCAAAGTCGGTTTGCCCTAACAAAAGAACGCACTTTGGCTATGGGTAGAACTGCCGACTTTGCTTATGGTGGCACGGCAGATATGTTAAATAGCCCATTCATGGAAGGGGCTTCATCTGTTGCTGGGTTGGTCATGCCTGCCGTTGGCGCGGGTATGGCTACTAGCGCTTTGCTAAAAGGCGCAGTCGGGTTGGGTGCAAAAGGTGCTATCGGGCTTGCTACACCACTCGGAATTCTTGCTGGCGCGGGGATTATGGCGTATGGCGGATATAACGCCCTGACAAATGCGGGGTCTGATTATATGGCGTTTGCTCAGAACGACCCTATAGCGAGGCTTGGGGGTGGTCTTGGCGCGTGGACTGACCCAGGTGAATACGCCCGCAAGGAAAGATTTACAAAGCGCTCGGAAGAAATAGAAGCAGGCTTTAGATCTGGGCGAGGGATAGATGACGTAAACCTAGATGAGTTTACAGAAAACGAAAAAGGTTCTGCGAAATACTTAGGGTTTAAGAACACATACAAAGACTCCGCACGCGCCTTCTTTGGGGCAGATGCCGACACGGAATTGCAAAACACGTATCGTATAGCCCAAATGATTGACCCTGCGTTTTCTATATTGAGTGAGCGACAAACAACAAACAATTTGCAGAGTATGCAATTGAAACTTGGCACAGATGCCACTATGGATATACTGCTAAGGGCTTCTCGTGCAACTAATAATTCTGTTCCCACGATTGACTCTGCTCGAAGCATAGCCAGCTACTTTGCAAACACTGAAGATGACACGCTTGTTGCCAGAGATAATATGAATGCGTCTATTGGCGCATCGGGGGTCGCTAACGAATACAGAACGCTTATGGGGCAAAGTGCGATTGGATACGAGGCGTTTCTTGGTTACGGGAACACCAGAGAAATGTCATTTGCGGGCAGTATTTTAGGGAGTTTGGCTAGAACTCAATTTTCAAATAGAGGAACGAGTGAAAACGACTATCTTTATCAAGCAACACAAACAAGGTTAGACAATAGAGACTTTGCGGGTTCGGATCGATCCGCAAGGGCGTATGAAATGTCTGCGCCTGTTATTGCCTCAGGCAGACAAATTATGGG
>DAOTTQ010000062.1:0-4352 GCA_034437555.1 Anaerolineae bacterium | reverse complement strand
GGCAAGCCCTTGCTTTAGCAATTCATGAAGTTTAGCCAGTTCTTCTTCGTTAAGGGGTTCGCGCACTTCTATCAGGCGGTCTAGGACGCGCACAGGAAGCGCGTTTAGCACTTCGCTTTCATACGCTACAGGAAGCGCAGGCGCATCTAAAATCTGTAGGTTGATGTCGATAGGCACTCTTGCCCATGTGCCTGCTACAATCGGGTAAAGCTCGCCGTTAATGTTCATCACCGCACTACCCTCCAGTGCGCTCACGGTCATTTCACTGTCGGGCATTGCCCTAAATAAAATGGTAGACCCCATGCTAACGTCAACGCCGTTCACATTAAACGCCACTTCGCTTGCGCCTTGAGGCGTTTGGATAATCAAGCCGCTGGCGGGGGCTTCTTCACAGGGGGCATCGCCAATCCCTGTTTTAAGGTAAAAGGCTTGCATGGGGTTTTCGGTTTCGATGTCCTCATTGGGGGTAATCTCTACATCCCCAAACAACAAGAACGTTACGTTTTGCCCAGCCAAGGTATCGGGCAAATTGGCTTGTAGGCGCATGAGTACCACGCCCCACGTGCCTTCTTGTTCATCCATGGGGGCAAGCTGTAAATTGGCAATGTCACGCACATTAACAATATCACCTGTGGATTCAAAGATAAAGTTGCGGGCTTCGGGTTGGGCTTCGGCGTTAATAGAGACGTTACCATAGCATGCCTGATTGCGCCCAACATCTTCACAAAACTCATCTATCGCATTTAGTGCGGTTTCTACAATGGCGGGGCAGGTTTGCGCTAAGGTGGGGACACTCACCCACAAGAGCAATAGTAAACCCCAAATACCTCTTTTAAGCATTTCTATTCCTTCTCTGCCCTGCACGCTGTCACAATGGCACTCGCACCTTGCCTTGCGCTATCGCAATGGCACTAACAACGAAATATCAATTTGTCCTGCTACAAAGCGAATGCCATCAAGGTCATGCTCACCTGTACCTAAACGTTGGTTTAGGATAACGTCAAACGCTTCAAAAACGGCAGGGACAACTTCATTATATGCCACTTCTACAAAAGCATCGCTTGGTACTATATTCCCATTCATGCTAAAAAGGCTGGGAGGGTCGGCTTGCACCGTGATGAAATTATTCAGTTCGTTGTCACTTAGCGTAAAGCGCACAAAGAACGAGCCTGTGGTGACGGCATCGCCTGCCAATGCACTTATCGTTACGCGCACGCCTTCGGGCGTAATGCCAATTTCAACCGTACGAATGGTGGTGCTGTCTTGAAGTAAGAGCGTGACTTCCTCTTCATATTGGCGTTCTGTAATCACCACATCCGCAATCACTTGGGGCGCGCCCGTTGATGTAGGACGCGCATTTGCCCCCGCAGGCACAGGCGTAAACGTGCTAATAATGGGACGCTCTAAGATGGCTGCTGTTGCACTAGATATGGCTCGCTGTGTGGGATTGCTTTGGGGGTCTTGGGTAGGGGCAGGCGTGCGACTTGGCGCAATGGTTTGGGTGGGAGGAGGCGTATTTGTCACTGTTGGGGTGGGTGTTAGCGTCTCGGTCGCGGTATTGGTGGGTGAAGGTTCTATTGTGGGCGATGGTTCTATCGTTGCCGTTAGCGTTAAGGTGGCTGTTTGTGAGGCGGTCGCGCTGGGTACTAGCGTGGGTAACGTCTCGTCAGAAGGTTGGCAAGCCGCCAATGCCCCCAACGCCAGTAAGCACACGGTTATTTTGCGTAGGTTCGTCATCATCATAAAAAGAATCCTTTGTTAAACCCCAAAAGCCTTGAGGTGCTGAAATGAGGCGATTGCACTATAAACCAGAAAGGGCAAGCCCGAAGGCTTACCCTGACAATCGGGAAAACACTTATAGCACAGGGAAATGCTATCATGTCGCATTGTTTATACCGCCACGCCATTAAAAAGGTTATGGCTGTAAAAGGATTTTCACAGAATTGGCAATATCCTCTTGGGGAATAGTCAATTCTTTGCCGTCTGCCAACCGTTTTAGCTTCACAATGCCCTGTGCAATTTCGTCTGCGCCTAGCGTTATCACGATAGGAATGCCCTTCTTATCGGCGTGGGCAAATTGCTTGCCAAGCTTGTACTTAGAATCATCCATGTATAGCTCTGTATTTAGCCCCTCCTGACGCAATTTTGCCGCCAAGCGCGTGCTTTCGCCTATTGTACTGCTATCAAACACCGTCACTAGCACCTGTACCACCGTGCCACTAATGGCAGGCGGATACAGGTTAAACTCGTCCATCAGGTCAATAATGCGCTCTATGCCAAGGCTGATGCCCGTGGTGGGCAGGCTTTCTTTTCTAAAAATGCCAATGAGGTTGTCATAGCGTCCACCACCACTAATGCTCCCCAAATTAGGTTCTGTAATCACAGTTTCAAAAATGGGGCCCGTGTAATAGCCCAAACCGCGCACCACCGTAAAATCAAAGTCATAGAGAGATTCTGGCACACCTAGCATTTGCATATAGCCCGCCATTTCCAGCAATTCGTCAAGGGCTTCTTTGGCGACAGGCACATGCCCCATGATGGATTGCAACGCGCCTAAGTTTTCTAGCCCTTGCTTCTTTACCGTCAGCAACGCCATCATGCGCCCCACAACATCGCTGGCAATGCCCCGTTCCACCAGTTCTTTTTCTACGCCTTCCGCGCCCACTTTGTCGAATTTGTCTACGCTACGATACAAATCAGTCAGCTGGCTATCGGGTACGCCACTATACACGCCCATCGCCGTTAGCAATTTACGGCTGTTGATTTTAACGGTAAACGACTTAAAGCCCAGCCGTGTAAGAGCCGTTGTTGCCAAGCTAATCAGTTCAGCATCCGCAGACATGCTCTTTACGCCCACAATGTCGGCATCACACTGGTAAAACTCACGATAGCGACCACGTTGGGGGCGTTCACCGCGCCACACAGGGCTAATTTGATAGCGTTTGAACGGAAGTTTAATCTCGTTTTCGTACATCGCCACCACCCGCGCCAATGGCACTGTGAGGTCATAACGCATCGCCATCGCTTCGCTGGCATCACCGCGTTGGTGCTTGGCATCATAAATAAGGTTTTCAGCGTCCTCGCCATACTTGCCAAAGAGCGTTTCGCGTAACTCTAGGGCGGGCGTTTGTAGGGGTTCAAATCCGTATAGATGAAAGACCTCACGCACCACCCCGAAAACATATTCACGCTTTTGCATGGTAGCGGGCAAAAAGTCTCTAAAGCCTTTTGGAAGGCGCGGTTTTACGTTGCTCATAATCGTTAAAATATCCTCAGTCGTGTAAATTCTGCTATAATATAGGGAATTCTGTCCTCATTATACCCCCACATCATCATCTGTGGCATGACAGCAACACACACACGCACCCACACGTTAGAAAAGGCGCATAGACAATGGTCTTAGAAGCAAATTACATTCCTCTCACTGCTGATGATGTCCAACTTGCCAGCGAAACATTGCGCGGGGTCATTGACCACACGCCCATCATCCCATCAGACGCATTAAGCAAGCTGGCAGGCTGTAAGGTATTCTTGAAGCTAGAAAACACCCAAAAAACGGGCGCGTTCAAAATTAGAGGCGCGTATAACACCGTCGCCAGCCTAACGCACACGGAACGCCAAAATGGTCTTATCGCCGCCTCATCAGGCAACCATGCGCAAGGGGTAGCGTATGCCGCCCGCGCCTTTGGCATAGAAGAAAAAACCGTCATTTATATGCCCGATAGCACGCCCCAAACCAAAACAGACAATACGCGCCAGTATGGGGTGCGCGTAGAAATCATTGAGGGCAATTATGACGCGTGTAGCACAGTGGCACACATTGAAGCGGAGCGCAACGGCGCAACCTACATTGAACCGTATAACGATTGGCGCATTATGGCGGGGCAAGGCACAATTGGGCTAGAAATTATCCAAGACTTACCCCAAACCGACCTTATTTTATGCCCTGTGGGGGGGGGTGGACTGATTGGGGGTATTGCGTTAGCCGCCCACTCACTAAAGCCCAGCGTGCGCGTCATTGGCGTGCAAGGGCGTTACGCCCAGCCCAATGGCTACACCATTGCCGATGGTATTCGCGTAGCGCATCCCGGCGATAAGCCCATGCAAATTATCGAAAGGCACGTTGAAGAACTGGTACGTGTAGATGAAACGCAAATCGGCTATGCGGTTGTACAGCTTGCCCAGCGCGGTAAAGTGATTGTAGAGGGTGGCGGTGCGGTGGGCTTGGCGGCACTGCTTTCTGGGATGATACGCGTTACCCCCAATATGAACGTGGTGGTGGTGCTAAGCGGTGGTAACATCGACCTCATGCGCCTCGCCCTGCTGATGCAATAGAATGACTTAGAGAGGAT
>DAOTTQ010000061.1:0-27794 GCA_034437555.1 Anaerolineae bacterium | reverse complement strand
CTAGCGCAAAGGGATAAAATGACAAACGCCACTCACATCCATATAGAGGTGAGTGGCGTTCCATCGAGCGATGATTATGATACGCAACTATGTTCGAGAAAACTCTTGTTAAGCTGGGGAACCTGGATTTGAACCAAGAATGACTGAGTCAGAGTCAGTTGTTTTGCCAATTAAACTATTCCCCAATACTCAAAATAGTATATCGCATAAAACGGGGGTTTTCAACCCCATCGCTATGCCAAGAAAACCTGTTGAATCCTAAAACTCAGTCATAACACTAGGCGCGGACGGCGATATACGTCCGTTCACCTTCGGGCTTGCCAATGAGCTTGCTGAAGAACGCCATTGCCCCAAAAACCTTTTTCATAATGTTGTATTTTTGGTCAAATAGGCGTTCAATTCGCTTGAAGTCGTTTTTGTCTGCAAATGTTGCCTGTGCTTCAAAGGCTTCGCCATGAATCGTTCCACGCATATCACATGCTGCCAACACCACGTTGCCGTTATTGCGAACACGCTTTACCTTACCCGAATTTAGAATCGTGTAAACGTATAGTGTGTCTCCCTCGCGGGTAAACCAGACGGGTGTGGGCATGGCTTCACCACTTTTGCGATATGTGGTTAGGCTTACATACGATTCGTTATTCAGTTTGTCAAAAATGTGTGACATTGTCTCTCCTGTAATGGGTTTATCCCGTGTGTTTAGTGCGATAGACGATACTCATCGCGAGCTTTATGCACCAGCCCATCCACGCGCTCATTGTGTTTAATACCCACATGCGCTTTCACCCATTTAAAGGTCACATGATGGCGTTGGGCTTCTTCGTCCAGCGTTTGCCATAACTCTTTATTCCTGACAACTTCTTTCTTGCTATTCTTCCAATTGTTGCGCTTCCAACCCGCCATCCACTCGTTCATGCCCTTTACCACATATTCGCTATCGGCATACAGCGTAACCCGACAAGACGTTTTAAGCGATTTTAGAGCCTCTATCACAGCCGTAAGTTCCATGATGTTATTGGTGGCATTAGGTTGTGCGCCATAAATTTCTTTTTCGGCGGTATTACCTGTTTCATCTGTAAACATCAGCACTGCCCCCCAACCGCCTAAGCCGGGGTTGGGGGCTGCGCCACCGTCGGTATAAATGACCACTTTGGGTTTTTCGCTCATCATTTACGCCTTTAGTGCTTCAATAGAGAGGGCAATACGGCGGATGCTTTCTTCTTTGCCTAAGATTTCCATCGTTTCAAATGTAGGCGTGCTAATTTTTTGTGCGCTTACGGCGACCCGTAGCACCCCAAATAATTGGCTGTTGTTTACACCCCATTCGCTTGTTTTTGCACCAAAGGCTTCCAATAATGGGGCAGTCGTAAAATCGGTTAGAGCTTGGATGAGCGCAATCGACTTCTCTAGGATGTCAACCGAACTGGTTGCGTCCATCTTCTTTTGAATGAGGATGTCTTTTGTCGCAGGCACAAATGCGCTCTTATCGGCAAAGAGAAAGCCCGTCAAGCCTGCAATATCACCCAGCACTTTAAGGCGCGTTTGGGCAACGGGTGTCACTTGCTGTAGAATGTGTTCGTCTACGGTATAGCCTGCTTCTTCTAGGAAGGGACGCAAACGGCTTGCAAGGTCATCGGGGGTAATGTGCCGTATCCAATTCCCATTGAGCCAGTCCAATTTTTCGGTGGGCAACGCGCTATTATTTGGGTTGATGTCCTCTAGCTTAAAGCGCGTAAACGCCTCTTGCATGGTAAATAGCTCTTGGTCATCCCCAAACGACCAGCCAATGTTTGCCAAGAAATTAAGCATGGCTTCGGGCAAATATCCCGCTTTCATATAGTCATGTACCATCACAGGCACGATGTTGCCGTATTGGTCTTTGGGTGGGTTGCGCTTGCTCATCTTGCCCTTACCGTTAGGGTTTAGCATCACGGGCAAATGCACAAAAATGGGCATCTCCCAGCCAAACGCCTGCCAAATTTGGACGTGTAAAGGATACGAGGGCAACCACTCATTAGCGCGTAACACATGGCTAATTTGCATCATGTGGTCATCAATCACGACCGCTAGGTGATAGGTAGGGAAGCCATCGCTTTTTAGCAACACAGCATCCTGAAGGGTGGCATTTTCAAACACCACTTCACCGCGTAAAAGGTCTTGGGCGTGTGTTTTGCCCTCTAGGGGCATCTTAAAGCGAATGACATAGGTCAAGCCATCCGCCTCTTTTTTTGCCACTTCTTCGGGAGATAAGCTACGGCAAAAGCGGTCATAGCCGGGGGGTTGGCGAAGCAATTGCTTCTCACGATTAACGGCTTCTAGGCGTTCTGAAGTGCAGAAACACTTGTAGGCTTTGTCATTGTCCACCAGCCATTGCGCCCACTTTTGATAATGTTCTAGGCGTTGCGATTGAACGTAGGGCGCATAAGCCCCCTCTACTTCGGGTCCTTCATCCCATTGCAAGCCCACCCAGCGTAACGCTTCCATAAGGGTATTTAGGGCGGTGGGGTCAAAGCGACTTTGGTCGGTGTCTTCTATACGCAATAAAAATTGACCCCCTTGGCTTTTGGCAAATAGCCAGTTAAAAAGAGCCGTTCTTAAACCGCCGATGTGTAAAGACCCCGTAGGGCTTGGCGCAAAGCGCGTGCGAACAGTGGTAAATGCCACAGGTGTTTCTCCTAATGTGTTTGTGTCTTTGAGGGACTCATCATAGCAAAAAATGGGGCAAATGTAAAAGCGGTTTGGGGGCAGTGTTGCCCCCAAGAGCCTAATATTCTAGGCGTTTACGGCGGATGATAACACTTTGTACTAGCCCAATGCCCACCAACGTAAACAAAAGTGACGTTCCCCCCGAACTGACTAGGGGAAGCGTTAAACCCGTTACAGGCAATAGATTGAGATTCATCCCAATAGAGGTGACGCATTGAAAAAACACGAATGCCCCCACACCATAACAAATCATTGCGCCAAAAGCGTCGGATGCCAGCCTAGCACCCCGCATAATCCTAAAGATAAGCACGCCCAATAACCCCATCGTGGTTAATGCGCCTACCATACCAAACTCGTGCGCAATCACACTAAAGATAAAGTCGGTGTGGCGCACCCGCAAGAAACGCCCTGCATTCTGGCTACCGATAGTGTAACCCTTGCCCAAAACACCCCCAGACCCCACGCTAATGAGGGCTTGGTCAATGTTGTACTTGGCATCGGGGTCACTGTCGGGGTTTAAGAAGGTGGTAATGCGTGAAAGCTGGTAGGGCTGGAGCTGGCTGAAGAGCAGTGGCAAGGCTATTAAACCCACCGTGATAAATAACCCAATGTGTTTTAGGCGTAGCCCCGAACCCCAAAGAATGGTGGCTGTAATGGCGCTGTAAACCATCGTCATGCCCAAATTGGGCTGAATAAACACCAAGCCCGTAGGCAAGGCGATATAAAACAACGCCTTAAATACAGTGCTTAGCTTGTCCATGTTACGGTAGCGTGAAGTCATAAAAGAGGCAAGGCAGATGATAAGGAGAATCTTCCCTATCTCGGAGGGCTGGATGCGGATACCGATATTGAGCCAACGTTGCGCCCCTCCGTCACCCTCTACGCCAAACAAGCGTACCATCAAGAGCAAAACGACCATCACAATGTAGAGCCACCCACTAATCCCACTCCATAGGCGATAGTCTACGAAGGTAAGGGCAAACATCACGATAATGCCGATGATGGCATAGTTAATTTGGTCAGGTACGCGGTTAATCAGGTCAGTGTCTACTGCGCCTTGTGTTGCGCTGGCAATCATCATAATGCCAAACACGATTAGGGCAAGCGTAACACTTAAAAGCACAAAGTCATAGCGTTCTACAAAACTTGGGTTGTTCTTTGTCAACATAGTGCGTCAAACCACCGTCATAACAACATGTCATGGCGCATTATAGCAGAACTTCCCTTAAGAAGGGCAAGTTTCTAATTGGAGGTGCTGCTGCCACTCCCCGAATCGAACGAACTGTTCACACTCTCTGAAGGTGTGTCTGTACTTGAACCGTCGCCACTTTCGCCCCCTGCTTTTGCTTCGCTCCCGCTATGCTTAGGGTTGGGTTCTGGTGTGGGGGTTGGGATAACAACCGGCAAAGACCCTAAAAATTCGGGCAAGTTGCTTGCCTTGATGTTGTCGGGTACGTCCTCGTCTGGGTCGGTGTGGCGATTAGGTGAGAACGGAATTTCGGCGCGAATTTTGCTGCTAGAACGGTCACGCTGCTCTAGGGCAATGTCTACGCTTTCGCGGTCAACCGACACATATTTAGAGATAACCGCTAAAATTTCTTCTTTCATCTCGCGCAATTTTTCTGGTGGCAAGTTAAAGCGGTCATGAATCAGCACCACCTGAAGGCGGTCTTTGGCGGTTGTACTTGTACCTTTGGGGGTTCGTCCGAACATTTTATCAAACAAATTAGCCATCCCAATTTCCTCCTAGTTCTGCCCGCCACCGAAAAGTTTAGAGAGACGTTGCAGAAAGTTTGGTGCTTCTTCTAACTGCATAAATGGCACGTCCTCACCGTGAACACGGCGTGCGATATTGCGAAAGGCAACGCCTGCACGAGAGCCTTCGTTAAGCGTCACAGGAATACCGCTATTAGAGGCTGGCACAACGTTTTCATCTTCCGGCACAATGCCAATAATTTTAATGCGTAGAATGTCGAATACGTCATCCGCGCTTAACATTTCGCCTTTTTTCACCATTTCGGGCTTAATGCGATTGATAATGAGCCTGCCTGGTCCTTTATTTTCGGCTTCTAGCAAGCCCACCACGCGGTCAGCATCGCGTACCGCAGAAACTTCGGGGTTTGTAACAACCAAAACTTCGTCAGCGGGGGCGACGGCGTTTCTAAAACCGCGCTCAATGCCTGCGGGCGAGTCAATGATGATGTAATCAAAATCGGGGCGAAGCTGGTTACACACATCAATCATATCCGCAGGGCTAACGGCGGTTTTATCGCGGGTTTGTGCGGCGGGAATAACATATAGCTCTGGAAATTGCTTGTGCTTAATCATGGCTTGGCGTGCCTTACAGCGACCCTCTACCACGTCCACAAGGTCATAAACGATACGGTTTTCTAAACCAAGCACAATATCAAGGTTACGAAGCCCAATGTCCGCATCCATCAAAACAACCTTTAAGTTCATTCGGGCAAGTGCTACGCCTAAGTTGGCGGTAGTGGTGGTTTTACCCACGCCCCCTTTTCCCGATGTTACGGTGATGACCTTTGCCCCCATACCTCAATTCCTTTCATTTTGCGCGATGCGCTTAATCCCAAGTTTCTACCACAATTTGTTGGTTTCTTACCAATGCCACTTCTGGGCGAATATCGCCTCGCTTGCCACTGGGTGACGTTGTAATCAGTTCGGCTATTCTTAATTGGCTTGGGTTCATATCTAGGGCGCAGATGATGGCGTTGGTATCACCTTCTGCTCCTGCATGAACAACCCCGCGCAATTTTCCCCACACAAAAATATCCCCTGTAGCGATAATCTTTGCGCCCGGGTTCACATCGCCATAAACCACCACATGCCCTCTGCTATGAATGGTGCGCCCAGAACGCAGGGTGCGCCGAATCATTACGCCCGTTGTGCCACTTTCTTCCGGGTCTATTGCCACTTCCTCATCGCCCATCACGGCGTTTTCGGAGGTATTCGTGGGCGCAACTGGGGCAGTGGCGTGTGTGCGAATGTCTAGGGACTCTGCCGATTCGATGGTGGTTTTGCTGGCACTTTGTACCACCAGCAAACTTAAACCACGCCGTTCCAGCAGGGCTTTTAGTGAGCTAAGTTCATACTTAGGTACGGGGCGTTCCCCTGTATCCAACGTTACCTTTGCGCCCGCAAACACCGACACTTGCTTATCTAGGTGGTTTGCTAGCTCTGTGGTGATGGCTTGCCATTCTTCGGTAGGGCTAATAATGATAAGCAATCCATCATTGACCCCCTTCACATTAACACTTGTGCTAGACATACACATACCTAACTCAATGCAATTTACACTGATGGTCACTTATAATGATAGTTCATTTTTTGAAATGCGCCATTTTTACTGCCTGTTTTTAGGAATTAAGAACTATCGTTAGCATAAATATAGGCAGAAGCGCGTAAACAAGCTGTGCAATAGGGCGGATAATGCTCGCAAATTGTGGAAAACCCCTAGCAAGCCATTCGCTTAAGGTGAAAGCCGCGTAGGTCATCCATATCACTTGAATGATAAACAGGGGCATGAGTAGCACTTCACGGCGTACCCCCAAGTAAACAAGCCCAAAGAAGGTATATGCGCCATACGCTAATAACATAAAGATGCCCAGCGGTGGATACCATCGCGCCAAGCGTGCTAACCCCAAAACCCCCAGAGCCACACCCAACGGCGTAAACTGCTTAACGACCAAGTTTACCATGCTTAACCAACGGTCAGCATCACGCCACTGGTCTAGCACCATCAAGTAACTTTGGGTTTCTAAATAATCGAGGGCAAAGCCCCTAATGCCAATGCTTACCACGGCAGCAAACGCCACCCAATACCACCACGCCAAGCGATAACGCGACAGTAGCAACGCCATCCCCAAGGCAGGCGCAAAAAACGTAAGAATGGGGTCATTGATAACCCCCACACCAAACAAGAGCAACACCCCAAACACATGATAGGGGCGAGCGTGTAGCGGTGTTTCGCCATTTTTTGCAGTGTTATCTAGCAGAATTGAGGGCGCATCATGGGGGTGAGGATTGGTAATGAGAAGCATATCTGTTACCAAGAACATCAGCCAACCCACCACAAATCCTGTTAGGCGGATGCTTCGGGGTGTGCCAATTTGGCTGAAAAACAGCGCAACAAAAATAACGATGCCTAGCCCAATGCCCACATAAGGACGCTTGCTAACGACAACCATCACGATCACTGTTAAGAGCGAAGCCACAATAGCAATGACAATAGTCGATGGGTCACCCTCTCCCCCCCCCGTTTGTGACCAAAACGCAGGGCTAACCACAAGCGTTAGCCCCCCCACCACAGAAAGCAATGAGCCAAAACGCCTTAATGCACCTGTGACCCCTACAATGGCTAGGGCAAGCCCGCTTGCGCGAATAAGAGGTGTGTTACCAAGAACCAAGAGCATCCCCCAAGCCAGTAGACCCGCGAGTACGGGGGGCAACCAAAACTTGAAGATGCGATACTGTGCGGGAGATAACACAATGGGCATAAGATAACCTTTTAGCGTGCGATAACGCCGCGCTCGCGTTCTGCTTTAAGTTCAAAATAGGCTTGCATGGTTTCACGCACCACAGGCAACGCAATCCGTGAGCCTTCACCGCCGTTATATACAAAGGCGATAATGACAATTTCAGGGTCATCATAGGGTGCATAACCCACATACCAAGCATGGGCGGGCCACTGACCCGGCACACAATAGCCTAAAGGACGTGCCACATTATCGCAATACTCGGCTGTGCCTGTTTTGCCTGCTACTTGCACCGTATCAAGGGCGGCAGCGCGTGCCGTTCCCCCTTCAATAGTGACTGCGGCTAATGCGCCTTGCCTGACAAGTTCTAGCGAATTGGTGCTTAAAAATGCTGGGCGATAAGGATTGCTGGCACTTCTAAAACGCACAGGCTGGCATACTGCTCCATTGTAATTGTAGTTAAGGGGTGTGTGGATTTTGTACTCGCGTAACTCCTGCACAAAGCGGTCTTTGCTAATGTTGACCGTGTTTCGATAGCCTTGAGGGTCACAACGCAACGGGTCATAGTAAGGGCTATCAAACTCGCACACACAAGCAAGGCTACTGGGCCCCTTTAGAAGCATGTCCTCTAGCAATAAGAGGGTGAGAGGTTCGTTGGGATTAACTTCTTCTAAGTTGAGAGTACGCATGATTTGCGGTTCAAAGGGCGTAATCACGTTCCCTTCGTCATCCAAAAATTCACGTACTAACGTGGGTTGGTATAGTGTGCCGTTGTTGACAATCGTTGCCACTTGTGTGAGCATTTGCAACGGCGTAACAAGCACATAGCCCTGACCAAAAGCAGCGTTATAGGTGTCACCCGTTGACCAATTTTCGCCCTGATTGCGTCGCTTAAAGTCGGGGTCGGGCATTCTGCCTGCAATTTCAAAGGGTAATTCTACGCCAAGTTCCGAGCCAATGCCTGTGGCTGTGGCGTAACGGAACAAACCGTCAATATCTAAGCCACCGGGCTTTAGTACTTGGGGCGAGATATTGGGGTTGCCACCGCCCACTTGATAGTAGTAAACGTCACAACTCCAAGCGATGGCTTGAATGAAGTTCACCGCGCCATGTCCATCCCGAAGCCAACATACAAAGCGTTGAGAAGCGGCGGGGTCGTTGGTGGCATAGCGATTTTCTAGGATGAGTTGACCTTCATCGCGTAGGGACGTTTGGGGGTTAATTACGTCTTCTTCGGCAACACCTGCCGAAACAATCAGCTTCCACACAGAACCGGGCGAATATAAACCCTTGATGGCGTTGTTAAAGAGTGGGCGCGAGGGGTCTTCGGCGATATTAAGATAGTAAGGAATGTCGATGGCACGCGCAAAACGGCTGTTATCAAAGGCGGGCAAGCTAACTAATGAAAGAATCTCGCCCGTCTTAGGATTCATGGCAATCACAATGCCCTGACTACTTAGACCTTTATCCGAAGGCGAGGGGTTTTCGTTTCTAAATTGTATCCATCGTGCAAGAGACGCATCGGCAACTTGCTGTAGTTCGCTGTCAATCGTAAGGCGCACGCTTTGCCCTGGGGTGGGTGCGGTTTCACTTACCACGCGCAACACTTCGCCTGCTACGTCTACTTCGCGCAATTGTGAGCCGCGTGTGCCACTAAGACGATTTTCGAGGGAGCGTTCTATACCTTCATAGCCAATGCGGTCAAAGGCGGGGTTGTAGCCTTGTTCGCGTAGCGATTCTGCTTCTTCTTCGCCGATGGGTCCCATATAGCCCACAATGTGTGCGGTGATTGCTCCTGTGGGGTATTCGCGCACGCCTACCACATCCACATTAATGCCCTGCATGTAAATGCGCTCTTCTAAGAGTTGCATTGCCACCCTTAAAGGAACGTCTGTTGCAATAGTAACAGGGCGAAACGGCGCAATGCCCAAGCCTTCTGCAACGAGTTCTTCAATGCTTCTAACGAAACCGCCACCACTTGCTAGGGCAATTTCACGGGTAGGGGGAACACCCACAAGCGCAGATAGGCGATTATAGATGAGCAAGGTTTGTTCTAAATCGGCGGGCAGTTCGGCGGGAATAATGGTCACGTTATACGCTGGCACATTATAGGCAAGGCGCAGGTCGTAGCGGTCACGGATTGCCCCACGGCTAGAGGCGATGGGTTGCGCTTTTAGGCGGTTGCCATCGGCATCTGCGTTGTAAATGTCGTACTCGCGCACCTGTAAATCATACAGGCGCAAGCCAAAGACGCAAAAAACGCCAAGAACGACTGCCTGAAAGAAAGACAATCGCCAACCTTGAAATGGAAAGAGGCGGTTTTTCATAAGAATAACTCGGTTTCTTCTATGGACGGCTTAGAACCCCGTTTGTGGGGTCATCGCAATACGACTCTGAAAAAGACGCACAATCACGTACACGGGAAATATCAACACCACATGATAGAACAGTGTGGGCAATGTAAAGTAGCGAATGGTGGGAATCAGGTCTATGGCATAGCCCTTTAGCACGCTCAACGCCAAGAATAGTAGTAAATGATTGAGGATTGTGCCAAATAAGACAAGGGGCAGAAGTAGGATGGGGTGAAACGAGTAAATTTGGTCTTCAACGCTTTTGATAACATAGAGAGCCACTAAAAGCGTGATAACCGATGTTCCGAGTGGCACAAGCGACAGCAAATCGTGGGCGATGCCCCCCGCAAACGCCCAAAAGATGCCTTCTCCCCATGTGGCACGCACACTCCATGCCACCACTACCAAAAAAATAAGGTCGGGCTGACCACTGTTTAAGCGAAACGAAGGCACAATACTGGATTGAGCCGCCGCCAAAACAATCATGAAGAGTGTTCCTAGCCAATAGCGCATGGGCGTTTTGCCTTAGGGTTCATCAAAAATGGAAATGTCGGCAGGCTCAAAATTGACAACGACCAACACGGCTTCTAATGTAGTAAAGTCTACAAAACTTCTTACTTCGGCTTGTTGAGAAAGCTCAAACTCTAGGCGTTGTTTGCTGGTGACTTGCCCAATGACCACATCGGGCGGAAAGTTACCCCCCAAGCCTGAAGTGACCACAAGGTCGCCTTCTGTGATAGTGCTGTCAATGGGGATGTACAGCATCCGCAAATTGCCCGTAATCAAACCGCGCCCTTGCACAGTGCCTTCGGAACGGCTGCTTTGCAAGCGCGCGCTGATGTAACTGTTTTGGTCGGTGATGAGCTGAATTTGCGAGATATTGGCAGAGACAGCATAAACACGCCCCACCAGCCCCAGTTCGGTAATGACGGGCATTCCAACGCGCACGCCATCCCGTGAGCCACGACTGATAATCAGGCTTCTTATCAGCCCTTGTTGCTCTAAGCCAATCACGTCTGCTAGAAGCGTGTTAAAGTCCTCACGGGTGCGGGTGTAGTTTAGTAAGCCTGCGAGACGGTCATAATCGCTAGCAATTTCACGAAGTTCTATGACTTCGGCTTGGATGCTGGCAATTTGGCGTTCTAGCTCGCTATTACGCTGGCGCAGGGCTTCTACTTCTGTAATTTCTTCTGCCGTGTTGTTGATGGTAATCATGCTTTGCACAAATACACGGCTAAGAAATCGTAACGGGGTAGAGGCAATATCTTCTAAAGGTGAGATGATGCCAAATGAGCTAAGAAGCATTAGCACAACACATGCGCCCACCGCGACAAAGAGCGTGATACTGCGGTTATTTTGCCAGTTTCGCCTCATTGTATTTTCCTAAACAGGCTAGTGCTTTGTGCTACCACGTTCTGGGCCCACAAGCAAACGGCGCAAGTTGTTATAATCTTCTAGGATGCGTCCTGCACCTCTGGTAACGCATGTTAGGGGGTCTTCGGCAACTTTTGTGCGAATGTTCACTTCTTCTTGTATCCGCAAGTCTAGCCCACGTAACATGCCACCGCCACCAGCAATCGTAATGCCGCTTTCCATAAGGTCTGCGACCAATTCTGGGGGCGTGTCGTCTAGGGCATCTTTTACGGTGTCCATAATGATACTGATTGACCCAGAGAGAGCTTCTCTAATTTCGATAGAACTTACTTCTACAGAATCGGGCAAGCCATTCATTAGGTTGCGCCCTTTAACTACCATGGTTCTTTCTTGGGGCAGTGGGTATGCCGAGCCAATTTCAATTTTAACACGCTCTGCGGTTGGTTCTCCGATAAGCAAATTGTGCTTTTGGCGCATATACTGCACAATATCTTCGTCTAGCTCGTCGCCTGCTACGCGCAAAGAACGACTAATGACCACGCCACCCAACGAGAATAACGCCACTTCTGTGGTGCCGCCGCCGATGTCAATAATCATGCTGCCTCGTGTTTCTAGGATGGGCAAGCCCGCCCCAATGGCTGCCGCTACAGGTTCTTCGATAAGGTGCGCTTCGCGTGCGCCCGCCTCTAGGGTAGCTTCAATAACGGCGCGTTTTTCAACTTCTGTAACGCCCGTAGGAATTCCGACCACAACTCTGGGACGTGGGATAGGTACCCAAGATTGCTCGTGGGCTTTTTGAATGAGGTAAGATAACATGCTGGCGGTGACTTCATAGTCACTGATAACGCCATCACGCAAAGGGCGCACGATAAGAATGTCTTTTGGATTTTTGCTCCACATTTCCTTGGCGCGTGCGCCCACCTCGATAGGCTGGCGGGTGCGCTTGTCTAGTGCAACAAATGAAGGTTCATTGATGACAATGCCTTTACCGCGCACATAGACCAATGTATACGCTGTTCCCAGGTCTATGCCAATATCGAGTGAGAATAATCCGAAAAGATAATCAATAGGACTAAGCACAAGCCTCTCCTGTAGCACGGTAAACGCATGGTATTATAACACCGAATAGGTGAACTATGAATAACGATAATCTTTTGCACACTTTACTCTATACCTTGCACCATGACAAGCTGCTTCCTAAGAAAGGCGGGAGGTTTCTTGTGGCGGTTTCGGGCGGGATGGATTCGGTGGCGTTGTTGCACGCTTTATGCGCCTGTCGTGGTGAACTAGGGCTGTTGTTGCATGTCGCAACCCTTAATCACCGTATTCGCGCAACAGGTGAGCGAGATGTGCGCCATGTAGTAATGTTGTGCCAGCAATGGGATGTACCTTATACGATGGGCGATATTGACGTTCCCGATTATGCCCAACGTACACACCAAAGCCTAGAAACAGCCGCTAGAGAACAACGCTATGGGTTCCTTGCACGGGTGGCTTTAGAACAAGACATTCAGACGATTGTTACTGCGCACCATGCCAATGACCAAGCCGAAACCCTGCTGATGCACTTACTGCGTGGTACAGGTTTACGTGGGCTACAAGGCATGTCTACGGCATCGCCGATGCTGAATTACCCACACCTAACGCTCATTCGCCCCTTGTTAGGTCTAAACAAGCACGTCATTAAGCAGTATGTAGCGCAACACGACCTAGAATACCATGAAGATGAAACCAATGCCGACCCTGCATTTGTAAGAA
This sequence comes from Anaerolineae bacterium, assembly GCA_034437555.1. Taxonomy (GTDB): domain Bacteria; phylum Chloroflexota; class Anaerolineae; order Aggregatilineales; family Phototrophicaceae; genus JANWYT01. Next base: position 15,112 of record DAOTTQ010000061.1, on the reverse strand, counting down.
ATTATATTCGCCATGAAGTATGGCGTGTTTTAGAGCGCGTAAACCCCGCTGTACAAGAGGCGTTGCTTCGCTTAAGCCAGCATGCGCGCGTGGACGCTGCGTTTATTGAGGATGAATATACAAAACAAGTGGTGCCTCACATTCAACAAACCCCCGACCGTTGGGCGGTCTCTTTGACGGTTTTTAGAGAGTGGCACGAAGCTCTGCAACGTCTGTTTGTCTTACGTGCGTATGAGGCTGTTAGAGGAAGTGGGCGAGAAGGCTTGCACTCATCGGTGGCGATGGATGCCGTCAAGATGGGTAATAGGGGTGTTACGGGCAACCAAGCCCCCTTAGCCGATGGGGTGCGCTTGCACCTTATTTATGATGAGATTCTTGTTGAGCGCGTGAGTGCGCCTTTACGCACGGGTTCATTTTACCTGCTTCAAGAAGGGGATGTGCGAGAAATTCGTGTTGAAGAAGCGGTGATACTGAAGGGTTGGCGACTATTAGCAACTCGAACACGCCCCCTACACTTTAACGCGCACTTGTGCTTACCCATCAACGCCAAATTACAACTCCGCACACGACAAACAGGCGATGATATGGTGATGCTAGGCATGAGGGGCAAACCCAAAAAACTAAAGCAACTGATGATTGACCGTAAAATTCCCCAGTTACTGCGCGGTCGTGTGCCTATTTTAGAAGTAAATGGGGACATAGGGGCAATCCTTTTGCCCAAGCAATGGGTGATTGCGGAGGCATTTGCCGTACCAGAGACCTGTGATAACGAATTGTTATACTGGTTAATTGAATAAGATACACACGTATTTGAAAGTACAAATGTCACTTAAACAGTGTAAGACTTGCTGATAATGTGCCTCAATTGTAGAATTAAGAAAAGACAATGATGGAATACAATTAAGGTCACTTTATGGACACCGACACAATCAACGATTCTTCTGCCAGAGTGCTGGTCGTAGACGACGAAGGCGCGAATCGCTATTCCGTCAGCAAGACGCTTCAGCGCGTAGGGTATCGCGTGGACGAAGCTGCCAGTGGCGAAGACGCTATTAAAATGCTTGAAAATAATGAATATGACGTAGTGCTAACAGATATTCGCATGAACCCTGGCTTTGATGGGGTGGAATTGCTTAGGCTGGTAAAACAGCAGTCGCCTGATGCGATTGTGATTTTGATGACGGGCTATGCCAGCTTGCCCACAGCCGTTGAAGCCATTCGGTTGGGGGCACATGATTATATTATTAAGCCTAGCTCTAGCCAAGACATTCGCTTAAGTGTTTCTAGGGGCGTGGAGCGTGCCAGAAACCTCAAACGCCGTCGCCAACTTTTAGGGACAATCAAACAAGATATTTTTGAGCTAACTCGCGCTGACAAAGAAGCGGTGCGTGTTTTTCCAGAAGACGAGGATAGTGCCGATGAAACGCTAGAGGTAAGCATGGTTGCACATTCTGATGCCTATCCTAACTTGCCTGTTAGCCCTGAAAATACCATGCAATTAGGCCCCCTTACGGTTCACATGGGACGGTATCAGGTGTCTTTTGACAACCAACGCATTGATTTAACCCCCACAGAATTTGACCTTTTGCTGTATTTGGCAGCGCATCGTGGGCGCGTTGTACCGTGTCATGAACTAGTGCGTGAAGTACGCGGGTATCAGGCAGAAGAAAGTGAAGCCCGTGAGGTCATTCGCCCCCACGTTAGCAATCTACGGCGCAAACTGCAAAACGCAGGGCGTGGCGCAGACATTATTACCAACGTGCGAGGCATTGGCTATCGCTTAAGCGACAAAGCTCACAGCGCATAATTTGCCCTTCTTGCAAAAATGGGGTATCTCTTGCCCCTTTTTTTATCCCTCTCATCAGAACACAGTGATAAGGACATATGTTGCCTCATGAAAAGATGTTGGCTTTACTTGGTTGTGCTGTTAATGGGGCTTGGGGCTGTACAGGCTCAGTTATCCGATGAGGTGTGCGGAGAAAACGGAACACTTTCACGCGAAACTTATACCAGTGCATGGCTAGGGCAAGCCATGTTTTACACAGTGTATTTGCCCTCATGTTATAGTCCCCAAGAAACTTACCCCACACTCTACTTAATGCACGGTTCTAATGATGATGATGGGCATTGGGTACGTTTAGGCTTGCCTGCTGTGCTAGATGAAGCCATTCGTAACGGTGAAATGCCCCCCGTGATTGCCGTATTGCCCTTTGGAAACGTGATTGCAAACCGCAACCGCTTTGATGACGTATCGTGGAGCAATGTTTTTTTAACCGAACTCATGCCCGATGCCGAGCGCAAATACTCCGTAAACGACCAGCTTCGTGCGATTGGGGGCATTAGTCGTGGCGGATTTTGGGCGTATCAGATTGGGTTGCGCCACCCCAACCTCTTTAAGGCAATTGGGGGGCATAGTGCCTTCTTTGACTTATACCATGCCGAACCGCCAGATAACCCTCTACACCAGATTCTAAATGCGCCCAACATTGAAACGATGAGCTTGTGGCTAGACAGAGGGAAGGGTGATTATGCGTATGTCGGGCTAGACATCATGCACCAACGCATGAATGAGCGCGGTTTACCTCATACCTATAGCATTGCAGAACAGGGAGAACACAATAACGGTTATTGGTCTGCGCAGATAGCCAATTATGTGGCGTGGTATGCCCAAGCCCTTGTGCCACCCCCAGCAATAGCCCCAGCAGCCACGCCTGCACCGCTTACGTTTTTTGCAACTAGTACCCCTGATGCGCTTTTGCCTGTGGCAACGCCCATGCCGATAACGCCTGTGGGCAAGTCGCTTTTTGTGCCTGTGGTGGGCTTCCCTAGCTTGCAAACGACTGTAGACAATGCAACACTCCAAGCGGTTCGCAATGGCGGTGATGCCTCTCGGCTGATATTGGACGAAGAAACACATGCTATTTTGCAAGATGCGGGGGTGATGTTTGCATCCAATGTGCGCGTTTTGCCGTTTGCTAACCTGCGTGATGCCCTTTGGAATGATAGAGAAGCGTTCTCACTCCTTACATTAGACCGCCTAACGCACCAATTGCGCTTGTTGTGGGTGGATGAGATGCCCGTGTTTGAAAACTTAGAGGCGTATCCGTTTTGGATAGCCAGCACTGCGCCCGTTTTTGACACATCTAAACTCACGCGTATAACGGCAAGCGGTGTAACGGCACTTACGCGCAACACCCTTAAAGCCTTAGATGAACGAAGCGTAGAAGATGCCATCAGCGGTATTGCGCCGTATGTCAACGCCAGTGATTTTTTTCATACCAGCAATGAAGTAAGTTTTGCGTCCGATTGCCCGCTACTTAATGCGGATGTGTTAGGCGGAGCAACTAGCTTTTGCAGTAAAGAAGCGCATTTTGACCTGTTTACGGCGTTGGGCGTGGATATTATAGAGCTTACGGGCAATCACAACAACGATTATGGCTATGCAGCGTATGCCGAAACGCTGGATTGGTATACTAAAAATAACATTCAAACCTTAGGCGGGGGCGCAACGGTTGCCCAAGCCCAACGCCCACTTGTGATGACGCATAACGGTAACACGGTGGCATGGGTGGCGTGCAATAGCATAGGTCCTTACTATGCGCTTGCCAATGATGCCCCCGAATTGCTTGGAGGCGTGCGTGGTGGGGCTGCCTCTTGTGGTGGCGCATGGCTCTCTGAAACGCTGGCACGCGCCCAATCTCAGGCGGACATCGTGATATTAACGGTGCAACAATTTGAAGTGGAAGATTATCGCCCTCTGCCAGAGCAAGAACGCCAATTTAGAGCTTATGCTGATATGGGCGCGGATGTGGTGATAGGCACAGCCCCCCATAAGCCCCAAACCTTTGAGTTCTATCGTGAATCGTTTATCCATTATGGACTAGGCAACCTGTTCTTTGACCAGCCGTTTTGGGGTAATACGCGCTTCTTTATGGATACATTGGTGCTGTATGAAGGGCGTTTGGTAACGATAGAACTTTTTGCGGGCATTATTGAGGATAACGTGCGCCCTCGCCCGATGACGCTTGAGGAACGCCTTAACTTTTTGTTCTTTATGTTTCGCCAGCAGAACGGATTTTGAACGTGACACAACGATTTTTTGTTGCATTGGGGCTTATGTTGTGGGCAATCATCGCGCAGGCGCAAACGCCCCTGACAACCATACTGACGATGGATGACCGCCTGAATGCCATGACACTAGAGCAAAAAGTAGCACAATTGTTTGTGGCAACATTCCATGGCGCACCCCCCAATGAACCCATCAAGGCGATGCTAAGGCAGTGGCAGGTGGGCGCGGTGGTACTCTTGCCCTCTAATCTGGGAACACCACAACAGATTACAAGTGTCACAAACACGCTACAGCAAATTGTAATAGAGGCGGGTGGTGTGCCATTGTTTATTGGTGTAGACCAAGAGGGCGGACTAATTGCCCATCTTAAAGACGGCTTTACCGAGTTTCCTGTGCCACAATTGCTTACTGCAAGCAATGACCCTGTGTTGGCGTTTACTGTGGGTGAGGCAATGGGGCGCGAGATGCGTGCTGTGGGCATCAACCTCAACCTTGCGCCCGTCGCCGACCTGAACACGAATCCCCGTAACCCCATCATTGGACGGCGTAGCTTTGGCACAGACCCACACCAAGTGGGGCGCATGGTGGCTTCTGTGATAGAAGGTTTGCAGTCGGTGGGTGTGATGGCTACCGCCAAACACTTTCCTGGACATGGGGATACAGAAACCGACTCGCATGTGACGCTTCCTGTGCTATACCACGATATGACACGCCTAAACGAAATCGAACTTGTGCCGTTTCGCTATGCCCAAGAATCTGGTGTAGGCGCGATGATGGTGGCACATATTAGCTATCCGTTGGTGGACGGCGTAGAGAATCGGGCAGCATCGCTTTCACCGATGATCATCAATGGCGTGCTTCGTGAGGGCATGGGCTACACAGGCATCATTATGACGGATGCGATGGACATGGACGCGATTGACACGCGTTATACCCCTGCGGAACGAGCGTTATTAGCAATAGAGGCTGGTAACGACATGCTGATTTTGGGGGCGCACATTAGCCCCGATGCCCAATCACAAGCCATCCAAGCCGTTGTTAATGCCGTGATAGAGGGGCGCATCAGCGAAGCACGGATTAATGCCTCTGTACGGCGCATTTTAAGCGCAAAAGAACGCTTTGGTGTGCTAGATTGGCAACCCCTAGACCCCGCAACCGCGCCCGAACGCATGGCATCAGAAAACAATGGCGCGCTGGTGAATACACTCTTTGAGAAGGGCATTACCCTCGTTTATGATAACGCGGGTCTATTACCTGTGGCAGAGAACACACTTTTTATTTACCCCTCCACTCGCTCCTCATTGTGGGAAGTGTGTAACGCGCTAGGCGTGGGTTTGCGTCCGTTGGGGGTGTCTTTTAACCCTACAGATGAAGAAGTGGCGTGGGCAAGAACAAGCGCACAAACCGCTTCTAAGGTGGTGGTTTTTACGCAAAACGCCGTTAATTCGCCTGCCCAACGTGCCTTAATCAGTGCCTTGCCCCCAGAAAAAACATTGGTTGTGGCGTTAGAATCGGTGTATGACATTGAAACTTTGCCCGCTGTAGGCGCGTATTTAGTGACGTATAGCCCAATGAGAGCATCAAACAATGCGTTGTGCCAGATCCTTACTGGTGAAAAGCCGCCACTTGGTGTATTTTCAATAGGTTTAGGGCGTTAATTGATGCTACAATAGAACCTACTTGACATAGCAAAAAGCGTGATAGGACAAAGAATATATGGGTACACTCAACCCCGATTTGCTATCAAAGGACATGGATGCGGTATTGAATGATGCCGTAGACATGCGGAAAGACTTTAGGCAACAAAGCGTTACCCCAGAACTGGTGTTACTGGCGTTATTGCGCCGTCCAGAAACGGCAGCATCGCGGATGTTTGGCGTTTTTAAGACGAATAGAGGCGTTGATTTAGAAAAACTAGAGCGACAAGTGCAACTTGCCGTAGAAAGCCGACGCGACCAAAACGGCAACATGGACTTTATTGCACGCGGTAATAACAAAGTGCAAATGAGTCGCCAAACGATTATTATGCTGGATGATGCGCTTAGCGTGGCAAGCGCCGCCAATGAAGTGCGGATTGACACTGACCACGCGCTAAGGGTGCTTAGTGAAGCCAGCGTAAGTACCAGTGGTGTGTTGCGCCAAGTAGGGATTACCCCTAAAGCCATCTCGGACATCATTAGCGATAGTAGCCAAATTATGCCCGTGAAGCGGTCTAGTGGTACAACCCAAGACTTTGTGGCAACCGCACGGCGTGGCAATATGAAAGCTGTGTTCTTTAGAGAAACATTGCTAAGAGACATGATTAACATCATCAGCCAGTCGGTTAACCGCCACGTTATTTTGGTGGGGCAGGACGGCGTTGGCAAGCGCACACTGGCTTATAGCCTTGCGTTGCTCATTTCAGAAGGCAAGGGACCCAGAAACATTGCCAGCCTTGTCCAGATTGATGAAACGGCTTTACTAGACAATGAGCAACAAGCGGTACGGGCAGGCATGAGCCAAGCCAAGAACGGTATTTTGTTTATTCCACACATTCACCGTTTCTTTGGGGGGCCCATTAAAGCCGAGTTTTCTAAGGTAACGCCCCTCATCCAAAAGGCGTTCTTAGACGATGACCCCGTGATTATTTGTACCACCACAGAGGACGACTATAAACAACGTCTCGCTAGTGTTAGCTCGGTAACAGAAAACGCACAGGTCATTCGTGTGCCAGAGACCACGCCGGAAGAAACGCTAGACATCCTTAAAATCCTAAAGCCTCATATTGAACGTGACTATGATATTCATGTGGACGAAAAAGCCCTTAACGTCACGGTTAACCTTGCCAAACGCTATTTAACGGCAATGCCTTTGCCTCGTAGTGCCGAGCATTTGCTTCATCGTACGGCGGCAATGGTGGCAATGAGCAAGCAACAGCATTTAGCGTTTAAGCCCGAACTTGAGAGTAGTTCGTTGGACGTAGAAGATGTCACTATGGCTGCCAGCCAAATGACGGGCGTGCCCGTAAGTAAGCTGGGCGAAGATGAACGTATGCGCTATGCCAGCATGGTAGAACACCTTAAAGAGCGCATTATTGGGCAAGATGAAGCCGTGATTATTACCAGCCGTGCCATTAAAACGGCGCGTGTGGGCTTAAAAGACGCTAAGCGCCCCATTGGTGCGTTCTTGTTCTTGGGTCCCACCGGTGTGGGTAAAACAGAGCTGGCACGCGCCCTCGCTGAGTTTATGTTTGGCTCTGAAGATGCCATGTTGCCGTTGGATATGTCCGAGTTTAAGGACGAATCGAGCATTAACCGCTTGATTGGTTCACCCATCGGGTATGTGGGCAGTGAAGACGGGGGTCAGTTGACGGAGCGTGTTCGCCAACAACCCTATCTGATTGTGCTATTTGATGAAATCGAAAAAGCCCATCCACGCGTCCTAGACATCTTGCTACAAGTCATTGAAGAAGGTCGCTTAACCGATGGACGTGGTGTAACAACGCGCTTTAGCGAAACTGTGATTATCCTCACCAGTAACATTGGCTCGGAATATTTAGCTGTGCCTGTGCTAAATGACGAAATTAAAGACCAAGTGATGGAAGAAGTAAAAGAGTTCATGCGCCCAGAGTTTATCAATCGTCTGGATGAAGTGGTCATGTTTAATGCGTTAAGTGACGACAACCTTGCCAACATTATGCGCCTGCTTCTAAAGAAAGAAGTGTCTATGGCGGATGAGAAGGGTCTGAAGCTAACCGTCACAGACAAGGCAGTTACGTGGCTTTTGGCACAAAATGATGAACCTGGCTATGGCGCACGCCCCCTAAAGCGTATTATTCGGCGGTCTATGCGTGAACCGTTAGCAGACTTCTTGCTAAAGTCGAATCCACCCACAGGCACAGAAGTAAAAATAGACGCATCTCGTAAAAAAGACGGCGGGCTGGTGTTCTCTGCCAGCATTGATGGCAAACCGATTGCCGTGGAGTAAGTATGAGTGACCCAACCACCATGCCTCGTCGCCCTTTGCCGTCCCGCCCTGAATGGGGTTGGACGGCTTGGGAAGCCACTGTTGGCTACATCAAGGACGAATACAGTGCGGATGCCACGCTAACGCTAAGGGCGTACCCTAAGCATGGGATTACCCTATGGCAAGCGACATTGTCTTGGTCACAAATAGAAGAAACTGTGACCGAGCGCATTGGTATTGAGGTGAGTTTGGGCGACCTGTGGCAACAAGTGGCACGCTATCATCGCATCTTCAAAACGCTAGAGGCGGCAGTGCGCCGCCCCGAATTTTATGAGGATACCGCGTGGTTTGATGCAGTAACACTAGAGTCTATTTCGCGCTTGGTGGGTGTTACTGCCACTGTTTTTGATGGCGATTGGGAGCTATTACTGCTTTACCGCCCTGTGGATGTGCCTGTTCAACGGGTGCAAGCGCGGTTAGTGGCGCATCAAAACTCGGTTACTTGTGGGGGCATGGGGGCAACACTGCGCGGGGCGTGCCGAACCCTGTTTCATAACGCCACGCCCGAATACAAGCAATATATGAAGAAACCACTGGAACTATAAAGAAGGGATTTTTTATGACGCTAGATATTTCAATTTTTCGTAAGTACGACATTCGCGGGGTTGCCTCTGACCAGACGGGCAAAACAATCCAGCTTACGCCCGAAGTGGCTTATCAAGTAGGGCAAGCACTAGGGACATATTTACCCGAACAATTTAGCACAGAGCGCGTCTTTGTGGGCAGTGATAACCGTATTACTAGCCCCATCCTTAAAAAAGCCATGATAGACGGCTTGCTAACAACAGGCATCAGCGTCACTGATATTGGCGAGGTACTAACGCCTACCGTGTATTTTGCCTCTGCCAGCTATGGCGACAAGGGCGCGGGTGTAATGGTAACAGGAAGCCACCTCACCACCGAATACAATGGCATTAAGATGGCGTATGGTAAGCTGGCATTGGCAGATAGCCAAATTATTGACCTTCTTAAAATTATTCAGTCAGGCGCGTTTAAGATGGGTACGGGCGTACTCGAAACCGACCTCAATATGATTCATAAGCACATGGACACCATTGGCACAAAAGTAACCATGAAGCGCAAGCTAAAAGTGGTTTTGGATGCGGGGAATGGGCTAAGTGGCTCTTACGTGCCGTTAGTACTAGAAAAATTGGGCTTAGAAGTGATTGGCTTATTTTTAGAACCTGATGGCACATTCCCAAATCATTTACCAAACCCCGAAGACCCCGAAATGACGAAAGACCTTGAAGCCAAAGTGATAGAAACAGGCGCAGACTTAGGGCTGGCGTTTGATGGCGATAGTGACCGTTGCGGTTTTATCGACAATCACGGGCATCATATTGCCGCAGACCGCTTGCTGGCGTTGCTCTCGCGTGATTTGTTGACACGCCTTCCTGGTTCGTCTATCGTGTTTGATGTGAAGGCATCACAAGCCTTGCCCGACGAAATTAAGAAATACGGCGGTGTGCCTGTCATGTGGAAGTCGGGGCATAGCCTAATGAAGCAAAAGATGAATGAAATCGGCTCGCCCCTTGGTGGTGAAGTGAGTGGCCACTTGTTCATTGGCGAAAATTACTTTGGGTTTGATGATGCGCCCCTTGTTGCGCTCAAAGCTCTTGAAATTTTTGCTAAGAGTGACAAGACGGTTGCCGAAATTTTTGAGGAAATCCCTAAATTGGTGGCAACCCCCGAAGTGATTTTGTCTGCGCCTGATAACGTGAAATTTGCGATTATTGAAGAAATTAGCGCAACGCTTGCTTCACGCTATGAGATGGTGACAGTGGACGGCGCACGCGCAATCTTGCCCAATGGCTGGGGCTTGGTGCGTGCCAGCAATACACAGCCCGCCATTACTCTGCGGTTTGAGGCGCATACCAACGAACAAATTGTAGAATACATGCGTATTTTTAAGACAGAGCTAGACAAACACCCTGAAATTGACCAAACCAAGCTAGAACAACAGATTGTTGCTTTTGGGGGCTAGTGCTTGCCTGATGTTGCAATAAAACAAGTGATGGCGTGTCGGTTGGCACGCCTTTTTGATATATAACACAGCCCACAAGGATGAAGAATGACGGACTTTAAGTACATTTATGCCCACGAAGCGCAACGCTACGACCGCATGGTAGGGCGCGAAGACCAACGCGGACACTTAATGGCGAGCCTAATGGAAATGGTGCCGTTTGATACAGAAGAAACCGTTGTTGTAGACTTTGGCGCAGGCACAGGGCGCATCACACGCCTGATGACACTTTTAGCGAAGCGCGTTTATGGGTTTGATATTGCGCCTACCATGATTGCCACCGCACATAATGCCCTTGAAGAAAGTGGCATGACGAATTGGCGCGTGGGGGTGGGTGATAACCACGCGATGCCATTGCCAAATGCGTGCGCGAATGTGGTGATTGAAGGTTGGAGTTTTGGACACGCAATGAGCTGGGCGGGTGAAAATTGGCAAGCGGATGTAACGACTATGCTAAACGAAATGCGCCGCCTGCTAAAGCCCAACGGCACCGCTATTTTGATAGAAACGCTTGGCACAGGTAACAAACAACCGCATCCACCCACCGAAGATTTGGCAATGCTCTATCGTTGGTGGGAAGAAGAACACGGCTTTGCTCATCGTTGGATACGCACAGATTACCAATTTGAGAGCGTGCAAGAAGCGGATGACCTTACACGCTTTTTCTTTGGGGATGAATTGGCAGATAAACTAGTACAAGAAGGTGCAACGCTTCTGCCCGAATGTACGGGCATTTGGTGGCGTACCTTCTAGCTGCTTTCCTTAGCTATTCTGCGCCTGCACGCAACGGATAGGGGCGATTCATCCATAAGAAAACGCACGCTAAAGCATCGCCCCACACCAGCACCCATGCCACCGTTTCTACTTTTGCGCCGATACCGAACCCCAGCACGCTTAGCAAAAACACGCCGATGATGGTGGCTGTGATGCGATTGGCTACTGCTTCATAGCCCATCGCATAGTAAAACAGGCTAAGTACGCCGCGCCAGCACAAGGGCAAAATGCCCAGCGCATAGATGATGAGGATGTTACTGGCAACGGTTTGGGGTGTCCCCAGCACCAACGCCACTAAAGAGGGCGCAAACGCGATAATGAGGGCGGTCATTGCTACGCCGTACACAGTAAGCAGGCGCATTGCCCCCCAGAAAATGCGTTGTCGTTCTGGGATGGTTTGCTGTGACGACAGGCGCGGAAAAAGCGCATCATAGTATGCCATTGGCAACAGGCGCACCACATCCATATAGCGTAATGCCACCACAAAATAGCCCACATCGTACGGCGAAGCAAAACGCTCTAAGAGGATAATGGCGAGGCGTGCCTGAATTGCGCCTAAAAAACTGGCAAGCGCGAACGGAAATGCACTTTCTAGCAATGCCTTCAGGCTTAAAGTGGGCGTAAGGGGGGCAACGCGCTGAATGTGAATGAAGTACAGCACGCCCGCGACTGCTAATTGCCCTAAAGAAGTTAGCGTGTTGACGATGAGCGCATTGGCAAGCGATAGCGTGTTCGTGTTTAGGAGGTGGGCTAAGAGGGCGATTTGCGTAAAGAGCATCCCTAAATTCAGTAGGCTTACCCATTGCATGCGCTCGAATGTTCTAAACACTGCCGAAAATGTGCTATAGGTGGGCAAAATAAAGAGCATGGGCAGGGCAATCAGCCAACTTTGGGCATTGCGTGGCGTAAGCACGGCGATGATGCCGACAAAGAGCAAGCTAGATATTGTTCCCATGACGAGGCGAATGAGCAAAGACAGCCTAACAAATGCGCGAGTTTCTTCGGGATGTTGTGAGAGGTGACGTATCGTCAGTGTGCCTAAGCCTAGTTCGCTCATGAGCATGAGTACAAATACCCACGCCAAAACAGAGCTATAGATGCCCAACCCATCCGCGCCTAATTGCCTGCCAAGCAAGCTCATGATGCCAAACGATAGCACCGCGCCAAAGCCATGGGAGGCTAAAAGATAGAGGAAACTTTGTGGTAAACTTCCCTTACGTTTTTCCTGTAAATTCATCTGTGTTGATTACCCTTTGCTAAACACACCCGCTAAAGGAACGTCCATGACCAACGCTGCTATTTTGCTTATTTCTTGCCCCGACCGTGCGGGCTTGGTGGCAAATATCACCCAATTTATCTTTACACATGGCGGAAACATCCTACACCTAGACCAGCACGTAGACGCACAAGAGAACGTCTTTTTTATGCGTGTAGAGTGGGAACTGAGCCATTTTATCATTCCATCCCATGAGATTGCGAATCGCTTTCAGCCGATTGCCCAACAATTTGAGATGACGTGGCAATTGCACTTCTCAGAAAGTCGCCCAAAGATGGCGTTGTTTGTTAGCAAAGAATCTCACGCGCTGTATGATATTTTGGCGCGCTGGCAGGGCGACGAACTGCCCGTAGATATTCCCGTCATCATCAGCAACCACGAGGTGTTGCGCCCTGTAGCACAACAGTTTGGGATTCCTTTTGCGCTTTTTAGTGTGACAAAAGACAATAAAGCACAGATAGAAATCGAGCAATTGGCATTATTGGCAACGTACCAGCCCGATTTTATTGTGCTGGCAAAATACATGCAAATCATCACGCCCGCGTTTATTGCGCACTATCCACACTGCATTATCAACATTCATCACTCGTTTTTGCCCGCGTTTATTGGTGCAAAACCGTATCATCAGGCATTTGCACGGGGTGTAAAGATTATCGGCGCAACCAGCCACTATGTGACGGATGATTTGGACGCGGGTCCCATTATAGAGCAGGATGTGGCGCGTGTGACGCACAAAGACAGCGTAACCGACCTTGTGCGTAAAGGCAAAGACCTAGAGAAAACGGTGCTTTCGCGTGCCATTTACTATCATGTCCAGCATCGTGTGTTGGTGTATAACAATAAGACGGTGGTGTTCTCTTAAAGAGCAAATGCCTGTCTGGCATGGGGGCTTGCGGTGTCTCCAAGCCCCCGTTTTGGTGCTAGAGTTTAAGTTTGCTCATGACGAGTTTTGCCACGTTTTCTGCGCCTTGAATGTCATACCCCAAAACGGTGATATGCCCCATTTTGCGCCCAACACGCACTTCTTGCTTGCCATAGAGGTGAATGTGCGCTCCCTCTACACTAAGGGCTTCATCAAGGGCGGTGGGGTGCGGTGTGCCGTTGCGCTCGCCTAGAATGTTTAGCATGACCGTCGCGGGTGCAATCTGGGCAATATCCCCCAAAGGCAAGCCCATTACCGCGCGGACGTGGTTCTCAAATTGGCTGGTAATGGTGCCTTCAATGGTGTAATGCCCACTATTGTGAGGGCGTGGCGCAATTTCGTTAAACACAATGTAGTTCATTGCCCCTTCAAATAGCTCTACCCCAAACACGCCCACGCCATCCACCGCTTCTACGGCACGCTTGGCAAGGTCAATCGCGTAGACGGCACTCGCCTCATCAATGGGTGCGGGGCAACGTACCGTATGGCAAATGCCGTTCTTTTGTACGGTTTCTACAACGGGATATTCACGCATATTGCCGTTGCGGTCACGGGCTATCATCACCGCCAGCTCTCTTACAAAGGGGATGTGCGCTTCTACCATTAGCTCACGCCCTTGTAGCTTTTCTAGGGCGAGCTGTACTTCGTGGGCGCGATTTACAACGGCGTTTCCATAGCCATCATAGCCATTGCGGCGCGCTTTGACGACCAACGGAAAGCCAAACTCTACAGAGGCTTCTAAAATATCTGTGGGGACGCTTACTTTCTTAAAGCGAGGTACGTCAATGCCTGCGTTTTGCATGGTGCGCTTTTGGTCTAGCTTATCTTGAATTTTTTCTAGGGTGCTGGGGGAAGGATAAACACGCGTGCCAAAGCTCTCGATGCGCCGTAGCAGTGGAATATCCACAAATTCGCTTTCTAGCGTGATGACATCACACGCCTTTGCAAATTGTTGTAGCAGTGCATCATCTTCCCATGCGCCAATGATATGATGTGGCGTGACATCCAATGCGGGTTCATCGTCTTTTTGTGCAAAAATCACCACGCGAATACCTAATACACTGGCGGCTTGTGCTGTCATCTTTGCCAGTTGTCCGCCCCCTAAAATGCCCAATGTTGCCATAGTTTTCTGCCCTTATCCTTACGTTAGTGTCGTCAAAACGGCGTTTATCATATCACATGGACGGGCATTAGTAGCGTAGTAAGTTACTTTGCGTTAGAATGGTGTTGTATGGCTTACCCTAAGGCGTGATAATGGCAAATTTCTTTATTTCTTACAGCAGAGTAGATATTGCATTTGTAGAGATACTTTATAAACGCTTGCAACAAATGCGCCCTAATGCGCGTGTTTGGTATGATAAAGCCCCCGATGGCTTATTAGGGGGAGATAATTGGTGGGAACAAATTTTGACGGAAGTCGCGCGGTGCGATATTTTCATTTATGTTCTCTCGAATGAGTCTGTGCAATCTAAGTATTGCCAAGCCGAATTTGAAGAAGCACGCCGTTTGCAAAAACGTATTATCACTGTTCAAGCGCGTGACCGCACTAAATTAACAGGCGAACTGGGCGATATTCAGTATGTAGACATGAAAAATGGGGTAGATGACGCGGATGCTTTGGCAAGCCTAAGCGGTGGGATTGACCGCCAAACAGCCCTCGTTAAAAACCGCCGCCCCTTGTGGCGCAAGAAAACCCCAAAACCTCAAGATGACCCCGTATCTGCGCGCCCTGAAAACGCGCCGGAAGTAGACACCCCCACCCTAAAAATACCCTTGCAAGAGCTAGAAAGCATTAAAAAAGTGCCTTCTTCTGGTAATACACAAACCCAAACGCAAAACATCGCCCCCACAACCAAGCTCACTGGCACGATGCTGGGGGGGATTTTGGCGGTGCTGATAGGGCTAGTGGCGTTGGTTGGCGTGGTTTTGCCCAACTTAAATCGTGCTGATGAAGGGCTTGTAACGCGCACAGAAGATGTTAATGCGCTTGTTCCCACAGGCGAGGGTACTGCGTTGGTACAGGTGAACACAGAAACGCCCACC
>DAOTTQ010000060.1:0-88823 GCA_034437555.1 Anaerolineae bacterium | reverse complement strand
TCAAGGACATTGAGACCCTGTTTACGGACAGTGGAAATATAAGAGCGCAAGTCGGCAAAGATTTCAGCCCCAAGCGAAGTTCGGAAAGTGCCAGAGATTTTCTGCTTAACTTTCATCATCCGCAAGTCTCGTTCAGCGAGATTATTGTCAAAAGGCACGCGAAAATCATGGATAAAGGCTAAGACTGCGGCTTGGTATTTTTCCAAGCGTGTCAGTAAATTTTGGGCAGTGGACTGTTTCAAGCGTCCCCGTTTAGGCAAGTGTGCTTTCTCCGGTGGCGGATTAGCTTGCCAGCCCTGTGCTAAAAGTTGTTCGTAGTGCTGTATGAAACTTTCAAGGATTTCTGGCGCAAGTTTTCCGACAGGCTGGGCTGTTTCAACCGCCTTTTTCATGCTCAGCAGTAATTTTTTGAGTTCCTCTGTCCAGTTTTGACCGTGTTCTTCATGTAGAAAGCGCAGTTCCCGCAAGATATGGGCATCGCATCCCAATTATTGCCTATTCGGTACATACATCAGAAATTGATGTAGTACGCCGTTTAGGGTTTGACGGCTTCTTGGGGAAACCCCTAGACCATGACCGATTCCCAAGAGCTGTTAAGCTAATCTTGGAGCGTAAATCTGTTTGGGAACTTCCTTAACAACCGCTTCAGAACCCCTCTATGTGAAAGGGCGTGTGATTAGTCGCACGCCCACTTTTTATTTATTGCCCTTGCAGGCTGTCAATAAACGCCATCAAAGCCAAATACTTGGGTGCAGTGGCAATATCTTGTGTCAGTGTTTCTAAGACACCCCAGCTGCCAAAGCGCGAGGGTTGCCCGACATCCGAAAATGCCATAAACACCCCACCACCTAGCTCACGCCATGCGTTAAGATAGGCTAAATAGATTTCCGTCATGCGAGGGTCACGATTTGCACCAATGAACAATTCCGTCAGTGCATCGTTGTTTTCTGTGCCAAAGTAGCCCGACAAATGCTGACCACCTTCATAAGCAATCAAGTCCACGTTAAAACGGCGCGTAATTTCTAGCTGGTCAATCATATACTGATAGGCGCAACCCCCTTCTTGTACATTAATCAGTTGCTGGGCAAGTAGCCCATCCAAACCTGCCGAAAGCGTGGCTTCTACATTATCGGGGTTAGCGGGGTCATCACAGCTAAAGTAGGGGGCAATCGCTACAGCGTCTACACTCTGAAACGCATCCTCATAAAGAAGCACTTGCTCGGTTGTCCAAGAGTTTGCTGCCTGCGAAGCAAGCACACGCACAAGACGCTCGTTTCCGCCAAACACCTCTTCAAAAATGCGGAACATTTCATTGGCTCGTTTAGAGTGATATTGCAAGCCCGCCCAAAACGCATCACCGCTTCCTAAGCCCTGCGCTAAACCCGTTTCTATCACATAATTGGCTTGGACAAATTGCCCGTTCCACGTTTCATTAGAATATTCAACATAGGCTTTAAGGTTGGGTGAAAGCGCATCAAGCACTAGGATGGCAAATTGGCGCACATACTCATCGTCAGCGCGGTGGGGGAGGGTGAACCATGCGTCCGTTTGTAGAGTATTTGCCAATTGAATCATCATTTCCACAGGTACACCACGAAGCGCAAATGTGTAATCCGTCAAAAGAGGACGTTCTGACCAAGTATGTGCTGGCTCATCATTCGTTTGCATCCAGTCCATAAAACGTAAGATACCAAAGCGCGAGAACCGTTCTAAGAAAAGCGGGTTAAACGGTTGCGAGATGTACGTTTGCTCGTGTGATGCCATTAGAAAGCGAATATTCTTAAGGGGATTTGCTTCGTTCGTTGCTGTCACTTGTAGAAACACAGACCCTTGTGAGGGGCGTGCCGTAATGTCTAGCCTTCCTGCGGACTGTGAATTTACAGTGACATTATTACCCCTAAAAGCAATTTCACCTTCGCCATCAAAAAGGATAACATACTCACCATCCATGCTGCCTGTAAAGGGGGTATCTGCGGAAAAAAGCACCGTTTCTGCAAATTGATTCGGTTCCAGGCGCGTTACCCAACCTTCGGGCGAAAGAGCAAGTTCACCCCCTTCACCCCAGCCTGCCCCCTGTCTTTGGGGTATCCAAGGGCGTGCTGACTTGAAGATGTCTACAAAGGGAAATTGTGTAGACCAATCCACCACTCCGTTGAGGTTTATACCCAAAAAGGAATTACCAGTATTTTGAGGCGTTTCTTGAGGGAACAACGTCACCGTAAACAACAAACACACGGCAAGCGAAAGTAACATTTTTTTCATGCTAAATTCCTATATACTGTTTGAAAGATACTTTTTATTGTACTTTAAGATATAAAAAAACAACGTCATTGGGGGATAAAGTTGGTCTAGGGTTTTTATGTGCATAAATTCACTTGAAAAAATCGCAAAACGCGGTAAATTTAAGGAGGTGTTAAATACCCGTTTAATCTAATTAAAACAATGAGGAACAACCACATGAAAAAAGCCTTTCTTGTCATTGCTGTCTTAGCGTTAGCCGTCGGGATTGTACCATCCGCGCTTGCTCAAAGTGCTATCGAAAGCGTATGCTTGGTTACAGACGTAGGCAAGGTAAACGATGGTACGTTCAATCAATATGCTTATGAAGGTATCCTTCAAGCCGAAGAAGAATTTGACCTCGATATCAACTTTATTGAAACGACCTCCGACACACAATATAACGACAATATCAACACCTGTATTCAATCGGGTGCCGATGTCATTGTTACCGTTGGGTTCTTGATTGCAGACGCAACAGCCGTTGCAGCCGAAGCCAACCCCGAAGTTTACTTTGTTGGTGTTGACCAATTCATTGTTGATGGGCCCACTAACTATGTAGGTGTCCAATTCCGTGAAGACCAAGCCGGCTTCTTAGTAGGCGTACTTGCTGCGCTTCTTATTGAAGAAGAAGGTGGCGACATTGCTGCTGGTGTTTATGGCGTAGAAATTCCCCCCGTCGTGAAGTTCCGCAACGGTTACGAACAAGGTATCCGCTACATCAACCCAGAAATCACTATCTTGGGCAGCTACACCGATAGCTTCGTTGCTCCTGACAAGGGTGCAGCTTTAGCCGAGCAATTTATTGCTGACGGTGCCGATGTGATATTTGGTGCAGGGGGCCCCACTGGTTCTGGTGGTATCCGTTATGCAGCCGAACAAGGCGTATATGTCATTGGTGTTGACCAAGACGAATACTTCACTACCTTTGGTGGTGGCGAAACACCTGGTGCAGAATTCCTTATTTCCAGCGCACAAAAAGCTGTAAACGTGGGTGTTTATGACCTCATCGCCGCTCTTGTAAATGGCGAAATGGACAGCTTCCCCGGTGGCAATTTGTACGTCCTAGACGTAGTAAACGGTGGTATCACCATTGCACCCAAGCACGATGCTGATGTAGCTGACGAAATCTACGAAGCCGTATTTGAAGTGCTACAAGCCCTCATTGATGGCGATATTGAAACAGGTGTAGACCCCGTTACTGGTGCTTTGATTGAAGAAGCAGAAGCAACTCCTGGTAGCTAGTCTGAACAAATAAGCTAAAAAACGGGTGCAATAATGCACCCGTTTTTTTATTTAAGCAAACCACTCCATCCCAAAGAGCCTAAAATTACTTCACAAAAGCACCATTCGTTTTTGCTGACATTTCTTAGAGAAAATAAGACAATCTATACGCCTAAATCGTCATGAGTAAGAAAACTAACGCGCGCAAAAGAACCATCCGCCCTTGTGAAGAACGTAGAATAAGCCCCTTTTTGCAATTCTTTTTGTACCTGATGTGACCTAAACAAAGCTTTTATATCCTCATCTGCCTCATCCACACGCAAAAGGTTCGGTCTTACCATATAAGGATTCTTTATGCCATCAGAAACTTGACGCGCAATATAAATAACACGCGACACAAACGCCTGACGTGCGTTCAAAAACCGTTGTTTACGGCGTTCACCGCGCCCTTTAATGCGTGGGCGTTGGTATAAAACATGCTGTGTTAACTCATCTAGCGAATAGCAAACAGGATACCAGCCTAAAATATGGCGTGTTACAAGTCCCAACTCACGAAGTTTAGACAATGCATAGTTCACCTGATTCAGCGTCATACCAGAAGCAACAGACAACGCACTAGGTAACATTGCACGTTTAGTTGCCTTCATAAACTGATAAAGGAACATTGCGCCCCTGCCCATTGCACCACTTTCGGACGCATCACTTTGTTTCATCGCTTGCGTAAAATCTAGCCAATGGGAGGGCAAACGGAAGGCTTTATCAGCCAAAACTAGCTTTTTTGCCTTAGCAAGCACGTCATCTGTGAACATCCAAAGGTTTGCGCTACTGACTTTATCAGTACCGCTAGAAAGAATCAGATTAAGTTTTATAAACTTTTTAAGCAGTCGCTGAACCGTGTTAATGCCCATGCGTGCTAATTCTGCTAGTTCACGAATACTCGCCCTAAAAATACCCTTAGAGTTGCTTCCTAAACGGCAACGTTCTACTAAGGCAAGAAACAACGCTCGGAAATTATTGCCATACGAAAAAGACCAATCGTATTTTGAAGCAAACGCCATCGCTAGCTGCCATGTCGTTTCGTTATTTTGTTGTTCTTTAAGGCGCGGGTTTATCTTACGAGCAGGCTCGCGCGGACGGCTAAACGCGCTTTGAATAGTGGCTTCTATTTCATCAAGCAATAGCCCGCTTAGTTGAGCAGGCGTACAAAGCATCGAAGAAACTTCTGAATAGGTATAGTGATTACCTACCATATCGCAGGCTGCGCTAAAGAGCGCGTTGTTGCGGTAGCCCTCTGGGATAAGATGCCCGTTTTTAATGTAATCACGGGTCGTATTAGAAAGCGACGAGTAAGGTGAAATAAGTGATAAATGTGGAACAGAGCCATGCTTTCCACGAGCGTTGGCTTGTAGCGGAACAGAGTTGCCTCTTTTATCCATCAACCAATCAATATCTTGTACGCTCACAGTGGGCGGTTTATCCGACTGGCGAATAAGCCATTCATACGGTGC
This sequence comes from Anaerolineae bacterium, assembly GCA_034437555.1. Taxonomy (GTDB): domain Bacteria; phylum Chloroflexota; class Anaerolineae; order Aggregatilineales; family Phototrophicaceae; genus JANWYT01. The sequence continues at coordinate 83,814 of DAOTTQ010000060.1, read as the reverse complement.
GCCCGAAGGGTGTAAAGAGGGTGGGGCGAGTACGTATAGATTACGCCCACGTACTTCAATATCTTTAATTACCCCCGACTTGATGTTATGGACTTCACCTGATGCGCAAAAAAGATAAATATGACCACCACGCGCTGTTTTTGACACATAAAGCGGTATTTTGCGGGCGCGTAGCTGTTCCATATGATAGTTCAAAGATTCTGGTGATTCGCAGTCCAAAACAAAAAGATTATTGCTTGTGCGACCACACATCACCGCTAAATTAACATACCCACTGATAATGTCTGTAAAGTGTGGGTATGACTTATTCGAAAGTCTTACAATCTGCAAAGGTTGCCAAGAGTACCCCGATTTTCTCTTGAACGGTTGCGGAAAGACGTTAAAACCTTGCTTGTACAGAGACGATGCGCTTTCCCCAAGCGCACCAAAATAATCATTGCTCTCTTTTTCTCCCATATTTTGGAGAGCAATAGCGTGATTATTTTGGTTTAGGCGCATTATCTGTACTAAAATCACTTGTAACAACCCCCCTCTCTAAGATATAATAGTGACTGAATCTGCTTCAATCTTTTTTGTTTCTCTTTTCGTTGCCCAAAAGGCGACCAAACGAATGGATGTCCATGTTAAACGGGGTGCAACATGGACATTTTTTTATCCATACGCCGAGTACCATTCTGTTTGTTAACTAAACTGCAAAACTCTTAAACGAAAACACCAAAGAGCTATTAGATAACAGACAGCGAAAAGAGAAAGGAAATCCGTAAAATAGAACTGCGAAAGCAACACTTGAAATAGAATAACACGAATTAACCCAATCACGCAAGCATTTTCGGCAAAGTCTCCTAACAAAACCTAAAAATAGCTTCTACCAACCCCAAGTTCGCACGCCTCCCTTAAAAGGACCCACCACAGAAGACGTAATCCATCCGCCATAAAAGTCACCATCTTGGGGTGTTACCTGCTCGTCACCAACAAAACACGCCTCTACACGGCTAGCATAAAAGCACAAATGATTGGCAATTTGCTGAAAGCCTTTATTGGGTGAGGCATACATCCACGCCACGTCAGGTACTTCTTGATTGCCCACACGAAGCGTCCAATAATTTGCCATTCCTTTAAACTCACAAAAAGTTTGACGCGGCACACGCACCAGATATTGCATCTGAATATCGTCCTGAGGAAGGTAGTACGCAGGAGGATGGCTTGTTTCTAGCACACGAAAACCATTGACTGTATCAGCCAAAGTGATGCCATTAAAAATAACACGCAAGCGGCTTTTAACAGCTTCAACACGCGGTGGGCGTGGATAATCCCATACAGATTCTTGACCTTCTTTAGGCTGAATGCGCTTCACAGTACCCTCCTACGAAACATTATTGACGATGAGATAGTATCAAAGAGTCACCTGTCATTTGCTTAGGTTTCTCTAGCCCTAATAAGTCTAACACGGTAGGAGCAACATCAGCGAGTTTGCCACGCGCGCAGAGCTGATAATAGCCCTCACCAATAACGAAAAAAGAAACAGGGTTGGTTGTGTGGTAAGTATGAGATTCACCCGTAGAAAGCTCTACCATACGCTCACAATTGCCATGGTCAGCAGTTACAAGGGCAACACCGCCTTTTGCTAACACTGCATCTACCAAACGAGCCGCACAAGTGTCAACGGTCTCCACAGCTTTAATAGCAGCAGAAAGTGAACCTGTGTGTCCTACCATATCAGGGTTAGCAAAGTTAATGAGTAGAAAACCATCATCATAAGATTGAAGGCGTTCTAAAGTAGCTTCTGCTAGTTCATACGCACTCATTTCTGGCTGAAGGTCATAGGTTGCAACTTTAGGTGAGGGAATAATACGACGGTCTTCACCCTGAAAACTTTCCTCGCGTCCCCCATTAAAAAAGAAAGTTACATGAGGGTATTTTTCAGTTTCTGCACTGTGGTACTGTGTTAGACCCGATTCACTAACCACTTGAGCCAAAACGTACTCTAAAGAATCTTTGCGAAATAGCACGTTTACGGGGTAAGTATCGTCGTAGGATGTGAAAGTAACTATGTCTATATTTGGCACAAAATTACCCGTAAAGCCATCAATCTCTGGGTAAATCAGCGTTTTTACTAACTCACGCATTCTGTCTGAACGATAGTTGAAGAAAATCACTACGTCATGGGGCGAAATACGCACATCTTCTTGTTGTTTAATTATTGTAGGGTGGATGAACTCGTCCATTACATTTTCGGCATAGGATTGGCGTACGGCTTCGGTAGCAGTTTCGGCAACAGTAGGTGATTGATGCCATACCATCGCATCATAGGCTTGTGAAACACGCTCCCAGCGATTGTCTCTGTCCATCGCATAATAACGACCAGAAACACTAGCAATAATGGCACTTTGGTCTTGTGATATATGCCCCTCTAAACGCTCTACAAAGCCCATACCGCTTGTTGTAGGCGTGTCACGACCATCTGTAATCACATGCAAAATTGGGCGTATCTTAACCCCTTTAAGCACGTCTAAAAGGGCATACAAATGGCGTTCATGACTATGTACACCGCCATCACTTAGCAAGCCGATAACGTGGACTTTAGAACTATGTTGTTCAGCATAGGCAAAAGCCTCTAAAAGCTGTGGGTGTGTATATAGCTCACGGTCACGGACAGCAACATCTATACGCGAAATATCTTGATATACCACACGACCGGCACCTAAATTAAGATGACCCACCTCTGAATTTCCCATTTGACCTGCAATCAAACCAACAGCTTCTTCACTAGCATCTAAAATAGAGCGTTCTAGTGTTTTCATCCATTGGTTGTAATGGGGCATATTAGCCAATTTTACGGCATTGCCTTCTTCCATCTCGCGGATGCCCAAACCATCCAAGATGATGAGCATAACAGGTTTCTTAGACATATTAACCTCTAGTATTAGAGCATTAAACCAAGCCTCTATCATACGCCTACATCGACAAACAAAAAAGCCAAAACACGGCTTTCATAGATACGGATAATTGGGAATGGATACACTGAATGAAGTCCCCCCTTGGTCAAAGTATCTAGTGTATCCAAAAACAATTCTTCTTTGTATATTCACAAGAAAGGGATTGTAACTAGCAGGGGAGGGTGAACACAAATGATGTAGATTGATTATCACTTTCTGCCCAAATCACGCCTTGGTGTGCCTCTACAAAGCCCTTAGCAATAGCTAATCCTAGCCCAACACCTCTTTCTCCGTTTTGGGTCATCCGTGATGTTTCGCCTCTATAGAAGCTATCAAATACTTTGTGTGTGCTTTCTTTGCTTAGGCTTACACCGTAATTGCGAATACACACGCTTACATAGCCATTTTCTGATGTTGTGCTGATATTTATTTCAGCTTCAGGTGGGCTGTATTTAATGGCATTGTCTAGCAAGTTAGACAGGACACGCTGAATTTTATCGGGGGCAAGGCGTATGGTTTCCTGTGTATGACGTAAATTTGCGCTAATGCGTTGAGCTTTATTCTCTGCTTTTGCGTGGAAGGCACTCACCGTGTCTGAGATGAGGTCTCTTAGGGACGTTGGGGTAATATCAAGCGAAATCCCTTTTACATCTAGCTGTACTAGCTCAAATAAATCATCAATGAGGTGGCTAAGATGTTCTATCTCGCCCAAACTGGTGTTGAGATAGCGTTTTTGTGTTTTTTCGTCGCTGATGATGCCGTCTGTTAGTGCTTCTAGCATCACACGCATAGTTGTTAGGGGTGTGCGTAAATCATGGCTTACCCATGCAATAAGGTCACGTCGAGCTTGTTCTAACTTTTGTTTTTCCTCATCAACAGTCGCCAACTCTTTTGCCATGTGGTTAAAGTGTTCTGTAAGTTTTGCAATCTCGTCATTGCCATTCACTGCAAGTTGATGCTGTAGGTTTCCTTTGGACAGTTCATTAGCCCCAGTAGATAGCTCTTTTAGGCGGTCGGTCATTGCTTTTGCAATAAAGTAGCCAAACGTAAGTGCTGTTAGTGTGGCAAACACAAGAACACTTAACATCATAGACAAGTAAACTGTGCTAAAGAACATCCGTTGTGAGATGATCCACAGGTTGACCATAACTAAACCGACTGTAAAAGCAATCATTGTTCCAAATGCCCATTGAATGCTTCCTAGCCTGCTTAAGGTATGCGTTCTATACAGCACATAAGAGATGACAGTAGTGAGGATGCCTGTTCCGGACATGCTTATTGCTAGTTGTTCAATCACTGTTCCTTGCCATAGGAGCGCAACTTGGCTAAAGAGCAGTGTACTTCCTAGTGAAATACTCAAGATGATGATAAATATCATTAAGCCAGTAGGGGGGGTAGAAAGTTTCACCATGTGTCTCGCTTATTCTAGTAAACGAGCTTTGAGTAGTTCAATATCTTGGGTGCTAATGTTTGCCCGTTGCGATAAATACGCTTCTATTGAGCCATACTTGTGTTCAATGTGTTCTATCGCCATTTTTAGATTGCGCTTATCTGCCATCAGTAGGGGAGACACATCATCTTCTGAAAACCCCACCTGTTGAAGTCGCTTTACCAATCGTCCTGATATTCGCTTAAAGTAGTCGTAGTAATGGTTGGACAGCGAATAATCGTTTAGTACCGTTTCTTCATTTACACCTAACACACGCAAAAGTAAGGCAATCGCTAAACCTGTTCTATCCTTGCCTGCGGTACAGTGTATCAGCAGAGGTAAATTGCCTTCAATAATTTGGCGATACACAATACCAAACATTTCCGGATTGTTTTCTAGGATAGCTTCAATATAAATCTCACCCATCATTTGCTCAATATATCGAGGCTTAAAGAGCAAATTTCTAATTTGCCCTATTTTGTTAATGCTGTCCATAGACGGGATATTGAGATAACGCGCTCCCTCTGGCACATTGTCGGGAGCGTGTGAAATTTCATCGTGACGGCGCAAATCACAAACCACTTGTAAATTAAGGACATTTAATTGCTCTTGCTCATCTTCATTTACATACGCCAGTGATGCACCACGGTAAACCTGCTTCCACTTTACTGTTTTGCCCTCAACCGTTTTATAGCCACCAATATCACGTAAATTTGCAATGCTCTCAAAGGGCAAAAAGCGGTTTTGGTCATCCGGTTCTGTGATGAGGCTTTTAGGTTGGGGTGGGGTATTGCGTTTGTGGCGTGTAAGCAACCATCGCCAACCGCTTAATAACATCCCAACCGCAAATAGCACTCGCTTCATAGTGAACATCCTTTTTGGCGTTAGGTTTCTGGCGTATCTAGCTTATAGCCAATTCCCCAAACAGTTTGTATATAGGTGGGTTTGGTTGCGTCGGGTTCTATTTTCTCACGCAATCGCCTTACATGAACGGTTACCGTACTATCATCACCAAAGAAATCATAGCCCCACACATTATCTAGCAGTTGAGTTCGGCTAAATACTTGGCGCGGATGACGTGCCAAAAACCACAGTAAATCAAATTCTTTTGCGGTTAAGCTAACGTTTTTGCCATTTTGTACAACAGTTCGACTTCTGGGGTCTAATGAGAGCGTGTTAAGGGTAATGGGTGCTTCGGTTTCGTCAATGTTGGGGTTACTGCGCCTAATGACCGCTTTTACTCTGGCAACCAGCTCGCGGGTACTAAACGGTTTTACTAAGTAATCATCGCCCCCAAGTTCAAAGCCATGCAAGCGGTCATGTTCTTCTTTGCGTGCCGTTAAAAAGATAATGGGAACATCGCTGTTTAACGTCATGTCGGCGTTTTCGTTGGGGTCGCGCAGTCGTCGCGCAACTCCATACCCGTCTAGTTCAGGAAGCATAATGTCTAACACCACAAGGTCAACTTTTTGGTGTAGCAGTAAATTAATTGCCTGAAGTCCACTTTCTGCTTCGAGCACATTAAAGCCTTCAATATCAAGGTAACGCTTAATCACTTCGCGGATGGTTTTTTCATCATCCACAATCAAAATACTGAGTTTCATGCGTCACTTGTCCTTAAAAGCCGTTATCTGTGAAAATTGACATTTCTATAGGCTAACACTGTGTTAGCTTATTGCTCAAATTTTAGTTCGTTAATGGCTTGGGTCGCAAGTGCCATGTCTTCTTCTTCTGGCAAGCCACTTACGCCAATAGCACCGATGATTGTGCCATCATGCCAAATAGGAAACCCACCGCCCCAGCCGACATAGCGTAATTCGCCAAAGTTGGTTAACGGAAAGCCATAGGTTCGTGAAGCGTCACCGAGTTCTCTGCTGGACTTACGTTCACGAGAGGCAGTGTAGGCTTTATTGATAGCAATGGTAACAGAAGGCAGTGGACAAGTATCTGTACGGGCAAAAGCAATCAATTCGCCGTGTTCGTCAACAATGGCAATGGCAGCTCCCTTTTGTTCAATTTCAAGTTGTGATTGCACACTATAAATGAGTTGTTGGGCTTCTTTTAAGCTAATTTGTTTTTTTGTAATCATGGGGTTCTCTTTATCCGTGGTTAGTCTATTGACTATAAGAATGATACATCTCTTTCATTATAACCAATTTGTCACCGTTGGTCTTATACGGCATGCTACACTATTCACACATAACCGCCCCTAAAACAATGAGTCTTAGAATGTCATCGACCACTAGCGAGCGTATTGGTACTTTTTCGGCGTTTGAAAGCCCCAGTTTTCGGCTTTATTTCCTTGGACAATTAGTTTCTGTTTCTGGCACGTGGATGCAAAATCTAGCACAAGGCTATCTTGTTTTTCAGCTTACAAAATCTGAAGCGTGGCTGGGTATTGTTGCATGTGCATCAGGATTATCGGTTATCTTGCTTTCGCCCATTTCTGGGGTGATTGTAGACCGTATTCCTCGTAAACGCCTGATGATGATAACGCAGTTTATTCAGATGTGCCTGGCACTGGTGCTATTTGCGCTGGCATATACCGAAACGATTCAGGTATGGCACATTGTTATGATGGCATTTTTACTGGGGTCTACCAATGCCATAGACTTTCCAGCGCGCCAAACCTTTGTTTTAGAAGTGGTGGGCAGTCATCATCTTAAAAGTGGCATTGCACTTACAGCCATCGTCAACAGTAGTTCTAGGGTATTGGGCCCCTCAATAGCGGGGATTGCACTCTTAACCGTTGGGGCTGCATGGTGTTTCTTCTTAAACGCGCTTAGTTTTATGGGGTCATTGGTAGCATTGTACCTCATTACTGTTCCCTACCCCATTACCACATCACGCACAGAAAACCCCTTAAAACAGCTTCGTGAGGGTTTATCGTATGCACGCCATAGCAAGCTCATTGCACCCCTTTTGATGACTTCTTTAGCGGGCGGTGTTTTTGTTGTGCCTTTGTTGCAATTATTGCCTGCTTTTGCAGACCTTGTGCTAAATTCACCGCGAGAAGGCTATGCCCTCTTGAGTGCGTCACAGGGGTTTGGTTCTGTCATTGCGGGTCTATTGCTTGGTATGGTTACCACACGCTTTGGTTACACGGTAACGATGAATTGGGCAATTGTGGGGTCGGGCTTATCTACAATTTTATTAGCTGTCCAAATCGCCACAATACCGGCAATGATAGCGTGCTTTTTCTCTGGATTGTTCATGATTCTACAATTTGTAAGCATTAATACACAAATTCAAACAGTTGTCCCAAATGAATTTAGGGGGCGAATTTTATCGCTCTATACGCTGTCATTCACTGGGTTTACCCCGTTTGGGGCGTTGCTTCTGGGCATTGTTGCACAGTTCATTGGCACACCCGCCGCGCTCGCATTGTATGGCGTACTAGGGATTGTCATTTGCTTTAGCATCTTAGAGTATTACAAACGCCATGCCTAGTTTCCACGGTACTGGTAAAAAAAGGTGTCCTCTAAGGGTGTTTGGTAGTACGGCTTTAGAAACTCAATCTCGCGGTCACTAGGATTTACGATACGCATGATGCGTTCTAGGAGCGAATTATCGGGTAAGCGTGTTAGGTTGTTGCAATCATGGTTGACGGCTTCTTCAATAATCCAGCTAAAACCGCTTAAATACTGGATGCGTAGCCAATAGCCAGCGTCATTAATAGCCAGCACACTTACTTTTGCCCCATCTGGAATAAGCCCTAGCCGTTCGTGGCGTTGTCCAATGCCACGCCTTACCAAAACGCCAATGTCGCCAATTGTATCAACCACACCTTCACAACCAAAAAGATGTGCTTCAAACCGTGACGCATTTAAGGGAAACCCTAGCGCTTGAATAAGCTGTGTGCTGCGTACATCTGACCACAGCGCGTCCCCTGTACTCATGGCAAAGGTTTCTTCTGTCAATGTGTTTAGTACCAGCAATGCGCCTTCTGCCAGCGCGACAGAGGCTAGTGTTTGTGGGTAATGCCATACAGCCATCTGTAAGCCTCGCCCGCGAATGACTAAATTCCCCGCCTGAATGTTTACTTCTGCGTTGGTTTCTGAACGTGCCACTTGTACAAGAACACCGTCTATTGTTGCGTCAATATACCAAACCTCTTCAATGCGCTCTAAGCGCGTTAGTGTCAGCGATGAATTGGGAAGCAACATCCACTCCCCCATCGGAAGCGCAATTAGCGCACGTCCCTCATCACCCGTTGTTAAAGTATCACCTTCACCAAAAGGCATGACCGCTTGTTGTGTTAAGGGAAACGCTTGCACTGTGTTCTCTCGGACAAACTGCACCAAACCATAGCGAACCGTTAAAATACCGCTGTAACGCTCTTGTGTTTGGGCAACGCCACCCAAGATAAAGAGGGTTAAAATTACGATCACCCACTTGTTCATAAGTCATCCTTTGTTTGGGCAAGGGGCAACAAAACAAAGAACGTGCTACCCTCTCCCTCTTTACTTTCTACCCACACTTGCCCGCCGTGCGAAGTAACCACGGTTTTGACGAGGCTTAAGCCCAAACCAGAGCCGGCAATGCTTGAAGTTTCAACCATTTTTACCCTGTAAAACTCTGTGAACAAACTCTCTATCGCTCTTTCGGGGATGCCATAGCCCGTATCTTTAATTTCAAATCGCGCATTGTGCGGTGTTTCATCACGCGCCAAACGTACGCTGATTTTTCCCCCGTTGGGGGTGTATTTAGAGGCGTTACCAATGAGGTTAGAGATAGCTTGCGATAGTTGCAACAAGTCACCGTATACCGTTAGTGTTTCGGGGGTAATGTTTGCTTCAAATGCTTGTTCTTTTTGCTCAAATTCGGGTTCATGCCGAATGACAATTTCATTGACCAGCTTATTTAACGACAAGTTCTCTTGTGTGGTTTGTGCCGAGCGTAACTGCTCCAAGTTGAGAATGTCGGTGATGAGTGTGTTCATTTCTTCGCTGGCTTTTAAGATGCTTTTGATAAAGCGTTCTTGGTCGGATGGCAATGATTTCATCAGCATCAATTCTGAATAACCCACCACACGCCCCAAAGGGTTCTTTAAGTCATGCGATGCCATGCGTATCATGTGCGTTTTTAACTTATTTAACGCTTGTAACGTTTCAATTTCGACGGTTTCTTTCTCGTGAATAACCTCGAGATAACGCTTCTCCTCTTCTATGCGTTGGTTGGTGGCTTCTAAAACACGCTTTTGGGCTTCGGATTCTACCCGTAATCTAAATTCGCGGTTAAGCTCCCACACGACGGTAATGGGGAGCGGTAGGGTAATAGCCACTAAGAAGTAAAAAATGGGGTAAAGCTGGCGGGTAACGCTAAATAAAGCGAGTGCCAGCACTAAGCCCCCAATAGAGACAACCACCACCACAAACAATTTCCAGCGCACACTTCCGTAAGTATAAATTAGTGTTGCGCCCAGTGTGGATAGTGCCAGCAATAGCCCTTCCAAGGGATACGGCAACGTATACACAAAGACGTTTTGTAAGAGCGTTTCTAGGGCATTGGCTTGAATTTCTACCCCCGCCATCAATTGCCCACTTTGCGAGGATGGCACAAGATATTGGTCAACTGAACCCGTACTATTAGCAACGCCCACCAAAACTACTCTGTTTTGAAAGACTTGTGTATCTACCTCGCCATCCAACACATCCACCAAAGAAAAGGTGCTAAACGTTGTTTTTTGCGCGGTTAAAGGCTCACCAAAGTAGTTTTGTCGCCATAGACCATTTTCATCCACCGGCAATTGTCGCTCATTTGTAACTTGTAGCGCGTTAGGAAGGGGTAGAACTACTTGCTCCATTGCCATAGCAGGCACACGCAAATAAGCTAAATAGGTGGCAAGGCTAAACGACAGCACCACGTCATCCCCCACTTGCCCCACCGAAATTTGACGACGCACTCGGCTATCAATATCAGGGAACGCATTCACTAACCCCTGATAATCGGCGACATTTGCAATGACTTCTACGGGAACCAGTGAAGATTGATAGCTGATTCCGTTCAAAAATGGGGTATTTTGTGGGCGAGTGGGGGCTTGGATACCTGCACTTGCCATGACAATTCGTGTTCTACTTTCGCTTTGTCGGGCTTCACGTAAGGCTTCGGCGAAGGCTTCGTCATCGGGGCTAGGTTCACTAAAGAGCAAATCAAACGCCACCACACGCGCCCCACTATCGCTCAGAGTGCGCACAAGGTCAGCGTATACCGTCCGAGACCATTCCGCAGGAGAACGCCCAAACCGAGCAAAACTAGGGTCGTCTAATGCAACAATCACCACATCCCCCCTTACCGAAGAGGGAACGAAGTAAAGGTCACTTAGGCGCAAATCGAGCTGTGAGAAAGCACGCGCTCCCCACAGCCCTAGCACCCCTAAAGCAAGCACAATGCCAATGAGTAGCGAAGCCCATAACCGCGCCACGTTTTAAGACCCTGTATCGGGGGTTGCTTCGGGTTCAATACTGGGTGTAAGGTCTTGCCCTTCAATATAATCACTAGGGAAAATACGTAAGCCCGCACAGGTGTCATCAAAAGTTGTTGTAGAAGATAAAATCCAGCCGTAGCTGTCCTCAAAGGTGATACGATACCAGTTCCCTGTTTCGCTTTTACCGAAGAGTGTGCTAATTTCAAACGCCTCTACAATACCCAATTGTTCTGCGGTGGTATTAGGGCTAACACGGACATTGATACTAACATCATCAGAGGTCGTAACGGTTACACTACAACCGTCTAGCGCAGCATCTAATTCATCAAACGTTGTCGCTCGTACCACATCACTCAACGCGCCTTCAGCTTCTGCACGTACCCCAAATTGTGGAGGCACTTGCGCGAGGTCATCATCTTTGTCGGCTTCTACAACACCCTCTTGCACCAACATGCCCGCACGTCCGCTTTCTTCTACACGCACAGAGAACACTGTGCCACGTGCTGCCATCGTCATGCCCTGCGTATTGACGTTATAAGAAGAGTTTGCATCCAAAACACGCCCAAGACGTTGAGATGTTTGCCCCAAAATCACTTCAACACTGAGCTGAAATGTGGTTGCGTTGCCACTGAATGCTTCAATGCGATACGTGGTATTTGGCAATAGTTCTGTATCTGTGCCATCTGCAAAAAAAGTAATTCGCGCACGCCCACTATTGCCTGTTTGAATAACATCCCCCACCCCGACAATGGCTTCTATAGTAATAGGAATAAAGGTGCTTGTGTTTACACGCTGTACACTAACGTCCCCTTCTAGCACTTCTAGCGTTGCCGCAAGGTCTGTTTGTGCAAATAAAGATGCTCCCATTACGCCTAAAATGACGAGAATTACTGCCCAAAAACGCATTTTTATACCCATCTCCCTAAATTTCCTGTTAAATAGTAGCCGATAGTGAACACTTTTTCTAGGTTTACAGAATTTTTTCAAGTTTTTATGACCTATTGTTGCTTCTAAACATTATACTTTGTAATGAAAAGTAGACTGTAAAAAGTTCTAAAAGTAATCTACACACTGATTGAAGATAGAAAAAAGCCCTCTATACTGGTATTAAATCGCATAAGCAAACCCGTCAGACGTTGTGGCGGACTTGGATAAAAGAGAAAGGTTGCACCCCAATGAAAACCAAAGACTTGCTTTTACTCATCGGTGGGATTGTAGTTGGTGCGCTCATTGGCGCATTCGCCATTATTGGCACTCGTCCCGACCAATCCGCAGAAATCACCAGCCTTCAATCACAAATTAGCGAGCTACAAAATCAAGTAGCGGCTGCCCCTACTCCCGTCTTTCGCACTGTAAACGAAGCCGCTGCCACCAGTGACTTTTACTTGGTTGGCTTTGAAGAAACAGTGAAATGGATTGAGGAAACGCTTGAGTTGGAACTGACCGACGAGCAAAAAGAAGCCCTCGAAAGCATCACCAGCGAAATTATGGATGAAGCTACTCTCTCCGAACAATTCGCAGACCAAGAAAGCGATTTATTCGTGACACTGCAATTCATCTATGACCAATTGCTAGAGAAGCGTGGCGAAAATGATTCCCCTGTTTCTGTGTGCTTTGCTCTTGAAAACGACTTCTATACAGGAACTCTGCAATACCTCTATCTACAAGTGCCTAGCGAGTCTGAAAAGGCGATGGGTTTTGATACGGTTGCTGAAGACGTTTGGAAACGCCTAGATAGCCCACTTCCCAACACGCAAACATGGTTCTCTGAATGTGTGGAGCCAGATACGGCTCTCACCCCCGACTCTGCCGAAACCAGCGGCAGCTAAAACTTTGTGGCTATACGCCGTGGCGAAATTCGTTACGGCGTTTAATGCCTGTCACACAGCATCAGTGGCTCATTTCAAAGCCCATGCCGTGTGAAGCAGGAAAAAGTGTATTTATGAATGAAAGGTATAAAAAATGAAGCGTAGCACGCAATATATCATAGTAGGCGCAGTCGCCTTTGTGGTGTTGCTCGGTGCGTTGTTCATTGTCTCCAACAATCAAGGTGGAGAAGATGGACGACAAGTCGCCAGCGCAATTACTCCTGAAGCAACGCAGGCATCTGAAGTTGCGACAGCTGTTTTCCGCGATGGTGGCGAAGAAACACCAGCCCCTGACGCAGACAAGCCTCCCGTTGACGGTGGTGAAACTCCCCCTGATGGTGGCGAACTTCCTCCCCCCCCTGATGGCGGTGAAGTGACACCCCCTCCCGTTGATGGTGGTGAACTTCCTCCCCCACCTGATGGTGGCGAACTTCCTCCCCCACCTGATGGTGGTGAAGCCCCTCCCGTTGATGGTGGCGAACTTCCTCCCCCACCAAGCGGGCCCGACGATGACGGCGATGGCGTTCTTAACGACCAAGATTTGTGTCCTAGCATTGCAGGTAACTCTGCTGAACAACCGGGCTGTCCCCCTGATGATGACGGTGACGGCGTTTATAGTGACCTCTGCCCCTCTTTAGGCGATGCCTTTGGTACGGGTGTAGACCAATTTGGTTGCCCCAACAAAGTTGCTACCCTCAACGGTAACACTGACGGCTTAACCGTGAGCTTTAGCGGTTCTGGCGCAGGTGGTGACATTACAGGTTATGAGTGGTCATTTGGTGATGGCGCAACCAGCACCGAACAAAACCCCACCCACACTTATGGCAGTGCGGGCGATTACTCTGTTAGCCTCACGGTCATTTTTAGCAATGGCGCACGCCCCATGGCTTCTAACACATTCAGTGTCAGTGAACCTGTAGCTGAACCCGTGGTTCAAGCTGAACTCGAACTTATTGCTGAAGCGAGAACTGCCAGCATTGATGCTTCTATCAACGGCTTAACCGTGAGCTTTAGCGGTTCTGGTACGGGTGAAGGCATTACAGGCTACAGTTGGTCATTTGGTGATGGCACAACCAGCACCGAACAAAACCCCACACACACCTATGCCAGCGCCGGTATTTATACCATCAGCCTGACAGTGCTTTTTAGCGAAGGTGAAAACCCAACGGCTACAACCCCTATTGACGTTGGTGTTGTCGTGGCAGCCCCTGGCTCCTCTTGCGCTATCAACGCTCCCTCTTATACCCAAAGTGGGAATAGCTTCACGGTGTCCTTTAGCGCAACTGGCGACAACATCGAAAGCTACTCATGGGACTTTGGCGGTGGCAACGTCGTTAGCGGTCAAAATGCCGAATTCACCTACACAGGCGAAGGCAATTACGATTACACCCTTACCTGCGCGGTCGCTGATGGCGTACTCGGTAGCGGTGGTGCTAATGGTGCAGACTACGTTCTAACTGGTTCTGTCAATGTTACAGCCAGCGAAGCGACCTCACTCATCATCGTAGCGGGCTTTAATGCCAATCGCGGTTCGGGTGAAAATGGTTTCACTTTGGTGCTAACCAACGTCACCAGCACCAACCCCGCTGGCACTGCCCTTACCTATAATTGGAGTGTAACGGGTCCCGGTGGCTATAGCCAAACACGCACCACCTCTACACTGGCAGAAACAGCCAGCTTTGTACTTGATGGTGGTATTGGCGATTACAGCATTACACTCGAAGCCACAAATGGCACGATTACTGCCCGTGCAACAGGTACTGTTCAAGTGATTGAACAAGTCGCACGTCCAAACATTTCACTCACGATTAGTCCTCGTGAAGGACAATCTCCTTTTGAAGCAACCATTAGTGTGAACAACAGTGGTGGCGAGATCACAAGCTACGCCTGGAACTTTGGTGGTGGCGAACTGATGAGTGGCGACACTAGCACCTCTGGGCCCTTTGTTGTTCGCTTTACAGGAACCTCTGGGCAATCGTTTAATGTTAGCGTAACCGTAGAAGGACCCGGTGGCGGGGCAAATGCCAGCCAAAGCGTGGTCATTTTGGGTCAACGCGAAGCAGCACGCGCATCATTTGATGCCCGTACCGAAAAAATCGGTGATAACTTGTTCCGTGTATGCTTTACCAATACCACAGCGGGCGATTATGACAGTGCCTCATGGAACTTTGGTAACGGCGTAACCTTAGACACGATGGACTTAGAAGTCTGCCAAGAATATGCAGGCGGCACCTACACCGTAGAACTTGCCATCATCATTCCAGGTGGTTCTTTGTCTACATCCAGCCGTTTGCTTCAGGTCATTGAAGGGATTCAACCCCCAACAGTGCGTATCACTGCAAGCAACACGAGCGTAAACGTGGGTCAAACAGTCAATTTCCAAGCGGTTACCACAGGTGCAATTCGTACCTATGCGTGGACGTTTGGTGAATTTGGCTCTTCTGATCAAGCAAATCCATCCATTACCTTT
The DNA here is from genome assembly GCA_034437555.1 of Anaerolineae bacterium. GTDB lineage: Bacteria > Chloroflexota > Anaerolineae > Aggregatilineales > Phototrophicaceae > JANWYT01. The sequence continues at coordinate 68,684 of DAOTTQ010000060.1, read as the reverse complement.
AACCAAGCAGGTACTTTTGTAGTGAACTTGCGCGTTGAAGGTCCCGGTGGTACGGCAGAAGCCGCAGCCGTCAATATCGAGGTAGCATACAGAAATATCTCTTGTAGCATTACTGGCTTTAGTGCAACCCCCTCATTTAACCAAAGTGTGAGCTACGGGGTAAACATCGGTAACCTACAAGGACGCACACCCACCTATGAATGGACGTTTACAACACCCAGTGACGTTCAAACAGGTGCTGCAAGTTCCTTCACTGCCAGCTACCCTGTAGCAGGTGCTTACAGCATTGCGCTAAAGGTGTTCATTGATGGCACAGAAAGTTGCTCCATCAGCCGTGCTGCAAGCCTGACGCTCAATCAAGTAACTTGCGCGGTTAAGGGCAATATCTCGGCTCTCTTGGGTAACAATACCTATGATAGCCAAAATGTAAATAACCTTAACGGTCGTACTGTAACTAGCAAGGAATGGACTCTGAGCAGCCAAGGTGGAGGAAGCATCGCCTCTGGTACGAGCAGTACATTTAGCTACAACTTTGCAGAACCTGGCAGTGTGTTTGACCTTGCGATGAAGTTGTTCGTCAGCGATGGCACATTCTGCGAAAGAACCATCACCATTACAGTAGGTGCAAGCGCACTTTCCTGTAATATTAGTGGGGATAACTCTGCCAGCCAATTTGGCTCAAAGAACTACAGAGCCAATGTTTCAGGCGGTAGTGGTGGGATTACCTATTCGTGGACAGGCTCCAACGGTGTTACATTCAACAGCACCACAGCAAGGGACGTGCGCATTTACTTCCCAGAGAGTGGTAGCACTGACGTTACAGTAACCATTACTAGAGGTAACGATGTCTGTACCCCAAGCAAAACAGTAGGTGTAGGGGGTAAAGCCCTTGAATGTACACTAAACGCAAACGTTGTTGAGGCGTTGCTAAACCAAACGACCAGCTTCAACGTTACCTTTAAGAATTTGGGACAACGTGTAGCAACCTACAAGTGGTACATCAACGAAGTAGGACAAGAAAGCTATAGTGGCGGTTCTGTTGCCCACAAATGGACAATCGACGGCTCACAAACCGCCAAGGTTGAAGTTTACCTTGATGGTGCTGAAACCCCAGCCTGCGTGCTAACAAAGACAGTGAATGTCAGCGTAACAGAAGTAGTTTGCTCGCTTAGTGGCAATTCTAGCTTCGCGCCTTTCACCTCTGGCTTTGCTAATGTCAATGTGACCGCCTACGAATTGGCAGGCTTTACATTCAACTGGACAGTCAACGGCGAGTCGGTACAAAATAGCACCGCCTCACGTTTCGATTTCCCCGCAGATGTAATGTCACAACCCAACACTACTTTTAGCCTTGGCTATGAAGTGAAAATTGGCGAGCAAGTTTATTGCGCCGAAACTAAGATCATTAGCATTGGCGCAGATAATTTCTCCTGCACCATCGTGGCACCCGATGCTATCTATAATGGCGAAAATGCGAGCTTCCGTGTGAACGTAGGCAACGCCAACGGTCGCCAAATGAACTACACTTGGTACCTGAATGGTGAACAAGTGGGCGAAGACAACGCGAACTTCTCTACCATTTACAACGGTGAAAACAACTCCATCGACCTGCGCTTGGTGGGTGTCACTGTAGACGGTAGCGGAACGTGCGAGGTTTCTGCCAATGTTCGCGTAGAAGCTGCACAAAGCATTAGCGCAACAGCCAACCCCAACAGTGGGCTTGTCGGCTTAGTGTCTGTGTTTGATGCAATCACAGTCAATATCAACCGTAGCACCCTTAAGTGGTTCTACCCTGACGGTTCTAGCGAAGTCGCAGAACAAGGTCGCTATGTCTTTACAGAACCAGGTACATACACCATCCGCGTTACAGGTGTGGGTCCTTTACGTACCCAAGAAGCCAGCGTAGTCGTGGTGGTTTATGGTGAAACATCCCTCATCGCCAGCTTTGTTGCTGACCCATGGGAAGCTGTAGCGCCACGCACCATCTGCTTTACAGACAAAAGCACTGTAACGGGTAACCCCATTACGAGCTGGGAATGGACGTTTGAAGGTGGCGAACCCGCAACCAGCAACGAACAAAACCCCTGTATTTTCTTCCCAACTGTTGGCGAAAAGCAAGTTACACTCGGTGTTGCTAACGACGTTCTAAACGGTCGTGCAACCAATAAGGTAACACTCTTTGCCCTCGTTGACGATTCCGCTTACTTCAACGTTGACATTCGTGGCAATGGCGAAGTCTGTTTCACCGGCGTGGTTTCCTCTGGTGTAAATATCGCTGGTTGGAACTTTGGTGATGGCAGTACAGGCGAAGGACAAACAGAAATCTGCCATACCTATGCTGATGGTACATACAACGTTCAAATGCTCATCAGTAGAGATGGCACAAACGGCATTGTTCCTCGTAATATCCGCGTAGACAGCAGCCTTTCTACTGCCGAACCCATCCTTAATCGCGGTTTGGTCTGCGATGCCAATGGCACAGCAACCTTTACCGTAGCCAACGTGGGCGGGCCCATGACCGTTAATGGCACAGTGTCCGCAGTTTCTGACGGCGCACCTGTCACCATTGCCGACAACACCTTCACACTCGGCACAGGACAATCCAAGTCCTTTACAGCCAGTGGTTTAGAAGGTAAGAGCATTACCTTTAGCACAGATGCCAATGGTGGAAACCTAACCGCTTCTGTGGAATGTGAAGACCCCAAACCCATTGTTCGGGCAGTAGGTATCTGCGCCAATGGGGGTGCATCCTTCACCCTTACCAATAGTGGTGGCGACATGCTAGAAGATATGTTCGTAACCATCAAAATTGGTGACAATGTGGTAGCAACCGAAACGATTCGCCTTGCAGCGAATGGCGAAACAACCGTTAATGCTAGTGGCTTTGGCATCTTTAGCCTTAGCACAACAGGCGGCGGTATCCCAAGTGTAACGGCAAGCACAACAAGCTGTACCCCTGCCCTAACGCTTACTTCTATCTGCTGGCAAACACCCAACGAACATCAATTCCATGTTAGTAACGGTAATAACTTCGATGTTCCATTTACATGGGATGTCTTCGGCACAACCACCAACGGTTCTGGCACAGCCACAGCCAACAGCGACACCTTCTTCACTATCACCGGCACTTACGGCGGCGCAAATACAACGCGCTTGTTTGTAGGTGGAACATTGGTACAAACGAAGGCAGTCAACGAAAACTTATGCGAAGGTGTTGAACCTCGCTTGACAGCAGCAGGTGTTTGTGATGCTAACGGTTCTGTGACATTTGTCATTACCAATGTTAGCAAGTTCCCCATGACGGAAAGCAAGAGCTACACTGTAACCAACTCTACTGGCACACTAGTCAATAGTAGCGTTACATTAGCAGGTGAAGGCGAGCTAGAACTCACCTACGACAACCAAAAGGGTGAAACGCTTGTCCTGACGGTTGAAGGCATCGAGCTACCCGTTAGTGCAGAATGTCCGCCAAAAGACCCTGCCCTTACCTTTAAGAGCATCTGCGAGAGCGATGGTGTGGCTAAATTGACCATTACCAACAGCAGCACAGCAGGTGATATGCTCGACAGCGACAGCATCTTCATTACCAACGAAGAAGGCGAAGAACTTACCGCCAACGAAGGTAATGACTATCAACTAAAGGCTGGCGAAAGCAAAACCTTTACTGTATCTAACCAATACAACCAAACGGTTTACTTCTACAAGTCTGATGAAACACTGGTAGCAGAAGTAACCTGCGCCCCACAAGACTATGAACTGGTGTCTGAATATCAATGTATTGAAGGACAAACCACGTTTACAGTAACAAACAACGGTGCAGGCGACATGCTCTCCGAAGCCTATGTAACATTTACCGCAAACGGCACAGACGTTACGCCAGCCGACAACGCCTTCCAATTGGCTGCGGGCGAAAACAAGAGCTTCCAAGCCAACACGGTCACATTTAACCAAGTTGTAAGTGTGTCTGTAACGGGTGGCGATGAATTTGTGAACGTAACTGACCTAGATAAGAGCATTAACTGCGATCCAGAACGCTATGAACTACAAGCCAAGTACATCTGCGAAGCTGGCACAGCCACCCTCACCGTAACTAACAACGGTGCAGGCGACATGCTCTCCTCTGCTACAGTAAGCGTCACAAAAGACGGCGAACCTGTAACATTGGATGACAACAGCTTCCAATTGAACAGTGATGAATCGAAGAGCTTTAGTGTACCTAACGCTTGGAACGCAACATATGCCTTCAGCGTCACAGGTGGCGATAGTGAAATCTATGATGTAACCTTGCTTGATGGTAGTGTAGACTGTGAACCTCAACCCTACACACTGGCTATCGAATCCTTGTGCGAAGCTGGCGAACTGAGCTTCTTGGTGACCAATCAAGGCGAAGGCGACATGCTTACACCCCATAACTACAGCATCACAACCGATGCTGGCGAAGTGGACTTGGGTAGCTTCATCCTTAGTGCGGGTGAAAAGCGCGAGTTTGTGGTAAGCGGTGTCTTTAATACCGAAGCCAACTTTAACAGCACGCTAGACGAAGGCACAGAAGGCGAGCCAAACATCACGCTCAACCAACAAGCCTCTCTAACAGACAGCGTAACCTGCCTACCCCAACCTTATGAACTTGTAGTGGTTGAATTGTGCGAGAGTGGCGTTGCCAGCTTCGTTGTAACAAACAACGGTGACGGTGATATGCTCCTACCTCACAATGTGGTTATCGTAGATTCAAACACGTTTGAAGTACTGTTTAGCGGTGGTAGCTTCCAATTGAATGCTGGCGAAAGTAGCGAGAGCTTCAGCATCAGCGACCAATGGAATAAGACCGTTGTCTTCCAGAGCGAAATGCAATCAGGCGAAGACAGTACATTGCCTTTGAACCAAATCTACAGCCTAGAACGTCCTGTAGAATGTACACCACAACCTTACCTCCTAACGGTAACGGGCATCTGCGAGAGCGATGGCGTGGCGAAGTTCACAGTAACAAACACGGGTCCCGGCGAAATGCTACAACCCGATACGTTTAGCATTAGCACCAGCAAGAACGTCAACTTAACTCCCGTTTTCAATGAATTCTTCTTGGCAAGCGGTGAAAGTGTTGAAATCTCTGTGTCTAGTGCCTATGACAGCATCGTAACCTTTGAAGCACAAAGCGAAGGCATTGTTGACGGTGGTTCTTACACCGAATCACGACTAACAACCGACGTTGAATGTGCGCCTCCTCCAGCAGGCTTGTGCTACCCCAACCGCGTGATTGCAACATCACAAGGTTTAACCAACTTGGGTAACCCAGTCGCACCCATTCGCTCTAACCCCGCCGCCGCACTTGGCACACCCGATGGCGATGCACTAGGTACGTTCTATGCGCTTGGCTTGGGTGGCAGTATCGAACTTGGCTTCGACGGTGTTCTTTATGACGAACCCGGCGCAGACTTCCAAATCTTTGAAACCACGTGGCTAGTGAATGGTCAACTCCCCACACCTAGCAACTATCCCGAACGCATCGAAGTATTCGTCGCTTATAAGGGTGGTGCTTATATCTCTGTGGGTACAGCCTTCCTAGACAGCTCCTTTGATATCGCAGTTTCTGGCTTAAGCTATATCGACCGCATCAAGATTGTAGACATCACGGATGCCGGCTTCTTTGGCGAAGCCGAAGTCGATGGCTATGACGTAGATGCTGTACACGCATTAACCTGCGGTGAGCTACCTCCCCCACCCGTCTGTACAGACCCCACTTGTTACGATGAACCACCCGTAACACCCGAACAAACACCCACACCAGAACCTACAGAACCCCCAACAGTCGGTATCTGCGGTGAAACACTGGTAATGGGAAGTGGCAAGAACATCACCTTCCCGATGATTAACCTCTCCAACGGGTTCTGCGCACCTCAAACAGAACGCCCCGTTGTTGACTGGCGCCCTGTGGTTACAGGCGAAGGTATCTGCGTGGACTGGCTTGCCTACCACACGAACATCACTGGTGACTGGGAAATCTTCCGTCTTGGTGAGTTCCCAGAAGGCTTTGGCTATAACGTAGATGCTGATGTCAATATGTCTAAGGGTTACGGTGAACGTATCTCCGACATTGGACCCGCACGCTCGCCAGATGCTAAGTTCCTTGCCTTTGCAAGCAACCGTGATGGCAACTGGGAAATCTATGTCTCACCCGTTGACGGTACACTAGAAGACCAACAACGCGTTACCTATAACGACAGTGCAATTGACCTTGACCCAGTATGGTCACCTGACGGGACGAAATTGGCATACGAATCTAACGTGGACGGCAACTGGGAAATCCGCTTGCTAGACTTGCTCACGGGCGAAAAGTACCGCCTAACCGACAACCCCGCCAACGACATCAACCCATTCTGGGGTGACAATGGCACCAAGCTCCTGTTCCAAAGCGACCGCGAGGACGGCTTGTGGCAAATTTACGAACTAGACGTGACCGACTTCAATAACACTGTCGTCACACGCCTAACCAGCACCGTTGCAGGTGTAGACTATCATGATGCGCAATACTCTAACGACAACACACGCATCGTCTTCCGTGGCGAGAGCCTAGATGCCAATGGTGCGCTCCAAAGCATCATCTACATCATGGACTTGGCAACCCAAGAAATTACCCAAGTCTCCGTTGAAGGCGCAGATGCCCGTAACTTCTCTTGGTCACCCGATGACACACTCATTGCGTACCAATCCGATGCTGATGGCGATACACCCGACATCTACGTCTATGAAGTGGCAACAGGCACAACACGCCTACTGACAGAAAACACCGAAGAATACGCAGGCAATATCAACACTGCGCCTACATGGATTTGCGAAAGCACCACAGTGGTATTCGCATCCGATGTGATTGGCAACAACGAAATCTTTAGTGTAAGCGCCCTCCCAATTGATGGCGCACCCATTAAGGTTGACCAAGAAGCCAGCCAACTGACGAATGACGAAGCCAACGACCGCGACCCACAAAACGCACCTGCGGAAGAAAATGCCAGCCGTAACGGTTTGGTACCACCAAAATCTCAATAATTGAGATAAATTGGGGGTGGAGTTCGCTCCACCCCTTTTATAATCATTCTTTTCTCCGTTATAATAACTAAGAAAAGTGTACTCAAATAGCTTCTGAGAGGAAACCCTATGATTCGTAAAATTTTGGCAGGTCTTTTCATTACTGTGATGGCACTCCCCATCATTGCTCAAACTCCCGACAGTGGCGTAATTGCCATTACAGGCGCAAGCATTACCGTCACCGAAGAAACCGTTACTATCGAAGGTGCGCCTAGCGTACTTCCTACTGTATATGCAGGCGAAGATGGTATTGTCTCCACGTTCTACGGTACACAAGACTTTGTGAACGACTGGGCATACGGCATTGAAAAAATCGCCGACCTCAACCTTACCGAAGAAGATTTCTATGCCACCGTTACCGTAGAAGTAGAAGTAGTCACCACCGTTGATGGCGTACCTACCGCCGAAGTATTCGACCAAACCCTGGTGGTTACTGCTCCCGTACTCAGTGAAGAGGGCGTACTGTCCTTTACCGTGTTGGAATACAGCGATGTTGTAGGGCAATTAGACGACAAGTCTGTGTTTGAAGGTACTGGCACAGCATTCATTGTGAACGTGGTATTTGACCGCGCTTTCCAAGATGTTATCTTCGCCGCCGCCGAAAAACGTGCTGACGATGGTCGCGTAACTACTGTAACGAGCTGCAACCCACGTTCTGCTTGTTAATTTGCGTTATTTTAGTGCAGTAAAAAAGACGGGAGTTTGCCTCCCGTTTTTTTGTTGCTAAAAAGTGTTAAAAATACGAGCCGTTCCTTTAATGCCCTCCCTATTCCGTGTTATCATAAGGAAGTTGTGATTAACATTATTATAGGCAAACACGATGAGAAGAACGACGATTTCAGGAGTCACCCTCCTATTATTCCTATTGGGTCTAATGCCCGCGCTCGTTGTTGCCCAAACCGAGCGTAACTTAAGTGGTTTTATAGACAACGAAACCCCTTATCTTGAATTGGCATTCTCCGTTGCAAGAACAGGAAGCCAAATTACAGTGGATATGTTGCCCACCAGTGGTGACCTCGACACGCTACTGTATCTCGTTGATAACACGGGTAACATCATTGACCAAAATGATGACCGCGTGCGTGGTGATGTTTCTTCATTGATAGAGTTCCCTTCAGCTCGTTCTGGGCAATACCGCGTGATTGCCACGCGCTATGGCGTACAGAACGGCGATACCAGTGGCGACTTTGACCTTAAAGTCATTGTCACCCCCCCCAAAGTAGAAGAACCTATCGCTTACGATGTATCACCCGAAGCTATTCGTGCCAGTGGTTTTCCCGATATTGAAGTGCGAGCAGAAGCGGATTGGACAGTTTTTGCCTATTATGGGGCAGACACCGACCTTGAACCCGGCTTACTGAAGGACTTCAAGGAGTTTGAGAAAGCAGGCGGTAGTACCGAGAATGTGCGTGTTGTAATGCTGATGGACAGATACCCCGGACAAGACACCTCCAGCGGAAATTGGAACTCGTCTAAAGTGTTTGAAGTGGGTGATAGCAACAACGACAATGAAATTGATAGCGTGGAAATTGCGGATTTGGGGGTCGATTTTTCCTCTAGCGATGGAAACCTGCTGGCGCAATACTTGGTTTGGGCTGTGCGTCACTTTCCCGCCAAAAACTATGCGGTGGCATTCGGTAGCCATGGCGCAGCATGGGAAGGTTTGATTCAGGATGACACTCCCCAATTAGGCGATGCTATTGTAGACAATGTTAAGCCAGAAAAGCTCTCCCTTGATGAACTAGACCAAGCCTTCTCTCTTGCCACAGCTGAGGCAGGTAAACGCTTTAGCACGCTTATCAACGATGCTTGTTCTATGAGTAGCGTAGAATACTTCTCGGTTATGTCGAAGTTCTTTGATGTGTCTTTCGCATCGCCTGAAGTGGTGATTGACCCCGCCCTTAGCATGACGCGCTTCGTTGAACTGCTGAACACAGACCCCAACGGGGATACCAGTGCTTATGGCAAGATATTGATCGATAACTACATCGATACTGACATTCAGCGCGTTAGTAGCCCCGACTTGGTCTATTTGACCCACAGTGTGACGGATTTGACCTCATTCGACCCCGTTACTGATGCTATTGAACGCTTTGCAGAAGTGTTTAACGCAGACCCCCAACGCTATGCTGTTTCATTGGGCAATGCGCGTAAGAACACCTACACCTATTCGCACTTTTTAGGTAGCCAAACCCGTGTAGACTTGGGCGACCTGATGCGCCGTTTGGTGGCAGAAACCTCTGATGTAGAACTACGGACGGCAGCCGTAAAGTTGCTAGAAACCCTAGATGCTGCCCGCCTATATAGCCGTAACGGTGGCGATGGGCGTTTAGAAACTGCCAGCTACTACAACATCTACTTCCCCGAAACTGTAGACTTCTTTAGAGGAACGGCTTACTTTGGAGCAACCCCCATCAATGAATGGGCTGTGATGCTTCGTAATTACTATAATGCGGTTACGCCCAAAGTGTGGGCGGGGAGCGCAAGCGAAGCCTTCCATGCCCCCGTTGCGCCTAAGGTAAACATTGCAGGGCGATACCCCTTAGAAAATGACACTGCCAGCGTCTTGTCTCCTGTGCTTGCGTACACTGAAATTGTAGGGCGCAATATTGCCCACGTTGACGGCACAGTTGACCAGCTTCAGGCAGATGGTACGTATATCCGTCTCTCTAAAGAACGCCTATTATTCGATTCGGTAGACGAAAACGGCAATTCTGTTCGCCTCAATAGCTGGAATCCAGGCTTAAGATCTATTGAATTGGCGTGGGACGTGGCATTGCCTGTGGTCACAGATGGCAATGTCAGCGTGAATGAATTGCTTATTTTCACAGAAAATGTTGCCTTCATGGAAGGTTACTATCGCCAATCCGCTAATGACCAATGGCGTGATGTCACTGTGGTATTTGATGTAGTGCGCTATGCGGGCGAAGTGGGACGTGTACAGCGCGTCATTAGCCGTGCAACCAATAGCGAAGCCGCCGCAAACATTACCATTCCAGAAGGTTCGGACTTTGTTGCTTTCCGCCAGCGTGTAAAGCCTGACGGCGGTACAACGCTTGAACTTAGCCCCAATTATATGAAGTGGGGTAGCGAAGGCATTACCTACTCTTGGAATCCTGCACCCAATGGCACATATACCTATGGTGTACTGGCAACAGCCTTTGGTGGTACAACAGGGTATGGCAATTATAGCGTTCAAGTAGACAGTACCGGCGTAGATGAAACCCTAAGAGGCTTAAGTAAGCCCGACTTGGGTTATACTATTGTTCGCCCTGCTCAATGGACGTTCCCATTCGCATACTCACTTGGGCAACTAGAACCACTTGCTGTAGAGTTTAACCGCACCACCAGCCCCGATGGCACATTGAATGAAGGCGGTCAACCCAACGCCGACGGCACACAAAACGTCAGCATCTACTATATTTCCGAGTTTGACAACAACATGGAACCTGTTCCTGATGACCTGCAATTCATTGCAGATTTGCTGGTGTCTTTGGCAGAATTTACGGTAGATGGCGCGTTTACGCCCACCATTATCGGGGGCAAGCCCGCCCTAGAATTTAACTATCGCTATAGCACCGCCAACGGTGAGTATGACGGTAAAGCCTTTGTAACCTATAACGACTACTTCCAAATTGGCATTATCTTTAGTGGAGAGGCAAAAGTGGGGGCAGGTGATTTAGATGCAACCCTAGACGTGCTACAAAACAATATCCGCGTCTTTGATAATGGTGCATTCCTAGAGTCACGCACTCGTGAGTGGCGACTGACGGTTAGAGATACGTTTGTGTTTGCGCGCCCTGCCACATGGAACGAAACAGAACGTGACGGTTGGATTGTATTTAGCGAAGGGGGCGACCCTGCAAGCACTTCATTCTTCGCCTATCGTGCCACAGAACCCAATGGCACTGCGTTAAATGATGTTGCCAACCAATCCCTATCAGGGACAAGTGACGTGGTACTCTCTGATGTTCGCGCCTATACAAACCTTTCGGCGTGGGATGCGATCACTTACACCGCGACTCGTAACAGTCAAGCAGTGCGTGGGCGTGTGTACTTACAAGAACGCGGTGGACAACTGTATACGGTTTGGACAGAAACGCTGGATGACGCGGATTCTATCGCCATTATGACAGACCAAATCGAAATTATGGTGGATAGCATCTCGTTCTACGAATAAATGGCACATAAACAGGGGGCGCAAGCCCCTTGTTTTTGATGTGTTTATTGTGGTTCTAGCACCATTAGCCCTGCTCCGATGAGTGGGGCTTTTTCGTGCCATTTCGCGGGGAATATCGGAAGGCGTGCGCTATTGGGGGTGTTGCTTTGCCTAAATGCCATTTCAAACGCACTCCACCAAAACGTGTTGTGGGCAAATCGTCCGCCAACAATGACCGCTTGTGGTTCAAAAACGGCAACAATGGGGCTAAGAATTGCGCCCACAATGCGCCCACCATCGCGTAAAACGCGCATCGCTAATTGGTCATCATGTTGGGCATAAGCCATGAGGTCATTGATGTTTGGCTTATCAAATTTGCGAGATCGCATACTGTACTGTGCAATGATACCACTTGAAGACGCGCGTTGCGCAACCGTGATAGGTTTTTCGCCTAGCCAATCGGCAACCAAGTAACCAATGTCCCCTGCCCCACCGCGTGCGCCACGCCATAATTGCCCTTCGTGCCATAATGCGCCGTCCACATCGTCATCAACCAGCACATAGAAGAAATTTGGCTTATCTTGCCCAATGCCCAACCGTGATTCATAGCGTGCCATGGCATGAACCGCATTACTTAATGCCACAGGTAACTGAAGCGCATCCTCAAGGGCTTGGCGCAAAGGGAAATCCACAAGTGAACTTAAGGAATGAGGCACTTGGGTGAGTGTTCCTTCATGGTTATTGATGTGCGCCATGACACTCACCCCCACCCCTTGAAGCGTAATTTGTTGCTCTTGGGCGGTTTTTTGTGCGTCTTTTAACGACATAATGACACTATCTAAAATGCCACTTACACCTGCCGTTGTAACAATAGGAATGCTATGAGACGCTGAAAAATATCCGTTTTGATCAACAAGGGCAGTATGTATTTCTGTTGCAGTAATCCACAAACCAATGCTTTGGGGGTCGGTCATGCTATATGCCGTTCAGTGGGTGATGTTATTTCTCTTATTATAGTTCCAAAAAGTTACGATACACTACCAAAAATACATTTTAGGTAAGCACCTTCGGCAAATCCGATAGGATGGTCGATAGCGTGGGAAGTTCGCTCCTGCTCATACAGCCTTTTTCCCGCATCACTTACCCCATCATGCACTGTCTTAAAGAACGCATCACTGGTCACTCGGCTGGTACATGATGCCATTACAAACACGCCTCTTGGCTCTAGTAAAGCCACTCCCAAACGAGCAAGCTCATAATAAGAGTTTAACGCACCATCCACTTCGTGTTGGGCGTTGGCAAAATTGGGTGGATCGATGATGAGCATGTCATAGCGAGTGCGTTGGCGATGAAGTCGTATTAAGCCTTCAAAGGCATCTTCGGCAAGCACTTCATGTTGGGTCTTCTGTGTGACGGCTTTATTGAGTTCAAAGTGGTGTTGCGCCAGTTCTAATGCTTGTGCGCTAATGTCTAGGCTGGTAACGCTTTTTGCACCGCCCCATGCACTATACACACTAAATGCCCCCACGTAAGCAAAAACGTCTAGCACAGTACGCCCTTTTGCCCGTTCGTATACTTTATAGCGGTTATCGCGCTGGTCAAAGAAGAAGCCTGTTTTATGCCCTTTCACCACATCGGCGGTAAACGTTAGCCCGTTTTCTTGAAACGCAATCGGCGCATTTGGAAGCATCCCTTTAAGAGCTTGCCCATCATGGTAGCCGTGTTTAGATTGCGCCTGTAGGTTACGGCTTAGGCGTAAAATCATTCGCTCACATGGCACAAGTGCCTCTAAAATAGGCAAGATAATGGGAAGTTGTGGCAACCAAATGGGGCTATAGAGCTTAATCACCAATGTATCGGCATAACGGTCTACAATTAGTGAAGGAAACCCGTCATTTTCACCATGAACAAGTCGATAGCCTGTGGTATTGGTTTGTGTAAGGGGCGCACGTTTGGCAACCACTTGGGTAAGGCGTTCGTGAAACCACGCCTCATCAATGGTCACAGGCTTGCCCACATGAAGCATCTTAACGCGAATCGGCGATGATGGGTCATATAAGCCAATGCCCAAAAATTTGTTGTGGCGATTATAGATAACCGCGAAGTCACCCGCATTGCCTGTGTCACTTTGCTTGGTAATGGCTTGGTCAAAGAGCCACGGATGCCCTTCATACATGCGCTTTTCAATTTGAGGCTTAATGTGTACGGCAAGACGTTTAGGGGTCATGAGGAAAGCGCATCCGATAGGTTAATTTTGGGGAATACTTGTAGTTTGCCGTTTAGTGTCGCATCTAAAACAACGCGACCATCGGTTTCATAGGCTTCTTTTGCCACACGATAGGCTTTTTCAGAGCCTTCAAGGTCGGGTAACTGCCACTTTATCCCTTTACCAAAATAATTGGGGTCAAAGTGATTGGCATCACTTGCTTGAGTGGTTACGGTTTTGTGGGGGTCGCCCTTATCTACGAAATTATGGTCGACACCAATCAGAATAACTTTGCTAAACCCCATAAAATATGCAATTTGGAGTGTAGCAAACGTGACTGTGTTGCCCTCATTCACCAAATGATTTGCCTCAAAAGAAAATTTATTTTGGGCAAATGTGCGAAAAAAGGATGTGTTGCGTGTAAAAGGGAAAGCACGTCGCCCTGCCCAACTGATGAACTTTGGCATAGGCAATTGCGACATTTCTTGCCCAAATTGCTCTAAGACCAATTGGTTAATGCAGACAAAAAAGGTGCTAGATGCGCCAATGCGGTCAAAGAGTAAATAGCCCCTATTGAGTGCAAAGGTTGTTTCATTCTTCAGGACGCTTAAATCCATGTTATTTAGGCTGGGTCCGTTGCCAATAATCACACAGCGTTGCCCCTGATAGCGATTACGGTACTGCCCCATGCGATAAGCACTTACCCAACGGCGATAATCCAATTGCCAATAGAACCGTTGGCGGTTTCGGGGAAAAAAGATTCGTCTAAAACGCTCTAGTGGTGAGGGTACCCGTTCCATAACTACTCCGTACTCAGGCGTGCTGTTGCGCCGCCGTCAACCACCAGGGCTTGCCCTGTGACAAATGAAGAGCGTTCTTCATCAGCAAGAAAGAGTACCGCCTGCCCTATTTCATGGGGTTGCCCCACGCGCCCAATCACATGCTTCTTACCCAGCGCACGCACGAGTTCATAGGTATTATCGCCTTCCACATGCCCACGCGACAAACCGGCATGAAGCATTGGCGTATCTACCGCACCAGGAAGCACCGTATTTACGCGAATGTTCTGGGTGGTTAACTCAATGGCAAGCGCACGAGTAAGCGCCAGCAACGCTCCCTTACTGGCAGCGTAGGCGGCAATATTGGCAGAAGTAGCCACCGCATGAACCGACCCAATGTTGACGATTGCCCCCCCATTATCTTTCATCAATGGGAACGCATATTTTACTGCCAAGAACACAGCACGAAGATTCGCATCCATCACACTGTCCCACTCTTCAATAGTGGTTTCAACAAGAGGCTTACAAACCTGAACCGCCGCATTATTGACCAAAGCATCTAGTGTTCCGACTTTTTCTTTTACGGTGTCAAAGATGTGTTGGCTGGCAATAGGGTCAGAAATATCCGCAAGGATAAAGTCGGTTACGCTTGGTAATTCGGCTTGGCGACGGTCAACGCCAATGACATGCCAACCTGCCTGATGAAAAACATCCGCAATGGCACTTCCGATACCCCCTGCTACCCCTGTAATCAATACGGTTTTCATGGTCAGTTCCCCCTAAAATATGTGTTATTGTGATTGTTCTAAAACATCAAACAGATTTTTGATGGTGTTAAGATGGACGCGCTCCCATGCTACAGGGCTACTATTAGAGTTGTGGGGCGCAAGAAAGGCATTTGGCATTTGCAACAACGGGCTGTCTTGTGGCAAAGGCTCATGTTCAAACACATCAAGAGCCGTTCCAGCAATACGCCCCTCTTTAAGAGCCTGAATGAGAGCGACCTCTTTTACAATGGGGCCCCGTGCCGTATTGATGAGCACCGCGTTGGATTTACACAGGGCAAATCGTTCTTCGTTCATCAAGTGGTGGCTAGTAGGGTTTAGGTCACAATTGATGCTAATGAAATCAGATTCAGCAAGCAATGTTTCTAGGCTTGTCATTTGCACACCGTGCATTTGTAAGAACTCATGGGGTGGCATTATAGGGTCGTGAGCTAAAATTTTCATACCAAATGCGCTGGCACGGCGAATAACCGCCTTACCTACATTGCCCACCCCCACAACCCCTAAAGTACATTCGGCAAGCGTGCGACCGTTAATTTTATGCCAAACGCCCATCTTCATGTGCGTGTCCATAAAGGGCAAGTTACGCACAAAGCACAGCATATACCCCAAAACCGTATCCGCAACAGGCTCGCTAAAGGCGTTAGGCGTGTTTTTTACGGCAATACCACGCTTGGCACAAGCCACTTGGTCAATAGAATCGATGCCTGTTCCCCACTTTGAAATCACTTTTAGTTTTGGGGCAGCCTCTAGTACACGCTCTGTAAAGCGGTCATCGCCACAAATTACACCATCAATATCACCAATGATAGCCAATAAATCGGCTTCTTCTAGGCGTTCATGAACGACAGGCACAACCACTTCTGCGCCACGTTCTTCTAGGATAGGGCGAAAACGTTCAATAAAGGGTTGCATATAAGGCGCAGAGAGAAGCACTTTCCATCGCATATTAGTTTTTCCTTGTATAAAGCGTGCGGTAAATAGTTTCTGCTATCTGAAAGTCGGTTTCTCCGTCAATATCCCATGCTTCTAGTGGGTCTATTTCGTGCATCATAGGGCGATTGCCAATGCGATTGTGACGTGTAAGCAATTGTTCGCGTGTAAAGACATAGAGTGTCGAATTTTCGGCATAAATTGGAGGCAAATCTTGAGTACGAAGCAAGATATTGGGGTTATGATTGATGGCTCTTGCCAGCTCATCCCAAAGGCGCACTTGTAAGCGGGTCACCCCAAAAAGAGAATCATACGCGGGATATTGCTTTAAGAAAGCCCCTAGCGCGTTATCAATCGTACTCGGTTTAAGCAGTGGGTTGGTAGAATGTGTTTGCAAATAAAAATCAGCTTCAAAGTGTGTAATGGTATTTAGCAACACATCATTCATCGGGGTATTACCATCTCTGAGATGTTCAGGGCGTTCTAAGAGGCGCACATGCTCGCCAAATTGGGCTTGTGACTGTTCCATAATCAGCGGGCTATCGGTATCAATGACCACTTCTTGAACATGAACACACGCTAACAATGTTTGAACAATGTGCTGATAAAGTGGTTTCTCGCCGAAGATACGATAGTTTTTGCCCTTTACACGCTCACTATTGTGGCGCATAGGCACAATGGCAACTATTTTTGGCATGAAACTTAGATACTTTCTACCATACTATACAAAATATGAGTTTGTTTGTCGCGGTCACTTCGCCAAATCGCATGATAACCAGCAGATTCAATCTCAGCAGTTAATATTTCAATTGTTGCGCCAAAATCTATCATCCATTCGGGGTGAAACTCAATAAAGAGCAAACGTGGTCTTTTAGAAAATTCTCCCAAAAGAAGGCGTTTTGCACCTCGAATACATAAGACTTCAGCCCCTTCGATATCTACTTTTAGTACATCTGGTATGGGCAGATTACCTAATGCTAAGGCGTTATCTAGCGAATTTGTTGGAATTTTAACTGTTTCTTTGAAACGATTGGTCTTTGCCAGCGTTGGGGCAAACCCACCAGAGCCTGCTGTATAAAGTTCCATCTCCCCTTCACTTTGGCTTACGCCCCACTCTATAACCCTAACATTAGGAAAGGGGTTAAGTGTAATGTTTTGCTTTAAGCGTTTTGCGGTTTCGGGGTCGGGTTCAAATGCAACAATCTCACCTTTTGGGCATTGGCTTAGTAACGCCATAGTGTACAACCCAACGCTTGCGCCGATGTCAAATACAGTATCATCAGGGCGTACGACGCTTAGCAATTTATCTAGTGCGTCGCGCTCTGAACCATAGGAAACAACACGATATTTTTCCATTGCGTTATAAGCAATGAATGTCAGCGTAGAATTTACTAGGTCTGTTACCTTTATTGTTTGAGGGAATGACTCATTTTTTTTATGTCGCAATAATCTTAAAAGCCACCGCTTCAATCTTTTTATCATTTTAATTTACCCCAGACACCACAGATAACACCATCAACGTGGCTCTTATGAGTTGCTTTTGCTTGTTCAATTGGAATTTTTCGCCAAGTTACTGCCCCTATAATGGATGTCGATGGGACTAAAGATGGGGATTGTTTAACCCTTTTTTTAGATCTAAACACGCGATTTAGAACTTGTTGTTTGAAATGGGAAAAGACAGAAGGATTAGATTTTACTTCTTCATAAAGCTCATGAACGCCCATACGTTGGTATTCATAATAATCTAGTGCAAGAGGACGTGCCACACTCTCAAATCGTTTAAGGCTATGAGCCGTGTAACCTCGTGCTGAACCACCTAAGATAAGACCATCTATTAAACCATAGGGAAATGTCATCACCAAACGACCATCTGGTTTAAGAACACGCATCAACTCACGCACCGCTTCTACATCGCCTAGTGTATCTTCTGGAGGTTTATCCGAGCTTAATACTTGTGAGTCGCTTAATCCAATATGCTCAATAACCGAGACAGCTAAAATAACCTCAAAACTAGCGTCCTCAAATGGCAAGTGGCGCACGTCCGCTTGTTGAAATACAGCACGTTTATAAGGATAATCTGTGGGGTCATAATCTGTAACTGTTGTTTTTAATGGCAGTTGGTCTAGCCACTGCATCCAAATAACATCACTTTTGGCGGTGCCAACATCTAATAAAGATTCTGCACTACCCACTTGTGAAGCAGCAAAAGGATATTCAATGCAGCGACTGTGTAACTTATCCCATGAGCGATGAAAGAGAAGGTTTGGCACAATTTGTCCACCGTCACTAACATAAATGGGTATAGTTAATGTATTAGGACTCATAAGTTTACCTCTGTAGGAGTTAAAACCGTTTGCCAATCCAGCGGCATGGCAATCACACCAAAACGTTTATTCGCATAGCTTACAAATGCACTAGGCACAGAGATAAGCTCTACTTCAAACTTGAGCGCATTTTCGATGTTTTGGATGCGCTGAACATTAGCGTAGCCTGCATTCACCACAACAGTATAAATCCCATCCTTTAGCAATGGCGAAGGAATGTTTATTCGTGCTGTATAACGCCCTACGGAGCGCGCTTGATGCCGTTCTGGAACAGTATCTGTATCAAACGAAGTGAACAAAGGAACACCATTGCGATACAATTCAAAATTGATCACTGACCCAACGACGGGGCGACGCACTTCATAGTCTAATTCAATGCTGATGGGGTCAAACACATCAAAGTGACCTGTAATCTTTTCTGTTACTGTGTTAAGCACACGCCCTGCAAAAACCTCTATTTCAAGTTCAGGGCTACGTTTGTCGGTAAGGTCAAATTCTGGCATCCCACGGTCTATCCGCAAACTATTAAGGTATGCATCAATCACTTCTTCGGGTTTACCATCCGCTTTAATCTGACCGCTATCTAAAAAGATACAACGGGTACAAATGGCGCGTATCATATCTAGTTGATGGCTTACAAAAATGACCGTGCGTGATTGCATGGTAATCTCGGACATCTTATTTAGGCTACGTTGCTGAAAAACCGCATCCCCCACTGCCAACACTTCATCTATTAGCAAAATTTCTGGGTCAAGATGAGCAGCCACGCCAAAAGCAAGCCGAACCTTCATACCGCTAGAATAACGTTTTACGGGAGTATCAATAAACTTTTCTACCCCTGCGAACGCCACAATTTCATCAAAGCGTTTTGATATTTCTGCGCGTGTCATTCCTAAAATGGAACCATTCAAATAGACATTCTCGCGTCCCGTCAATTCGGCATGGAAGCCTGTTCCTACTTCTAAAAGTGACCCCACGCGCCCATAGAGTTTGGCTGTGCCACTGGTGGGGTATGTAATGCCACTAAGGATTTTAAGAAGCGTGCTTTTGCCTGCCCCATTTGCGCCAATAATGCCCAACACTTCCCCTGTTTTCACATCAAAGGAAATATCATTTAGCACGGTCACACTATCATCAGAGAATGTGGGCGACTTGCCCTGTAAAAGTAAGCCGATACGCTTAAAGGGGTCGGTAAATATGCCCCTCACTTGTTCAAATACGGTGCGTTTATCTTGCCTACCAATAAAGTAGTTTTTGGTAATGTGGCTTACTTCGATGGCGTTTGTCATTAGATTACATCCGTAAAGGTAGCATCGCTATGCTGAAAGAAGATCACCCCAAATATACAAAGCATGGTAGACACAATAACACTAGAAATAATGGCGAGTGAGGGGTCGGTATTTACCCCTAGTAATGCCCATCGAAAGCCATCTATCACGCCTGCAATGGGATTAATGATGTAGAGCGTGTTCAAAGGAGCGGGTAATACATCGCTTGTATAGGCAACAGGGGTAAGGTACATAATAACGCGCAACAAAATACCTACAGAGTTTCCAACATCACGAAACCTTGCATTCATTGCCGAAAGAATTAGCCCTAAGCCTAATGTGGCAAACATCATGAGCAACACCAAAGGAATAAGCGCAAGGATACGCCATGTAATCGCAAATTGAAACCCAACCATCAACGCAAAAACAATGACCAACGACACCAAAAGCTCTAGCAAGCTCGCCACCTGAGATGAAAGAGGCAACAAAATTCGGGGAAAATAAATTTTTGTAATCATATTTGAATTGGAAGTAAGAGACGTTGCCATGCGCGTTAAACCATTAGAAAAAAACGTCCATGGTACCAGTGCCGTAAACGTAAAAATGGGATATGGAATATCATTTGAGGGCATATTGGCAATCGTGCCGAACACAAACGTAAACACCACCATAAACATAATAGGTTCAACAAGGGGCCAAAGAGGACCCAAAATGGTCTGTTGAAAGCGTACCTTCACATCACGCCACGCCATATAGACCACAAGATAGCGAAAGTTCCAAAGTTCTTTAAGGTTAGGAAGTGGGAAGCGCGAAGGCGGGGCAATGGTTCTAAACGGTTTGGGAGACAAATTCAACCTCTTTAACAGGAAGCATAACGCGCCGTCATCTTACAGGATTTGGAGAGGGGTGTAAAGAGAGCTAGTTTTCGCCAATAAGTTTCGGTTAGATGTAGCGCGTAATTATAGACCGTTTATCGGGGTCTTTTTTACCGCTTTGATAAA
This sequence comes from Anaerolineae bacterium, assembly GCA_034437555.1. Classification (GTDB taxonomy): domain Bacteria; phylum Chloroflexota; class Anaerolineae; order Aggregatilineales; family Phototrophicaceae; genus JANWYT01. Next base: position 48,149 of record DAOTTQ010000060.1, on the reverse strand, counting down.
CAAGCATCGGATAAACAATGCCCAAGCGTTGTCCTAAACGGCGGAAGCGAAATCTAAATAACGGGGCAAAGTACCGCCGAAGAAATGCACTCCAAGCGCTGTGAGGTTTGCCTTCGTGTTTTTCTAGTGCAAGTGAGGCTTCTTTTGCGTATTGTTCTTCTTGTTTAACCGAAAGTTGATTGCCATGCCGACGAAAACCACCCAAAGGCACACGCACGCCCACGAGCAAAGCATGCTGGTAAAAACGCGCCCACAGCTCAAAGTCACCTGCAAGCCTTAGCGAATCTTCTAAGCGTTCCCCTGCTTTTTCCCACAAGCTGCGTCGCCAGAAAGTAGATTCCTGCTGAATTGCTTCTAACTTGTAACTTGAGCCAAAAGGAAGATGCTCACCCTTAAAAAACCCCTCTTTGCTATATCCTAATATTGGAAGGGTATCTATCGGCAAACCTTTAGCATTCCAAATAACGGGCAGAAGTGATGTGAGCCATAGTATATCGGATGCAGATTGAAATACCTCATTGACATACTGTAATGTCCAAGGCATGTACATATCATCAGAATTTAGCCATGCAAAAATATCCCCCGTAGCACGCGCAAACCCTTTATTAAGGGCATCGTACATGCCATTATCACGCTCGCTTATCCAATAGGCGAGTTGGCTTTCGTACTTATGAATAATATTTAGTGTGCCGTCCGTAGAGCCACCGTCAATAATGATATATTCTAAGTTGGGGTAGTTTTGGCTGAGTATGGATTGAATAGTTGCTTCTAAGAATCGCTCACTATTATAGGTGACGGTAACGATGCTAATCTTTAGCACTTTCTTCTACTCCGATGGGAAAAATGTCTCTTACAAGTAAGGCAAAATTGGGCAGTACATCTCCACCTTTTAGGGTATCGTTGACCCCTAAAATCAAAACATCTTGGTCAGGCACATGAACCTCGACTTGCTCGGCTTCATAATCTACGACCCACACCACTACCCCTGCACGCAAATACACCGACAGCTTACGCCGAGGGTCAGATTGTTCTTTATTGTTGTGCGGGTCGGGTAGCACTTCTACGGCAAGTAATGGCGGGTGCGGTGCAAACCCTTTGCGCGTTACAGGCTGTGTGGTGTATGCCACATCAGGCGCGAAAACTTCCCCTTCAACAACATAACCACCACCTTCACCGGTAAGGTAGCCTTCTAATCGGTTTTGTATAAGAAAAGAGGCAATAAACATGCTAGTACTTGGTGCCAAGAAAGACGAAAAGATGTTTGACGGCGTTTCTGGTGCCTCCCCCATCAAGAGTTCAAACCGTTTATCGGTATTTTCGGGCAAGTTGATGAACGTCTCAAATGCTTCAATATCCGTACTGATGCGTGTTGGGGCAACCATCGCTCACGCTCCTTTGTCGTTTTGCAATGTGCATATTATAGCACGCTTATTCCAACGTCATCAGGTAGGCAACAAGGTCATTGAGTTGTTCTTGGGTGAGAAGCTGTTCATAGCTGGTAGGCATAATACCCGCCTTTAACGACGGCACAATCAGTTCATTGGGGCGCAAGATTGCCCCACGCACGTAATCTTCTGCGCTAATGCCCTCACGCTTCCACATGGCATTACTGGCAATGTGCATCAATGAGGGCGCGATTAGTTCTTCCATGCTACTTACTTCATGGCATACGTGGCATTTGCCCACTTCGGTAAACACCCCCTGCCCTGCTTGCACATTGCCCAAAGGCTGAAGGGGTGTGGGTGTGGCATTTGGGTTTGGTGTGGGCGTGCCAAAGATGCTGTGTAACGCCACACGGTCTGCCGTAAGTTCCACACAAAGCGCAGTTGCCGATAAATCTTCTGTGCTAAGTGCGCTGGTGTTTGGGGTGGCATTGATAAATAGAAGCGACATGCCAACCGCAAAAATTAATGCTAATCCACCTACCAGCCCCATTATTTTTGGTTTCATATCGTCCCCCCTGTCTTTGCCATCACCACGATTTTAAGGCGCGTAACTGTGCAATCTTCTTCGTTTGGTGTGTTTCCATTCGTTCTAGCACGCCGTTAAGTAGGCGCATCGCGTCCAAAATATAATCGCCTTTGTTCAGCATCACACATTCGGCACGCTCCGACATGGCGGCATCGGTCACTTCTGCGCGAGAGGGTCTGCCCTCTTTTGCCAATGTTTCTAGCACTTGGGTTGCCCAAATAACAGGCACATGCGCGGCTTCGCACAGCCACAAAATCTCTTCTTGAATTTCTGCCATGCGCTCAAACCCAATTTCTATGGCAAGGTCGCCCCGCGCAATCATCACGCCAAAGGGTTGTGTGCCACCAGCAGCAATAATAATTTCGGGCAGATGCTTAACTGCTTTAGCGGTCTCTATTTTGGCAATCAGGGCTATCGGGCGTGTGGGCTTTAGCTTCGCAATTTCGGCTTGGAGCAAGCGCACATCATCGCCACTTTGCACAAATGAATAATTTACCATATCGGCATGTGCCGCCACAAACGACAAATCTTCAATGTCTTTTGGCGTTAATGGCACGAGCTGAAGGGACGTATTTGGAAAGTTAATGCCCTTGTCGTCTTTGAGTTTATCGCCGTCAGGGTGGGCATGTGTCACACACAAAATAACGCCACCGTCTATGCGCTCCTGCACGCCTGCCTCTATTTTGCCGTCATCAAAAAAGATGCTTGCGCCCACTTTTACTTGGTCAACAGCTTCAGGGAGTGTACAGCGCACTTGCATTTTTATCCCCTCGTAGGGCGTGGGTGTGTCTTTATACAGCAAAATCAGGTCGCCTGTGCGAACTTTTTTACCGCCGTCAGGAAATGCTACATCCGCCGTCCGTGACTTGGGTCCCCCTAAGTCCATCGAAACACGGCACGAAAGCCCAGTCTCGGCTTCGGCTTGGCGTAGATGAATGATCATCTTTTCCCATTCATGGGGGGTGTCGTGGGCGCAATTGATGCGGGCGATATTCATGCCGTTCATCAGCAGTTCTTTAATATAAGACGGGTCGTCCGCCGATTCTAAAGGCAGTGTAACCATCATCCGTACACGCCGTTTACGGGGCTTTGCGCCAAAAACGTCGCGTGTTTCGCGGTCTAAGAGCCGTTCCCCACCCCGAAAGGCGTGTGGGGTTGGGCGTTCAACGGGTGATTTTTCGTGGGCAATGTCCGCCAATGACGCAATCACACTATCCAACGTGGGCAATACTTGGGCTTCAATGCGCCCTAATGAGGACAAGCCCCACAGGCGCAACTCTCCCTGAACATCCCGTAAATCATGGTGACGTAATGCCAAATAATGGGCAAAGTTGAGCGCGCTTTTCGCAAAGCGTGGGCGTGCGGGTTGAAGGTGCGGTTGCCAACGGGAAAAAGTGGTTTTAGATTCGCTAAGGATCGCTTTTCTTAGTTTTAGTAGCTCTTGCAATAAAGTATGGGTGCTAGGTCGTTTCATGGGGGATAAACACTCTTGTTTACAATGGGTGAAGATGGGGTAAGCAAGACACCCACCCCTTTTAATACCTTTATCTTAGCTGAATTGCGACAAGCAAATGATGTTGTTTGTCATGATTTGCGCGTGTGCTTTATCGCTTATACAGGGATTCAACAGCCGCAATATCACCCTCGCTTAGGACACTTCGTTGACCAATAGCGATATCCTGAATCGGCACGATGGTATCTTTGCCATTTTTAGAGAAAGCCCAGCGTGGATAGTGCATAATGCTTTCGTAATCATACGCGCCAAGGTCTTGCCCATCAGCAATGTGCTGTGTGAAATTGTGTTCCATTCCAGAAACAATGTTCTCGAAGTGAATTTGAACGTGCTTGTCACGGTCTGCGCGACTTTGTTCATGCCACAAGCCCACCACATGCCCTATCTCATGGATGGTGCTACCCGTGCCACACCCTAATGCTAAACCCAACGGTTGTTTGCCACCTACCATACCCACATAAGACCAGCATCCCGAAGCGGGCTGAAAATAGACATAATTGGGGTATTGATTGGCGTTTTGGGGCGTGCGTTGCACAAAACGAATGCTAGTGTTGGCTTCCCAATGAGCGATAGCATCAAACACACGGTTTTGGGCGGGCAATTTGGGGTCTATCTCATACGGCACAAGCCCATCTTTCCACAGAAGGCTAGTGCGATTGACACCCAAGCCACCCACAGTAAGGCTGTCTGTGTGCAAGGCAATATCACCTTCAAAAAGCGCAAGGTCATCAAAAAGCGCAAATGTAAGAGACTTGGTAAACCAATCGCCTCCCCACATACTCGTAATATCCATAGTGGCGGTGCTATTGCCTGCGTTCATCTCATAGATGCCCTCTTGTTGATCCCCGATGGGTGGGGCAATCTGAGACGTTGAGACATCAGCAAGGGGGGCAAGGCGTGGTGCAAACAAAGCAAATGCCAGCATGCCTGCCAAAACAAGCCACCAACGGCGGCGATGTTGTTTAGGATTAGGGTCGTTCATCATGAAAAAATGTCCTTATTTTTTGTGGTCACATCTACCCCATTATACGATATTTTAGGGCGTGACGGCGCACTTACTCTAATTTTGGCTTGTAATAACGCTTCTGTGCAAGCGGTACGGGCAAGTGACTGGCATTGTCACCTTTACCATATCCCAGTTCTTTCATCAGGCGGGTAGGCGCGTTACGAATGAACATGGGGATTTCTAAATTGCCATGCGACTTTACATCATCAAGGGCTTCAAAGTAAGCATCATACGCGCTTCTGTCTTTGGGCGATGTGGCTAAATAAACGACCCCGTGTGCAAGGTTAATTTGCGCTTCAGGTAAGCCTATGGTTTCAACGGCTCTAAAGACTCCGTTGGCAATTAAGAGCGCAGTTGGGTTTGCCATTCCCACATCTTCACTGGCAAAAATAACCATACGACGCGCAATAAATTTGGGGTCTTCGCCCCCGTCAATCATCCGCGCAAGATAATATAGCGATGCGTCCACCTGCCCTGCTCGCATACTTTTGATGAACGCGCTGACGGTGTTATAGTGTTCTTCACCGCTTTTATCGTAACGAATGTGCTTGGATTGCAAGGTTTCTTTAAGTTGTTCTATGCCGATATTTTCGCCATACAAGCGATGCGCGTTTTCTAGCAAGTTTAGGCTGGCGCGTGCGTCACCGTTGGCATAGCGCGTTAAAAATGACGTTGCATCGGGAGAAACCACCGCTTGCAGAGATTCTGCGCCACGCCGAACAATGCGCTCTAAATCTTCGGCATCTAGGGGTTTAAGTACAAACACTTGTAACCGCGATAATAACGCCCCGATAACTTCAAAACTGGGGTTTTCGGTGGTTGCGCCAATGAGTGTTAGCGTACCATCTTCTACATACGGCAAAAGATAGTCCTGTTGGGCTTTATTAAAACGATGAATTTCATCTAAGAATAGGACAGCACTACCCATCTGGGCATTTTTAGGAGTAAATAAATCGGCTTGCTTAAATTGTGTTTTTTCTACAATCTCACGCAGTTCGGCTTTGCCTGCGCTCACGGCAGACAATTGAAAAAAAGGTCGGTCGGTGTGTTTGGCAATAAGGCGTGCGAGGGTGGTTTTACCTACGCCCGGAGGTCCCCATAAAATCATAGAAGGCACAGCGCGATTTTGAATAGCTAAATAAAGAGGTTTCCCCTCGCCTACAAGGTGCGCCTGCCCCACGACATCCGAAAGCGATTGTGGACGCAAACGCTCTGCTAAAGGCATGGACTTAATGTTAGTCATCTTTCACAAACTCCCTATCTCCTATGTTTCATCATGCTAGCCGTTTAACCGAGTTTGTGCAATATTCACAAATTCACGACTTGCGGGAAAACCCCAATCATAGTATGGTCAATAATGAGTTTCGTGACCAAAATACTTTTTGGGAACGTTACCAAAGAACTATAAAGTTTATAACAGGAGTTTTTTCATGTTAAAGCGTTACACATCTCTAGTATTGGTTGGGGCTCTCCTAGCCACGTTTGTATTTTCGTTTAGCAAGCCCACACAAGCCCAAGATTTTGTTTTTGCCATCGGCGAAGGCGACTTTACATGGGGCGACCTAGATGCTTTCAATGCAATTGACCTTTCTGGTCAAGAAATTGAAGTGTTCGGTCCTTGGTTGGGACCAGACCAAGAATTAGTTGAAAGCGTTTTTGCTTATTTTGAAGCCGCTACTGGTGCAGACATTGTTTATGCTGGTTCCGATAGCTTTGAACAACAAATTGTGATTGACGTTGAAGGTGGTAGCCCCCCCAATGTTGCAATCTTCCCCCAACCCGGTTTGGCAGCAGACCTTGCTTCTAAGGGACAACTTGTGCCTTTAGGTGAAGGACTTGCCGAATTCATGGTTGAAAACTATGGTGCGGGTCAATCATGGGTAGACCTTGGTTCTTATGCCAATGCTGAAGACGTAACCGAATTCTTCGCATTTGCCTACAAAGTAGACCTCAAGAGCCTTGTATGGTACTCCCCAGACAACTTTACCGATGCTGGCTATGAAGTTCCTACCACCATGGAAGACTTGCTTGCTCTAAGCGAGCAAATCGTTGCCGACGGTGGCACACCTTGGTGTATCGGTTTGGGTAGTGGTGATGCAACAGGCTGGCCCGCAACCGACTGGGTAGAAGACATTTTGCTACGCACCGAATTGCCAGAAGTTTATGACCAATGGGTCACCAACGAAATCCCCTTCAATGACGAACGCATTGTGAACGCATTGGAAATCTTTGGTAGCATTGCCAAGAACGATGCTTACGTTGTCGGTGGTGCTGGTGCAGTTGCTTCTACGGACTTCCGCGATAGCCCACAAGGCTTGTTCAGTGTTCCTCCTCAATGCTATTTGCATCACCAAGCCAGCTTTATTCCTTCCTTCTTCCCAGAAGGCACTGAATTAGGCGTTGATGCAGACTTCTTCTACTTCCCACCCTTCGCCAGCGAAGACTTGGGTAACCCCGTATTGGGCGCCGGCACAATGTGGGCAATTACAGAAGACAGCGATGCAACCCGCGTGTTGTTCGACTTCTTGACTACCCCCTTGGCACATGAAATTTGGATGGCACAAAGTGGCTTCCTTACCCCCCACCTGGGCGTAAACGCAGACCTCTATGCCAATGATACCCTGCGCAAGCAAGGTGCAATCCTAACAAATGCAACTACCTTCCGCTTTGACGGTTCTGACCTTATGCCCGGTGCTATTGGCGCAGGCGCATTCTGGCGCGGGATGGTAGATTTTGTTGGTGGTGAAGATGCACAAACTGTTGCAGACAACATTCAAACTGCATGGGATGCCATCAATCCATAAGCATTTTGTTTAACGCACCCGCATTTCTAATTTAGGCAAAGGACGGGGTGGCATTGCGTCACCCCGTTTTTCATACTTGTTAAAGGCGTTGATTATGGAACAGCTTTTAGGCGCACTGGTAGCAATTGTGCTTGGGGTGGGCGCATTGCTCCTGTATTTCTTCGGCTCTAATTGGCTACTAGAAATAGTGGCTGCCGATTCTGTTGCACCCGATGGACAAATTAAGATTAGCCGAGACCGACTTCGTGAGAGCATTCGTCCTTGGTTGTTTATTGCCCCCGCTCTCATTCTTTTAACAGTATATTTGGTTTATCCCGCTATTCAAACGGTCATCGCCAGTTTTTATGATGGTAGTGGCAGAAACTTTATCGGGTTTTCAAACTACGAATGGGCGCTTGGCGACAGAGAGTTTCGCACAGCTATTGGAAATAACCTTGTATGGTTACTTTTTGTACCCACACTGAGTACCGCTCTTGGGCTAATTATTGCCGTTCTAGCAGACACGGTGCGGTGGGGAGCCATTGCAAAATCGTTCATTTTTATGCCGATGGCGATTTCGTTTGTGGGCGCAAGCATCATTTGGAAGTTTATCTACGACTTCCGCCCTATCGGACAGGAACAAATTGGTATTCTAAATGCGTTTGTAGTTTCTTTAGGCGGGCAACCGCAAACATGGCTTACGGTAACCACGCTAAACAACTTCTTCTTGATGATTATTTTGGTGTGGATTCAAACAGGCTTTGCCATGGTGCTGATGTCTGCTGCGTTGCGCGGTGTACCAGAAGAAACAATGGAAGCCGCGCGCATTGACGGTGCAAGCGAGCTACAAATCTTCTTCCAAATAATGATTCCCCAAGTCATGGGAACCATCTTGGTGGTATGGACAACCATTACTATTACCGTGCTTAAGGTGTTCGACATTGTACAAGCCATGACCAACGGGCAATGGGACACACAAGTTTTAGCAAACCTAATGTACGACTGGATGTTTAGGGGGGGCGGCGACTTTGGACGTGGGAGTATGATTGCTACGTTTATCATGATTGCCGTTGTCCCCATGATGATTTGGAACATTCGTCGCTTCCAACAAGAGGAGGCACTAAGATGATGAGTCGGCAGATTCCTATTCTAAAACTATCTTTAGGTGGGCTTCTTTCACGTTCTTTGCTTATCTTCTTTGTGGTTTTGTGGACAATTCCCACATTCGGCTTGTTGGTAAGTTCTTTACGCGATAAAGACCAACTGCGCATTAGTGGCTGGTGGATGGCACTTCAAACCACCACCGTACAAGAACAAGGGCGTACTGTAACGGGTGTTGCAGAAGAGCGCGACGGCTTATATGTACTTGAAGGGCGCGTTATTGAAGAAGAAGACACCAAACGCATTGATACTTATGGCGGTGGATTCTTGGGAGGCACTCTGGATAGCTACGTTCCCGACCAACCTTTGGTGCTAGAAAGTGGCTACACCTTCGAGCTAAATCCTGATGGGTCCTATCTGCTAACGTCTACAGAACCTTTTGAGATTACGCGCGGGGAACGCTTCTTTTACGTAGCAACCAAGCCCCCACGCTTTACCCTAGAAAACTATGAAAGAGTGCTGGATGGCGAGCGCATTGGGCAAGCCTTTATCAATACGGTGACGGTTACTGTGCCAGCAACCATCATTCCCATTGCGATTGCATCCTTTGCGGCGTATGCGTTTTCTTGGATGGAGTTTCCGGGGCGACGGTTCTTGTTCATCATCGTGGTGGCGTTATTGGTTGTGCCATTGCAGATGTCACTCATTCCATTACTACGCTTCTACAATGATATTGGCATTGCTAGAACGTATCCGGGCATTTGGCTGGCGCACGCGGGCTTTGGCTTGCCGTTAGCCATTTACTTGCTACGAAACTACATTGGCGGGCTACCCCGTGAAATTATTGAAAGCGCAAAGATTGACGGTGCCTCACACTTCCAAGTGTTCATGCGCCTCGTATTGCCTTTAAGCGTGCCTGCATTGGCATCGTTTGCTATCTTCCAATTTTTGTGGGTGTGGAACGACCTCTTGGTGGCGTTGGTCTTCTTGGGCAAGCGTCCCGACCAAATCGTTCTTACATCGGCATTGCGTGAGCTGATTGGGTCACGGGCGGAGGACTGGGAAATTTTGACCAGCAGCGCGTTTATCTCGATTGCCGTGCCGTTGCTAGTGTTCTTCTCGCTACAACGTTACTTTGTACGTGGGCTTCTTTCGGGGTCTGTAAAGGGCGGATAAACCGCATGTTGTACGCATTTTTTAAGGGGCGATTCGGTGTGAATCGCCCCTTTTTTGTTTATTCTTCTAGGGTGCTTAAATCCCCCAAAGGCAAGCCTTGCGCCCTTGCCCTTAGCACACGCCTCATAATTTTGCCGCTGCGTGTCTTGGGTAGCGTGTCCACAAATTCGATTTTTTCGGGAACGGCAATTGCCCCTACTTCGTGGCGAACATGCGCCTTAAGTTCGGTAACTAGCTCTTGGCTTCCTGTAAAGCCTTGACGCAGGATGCAATACGCATAGATGACGTTGCCTTTTACTTCATCGGGAATAGCCACAACGGCGGATTCTGCCACAGAGCGATGGCTTACCAAACCGCTCTCTACTTCGGCAGTACCTAGGCGATAGCCACTGACTTTAATCACGTCATCGTTACGCCCAATAATCCAGAAATAGCCGTCCTCATCTTTGCGAGCCGTATCCCCTGTTAAGTACCACCCCTGCTCTTTGAAGCGTGACCAATACTGCTCTATAAAGCGGTTGTCATCGCCCCAGACGGTGCGAAGCATAGCGGGCCAAGGCGTTTTAATGACCAGTAAGCCATCCTCACCGGGCTTGCACGATGAGCCATCCTCACGGACAACATCCGCCACAATGCCAGGGAAGGGGCGCGTGGCACTGCCGGGCTTTAGACTAACGCTAGGCATGGGCGTAATCATAAAGCCACCTGTTTCGGTTTGCCACCATGTGTCAATAATGGGGCATTGCTCTTGCCCAATGACGTTATAAAACCAACGCCAAGCCTCTGGATTAATGGGTTCACCCACGCTTCCTAACAGGCGCAAACTGCCTAAGTCGTGACGATTGGGCCAAGCATCACCAAAGCGCATCAAGCCCCGAATAGCGGTTGGGGCTGTATATAGCACCGTCACCCCATAACTTTCGACAATGCGCCACCAACGGTCGGGATAAGGGTAATTGGGCGCACCCTCATAAATAATGCTCGTTGCGCCAATAATGAGGGGCCCATACACAATATAACTGTGTCCTGTAATCCAGCCGGGGTCGGCGGCGCACCACCAACGGTCATCATCTTTGAGGTCAAATGACCATTCTAGCGTGGTACTCACATACACCTGATAGCCCCCATGTGTATGAAGTACGCCCTTTGGTTTGCCAGTTGTGCCACTGGTATACAGAATAAAGAGCGGGTCTTCACTGTCCAACACTTCGGTTTCGCAGTATGGACTGGCAATGGGTAGGCTCATCAGGTCGTGATACCAATAATCGCGCCCTTCTTCCATTTGAACGGGTTGCCCTGTGCGCTTGACCACAATCATATGCTCTACTACGGGGGAACGCCGAGCGGCTTCGTCTGCCACTTCTTTAAGCGGAATAATTTTACCGCGTAAAAATGCACCATCGCACGTCACTAGCACACGGCTTTTTGCATCTTCAATGCGGTCGGCGAGGGCTTGTTCACTAAAGCCACCATACACCACACTATGGGGTGCGCCAATTTTGGCACACGCCAGCATCGCAATCATAATTTCTGGGATGCGCCCCATGTAAATTGTGACTCTATCGCCCTTCTTTACGCCCATGCTTTTAAGGACGTTGGCGAATTTGTTCACTTCTTGCCGCAACCGCCAATAAGACATGGTGACTTTATCGCCGTTCTCGCCTTCCCAGATGATAGCGAGCTTGTTCTTTCGCCATGTTTTAACGTGACGGTCTACCGCATTGTGTATGATATTAGTCTTTGCGCCCACAAACCACTTATAAAATGGCGGGTTGCTATCGTCTAGCACCTTGTCCCATAGCTTATGCCACTCTAGGGTATCGGCACGTTTTGCCCAAAAGGCTTGGGGGTCTTGAAGCGCTTCACGATACACTTCTTCGTAATCGGGAATGTGGGCATTATGGATAACATCTTCGGTAGGGTGATACCATTCCCCTGTCGGGGGTGAAAAAACATCATCACTCATTGAGAAAAAACTCCTTAAAAAAATTTATACACGCAAAAACCAGAAAACTAAAAGACGGTTTCATTATAAACCGCCCGTTACCAAAAGAAAACAATTAGTTTGTTAGATTAGATTACAAACCCCACTAGAGCGTTAAAACCATTTCAATGCGCTCGAAAGCATTCACATAGCCCATAGCGTAAAAATGGGGCAAGGCGGGATGATTTTCGGGCAAGTTTTCTACTTTGGTATCTTGCAAGGGATACAACTCATGCAGGAGCCTTAAAAGCGTGCGTATCATTTGGGGGCTGGCTTGGGGATTAAAAACAAGGTGTGTTAATTGAAATGGTGTACGCTGAAAGGCAATCCAGCCCTCTTCGCCACTGTCTAGCGTTAGCGTGATGACGCGCATACCGCCACCATTGATAAGTGATGCGGTTTCTTCAATCCATGTGGGGGCATCATCACGAGTGTTTAGCAAGCGCAAAATTTCTTGATTATCTTCAATGTTGGCGTACTGGCGCACATGAGAGGACATTTGCCCTGCTTGCAAGGGTGTGGGGGGGCGGCGAATTACCACTAAGTCACGTATAACCTTGAAACCCAGTTTCTCAAAAAGAGTTTGGGCAGGGTCGTTACCACGAATCACTTCTAATTGCACATGGCGAATCCCGCTTTCGCCAGAAAGACGAAGGGCTTCATTCATTAAAAATTCGCCCGATTTGCGCCGTCTGCGCTCTGGAATAACCCCTAAACGGGTTACCCAACTTCTCTCCCCTCTTACCCCTAACATGCACATGCCATTAGGTTGATGGTCATTCTTATCAATGGCAACCACCGAATGCGTAAGGCTAACGTCATGCGCCGTGATATATTCAGACATACGTTTTGCGTTCATGGGCATGGGAACAATATAATCCACACGCCCTTGATTATAAAGTTCTGAAAGCTGTTGAAAATTGTATTCACTACAAAGCATACCCAAATTACTAGACATGCCTGCATGTGTCGAATCATTAGCGTTCATTGCGCGCTTCCAAAAACTCAGCGACCTGTTTGGCAAAAAGCCGCGTATCAATAGGTTTTACAATCACTCCGTCACAGCCATAAGCCTGCGCCATACTATACGCCGTTTCTTGGGGCCACGCGGTGAACGCAATGACGGGAATATGAGAGGTGCTTTCTTGTTGCTTTAGCAAACCTACCACTGTTTGCCCTTCAATATCGGGCAAGCCCAAGTCCATCAGCACAAGGTCGGGCATTTGTTCAAAGGTGGTCGTCAAGCCTGTTTCGCCATCTGGCGCAACAATAACAATATGACCCGCGTTACGAAGTAGCTTTTCTGCAAGCCTAGCTACATCAGGGTTATCTTCGATAATTACAATCCTGCTCATTGGAAAGCCCTTCTACTTTAGGATTATCCCTCAGAGGATAACTCATCTTCGATTGCGCTTAAGAGCTTTTCGCGGTCTAGCCCTGTTTTTGGCATAAACACGCGATTTAGTGATTCTATTCTATCACGCTCTGCGTGGGTTAAATCACGTGCAGAATACACAATAAGTGGTATGTCACGCAGTTGGCTATCGCGTTGGATGGTTTCCAACATCGTTAGCCCGTCCATATCCGGTAGCGTTAAATCCAGGATGATGAGGTCGGGGTTGTGGCTATACATTGCCTTCATGCCGTCACGCCCGTTATCCGCCTCATGAATGACATAGCGTTTGTGGCTACGAAGCAACTTACGAATTAAACGGCGGTCATTGCCACTATCATCCACCAAAACAATCGTCTTTACTCTGCCGTCTAGGTTTTGAATTGCGCCTGTTATCCCACCGACTTGGGGCATAATCGGCTTGCCTTCGGCGTTCTTTTGGGCTTCTAGCACATATTGCTCATATTGGTCACCCAAGACATGCCCTTCTGCCAAGAAAGTGTGACCACTACAGTTAATCACAACGGTTTCATGGGGCTGAATGGTGCCTTCTTTAAGCATCCGTTCTAGCCCACCAAATGCCACCGCCGTGGCAGGCTCTACCGAAAGTCCGCCCTTGCTGGCAAGCTGGCGCATTGCAACAAAGGTATCGCCATCTTCTAATGCCAACATGGTGCCACCGTTGCTCTTGACGGCTTCTAAGAGCAGTTCATAGCTCTTACCGGGGTCACCTGTGGCTAAAACAGTAATAAGCGTTTCTGGGGTAACAGGAGTTGCTTTGGGGGCATTTGCTAAAAAAGCATTAACCATTGGCGCACAGCCGGCAGCTTGTACTATGCCTAATTTGGGCATCTTATCAATAAAGCCCATACGCTGTAATTGGCTAAAGCCCTTCCACACACCCAGGGGACCAATACCGCCACTGACGGCTTGAATGTACCAATCGGGGGCAACCCACCCACCCTTCTTATCAGACTTTAGCCCCAACTGCTCGGCGATTTCAAAGGCGAGTGTTTTCATGCTTTCTTTGCCAGGAACGGCTTTTGCGCCTCTATCTAAATGAACTCCCTGGCGCTGGGCAAATTCTTCTGCAACGTGCTTGGTTTCATCGTAGGTTCCCGATACTTTGACCACCTTACAGCCATAAAGTGCCGCCTCACGCATTTTCTCGGCTGGCACAAGGCTAGTAACAAAGAGCCAAAGTTTAATGCCCGCACGCGCACAATAAGCCGCGTACGCTACGCCCGCGTTGCCAGTGCTTGCCAGCACAATCTCTTTAATGCCCTTTTGTTGTAGGGCAATTACTGTAAGCGCGGCTTGGCGGTCTTTGAAGCTATTTGTAGGTTGGGCGCGTTCATCTTTAACGTAAATCATGCCTTGATGCTGGTATATCTGTTCATAGGAATATAGACGCGTGAGGGGTGTCCAGCCTTCGCCCATACTACTTTCAGGATGGGTACGCTGAATGGGGAGGAGTTCTTCATATCGCCAAAGAGAGAGTTCGCGGTTTCCTAAACCGTAGTGCCAAAGAGGAGAAACAGCATTTTCATCGTAAATGGCATCTAGCCATCCAGAACCACACGCCTCGCACTTTGGGAGAAGCGTTTCCTGTGCGGAATGTTCATGACCGCAATCAAGACAACGAATGGCAAGCATAAAGGGGGAAATCACAGGACTCGTCGCTTTCTATAAGGCAGGGGCGCAAGTGGATACCTGCGCCCCTACATGAATCTTTCTATCTTAGTCGCCTATGGCGGGTTCGCTTTGGCGGGTTTCTGGCACATCCATAAGGGGTAGTAAGAACCAGAGGGTTGTGCCTTTGTCAAGTTCACTTTGGACGAAGATTTCACCCCCGTGCATTTCAATGAGTTGGCGCGTAATCGTTAGCCCCAAACCTGTACCGCCCGCACGTCTTGTTGATGAGCCGTCCGCTTGGCGGAAGCGTTCAAAAATCACTTCTAAATCGGCGGCACTCATACCAATGCCTGTATCTTGTACCCACACACAAGCCTTGTTTTCTACTGTGCCATAGCTTACCACGACCTCGCCTTGTTCAGTAAATTTAACCGCATTGCTTACAAGGTTTAGCATAATTTGATTCATACGCACTTTGTCTGCGCTTATTAAGCCTAATGATGATTTTTGCTCTATGCGAAGGTCAACGCCCTTCTTCTTTGCCAAAATTTGGCTAGAGTGAACAATATCCTCAAGAACGTCGGTGAGTTGCATAGGCTTTCTAAGCAATTGCATTTGCCCCGCTTCAATCTTGGCAAGGTCAAGAATTTCATTGATGATATTTAAGAGGTGCTTACCACTGCCGTAAATGGCTTGTACGTCCTCAATAGCTTCTTCGCTTAGTTCACCGTCTACCCCATCAATCAGCACTTCACTATAACCAATAATGGAGTTAAGAGGTGTGCGGAGTTCATGGCTCATATTGGCAAGGAACTCTTGCTTTAGGCGGTCAACCTCACGTAGGCGTTCAATGGTACGGCGTTCACGGTCAAAGGCTTCGGCATTACGAACCGCCACAGCGACTTGGTCGGCGAGAATCGTTTTAATTTTTACGTCCTCATCATCAAAGCGGTTTCTTTCATCTGATTGCACATCTAGCACGCCAATGAGTTCACCACCCACCACCAAAGGCACAGCCATTTCGGATTGTGTAAGGGGCAATAACGGGTTTGGCAAGAAGTCGGGGTTTAACGTTACATCATTCGAAATCACACCCTTAAGCGTACGTGCAGCGCGTGCTACAAGGCTATTTTGATTGTTTAGCGAGATGGCATGATGGAGTTCCTTCATCTTTTGCCCCACTTCACCCGCACCAGCCGCCAGCACCAGTTGTGTGCCATCTTCACTAAGAAGATAAACCTGTGCATGATACAAGTTAAAGTTGTCACGGGTTAGCAACACCACTTGGTCGAGCAATTCATCACGTTCTAGCAATGTGGTCGTGGTTGCGCTTAATTGTGACACTGTTTCTAGCTCGCGTGCGCGGCGTACAACCAGTTCGGTGCTTTCTTTTTGAGAGGTAATGTCACGCGCCACAAAGTGAATTAAGCCGTTTTCCATATCTGGGTTAGCGTTCCAAGAGACCCAACGATACGACGCATCCTTACAACGGTAGCGGTTAATAAAGTTTAGCGCAAGCACCCCTGTAGCGAGTTCTTGGGCAGCTTTTAGTGTCTCATCAATATCTTCGGGATGGACAAAGTGCAAGAACGGCTCTGCTCTTAGTTCGTCAATCGTGTAACCCAATGTCGCTTCCCATGACGGGTTCAGGTTGGTAAAGAAACCCTCAAACGTTGCCGACCCTAGCATATCTAGCGAGGATTCAAAGATACGGGCGGTTTCTTGACGCGCTTTGTCTGCCTGTTGGGTGGCAACTCTACGTCCAATGCCTAGTGAAATTTGGGAAGCGACGTTTTCTGCTAGTCCTAGCTCGTCTGAGGTGAAAGCGCGTAAGCTGTCGGTATAGTTCAAGAAGATAGCGCCACGCACATCCCCGGCAATTACTGGTAGGGTCAGGACACTCTTAATCCCTAATCCATCAACATAATCTTGGGGAAAGTCGGGGTAGAATCGAGCGTTGTCTACCACGACCACCCGTTGCTTTTCTACGGCGATGATGCCATGGGGATAGGCTTTTGCGGGGTCGCGGAAAGTTTGTGCTACATCGTTAGTGAGTGTGCCGCCCGTACCTGCCACCCCTTGCCATTGTTGGGCTTGGACATCATATTCCGAGTAAACAGCGCTATTTGCCCCCAAAACCCCCATGGCAACCTTCATGGCGTTTTCAATTACTACCTCAACTGCTTCGTCACCACGTAAGTATTCGTTGATTTGGTTGACGGTGGTAATGTCTCGTAAGAGCAACTGGGTTTGTTCAAATGCACGCGCGTTTTCAATAGCGGTAGCTACCTGGTTTGCAAACGTTTGCTGTACCTGAATGTCTAAATCATTAAAAGCATAGGGGATGCTGTCTTGAATGTCTAGTACACCAATGAGCTTGTCACCGTAAACGATAGGCACAGCCATTTCGGAGCGTGTTTCTGGCAAGTATTTATTTGGAAGGTAATGGTCTACCAATGCCACATCACCCACCACAAGAGGTTCGAGTTCTCTTGCTACACCCGCCACAATGCTATCGGGATGGTCTAGGCGAATTTTATATCCCTCATACACCATGCGCCTGCCTGTTTGCCCTGCCCCTGCACGCAACACCAGTTCTGTGCCTTCTTCATTTAAAATGTAGATGTGGGCATGGTAGCGATGGAATTGCTCTTTTGTAAGGTCAGCAACTGTCCATAGTAAATCTTCTACGTTCAGTTGTTGGGCGATATTCGTACTAATCACAGATACCGTTTCTAGCTCGGATGCACGGCGTGTAATTTGCTCTTCGTTTGATTTTTGCGCTGTGATGTCAGTACGAATGGCAATGTATTGATACGGTTTTCCATCATCACTTAAGAATGGCACGATGGTGGTATCTACCCAGTAGAAAGATCCGCCTTTGGCTTTGTTCTTAATCTGCCCCTTCCAAGTTTTCCCGTTCGCAATCGTTACCCAGATGTCACGAATAAACTCTTTGCTGTGGTAGCCCGAATTGATGATTCTGTGGTCTTGCCCGATCACTTCTTCTAGTGGGAACTTGGAGATGTCGCTAAACTTCTGGTTGGCGTAAGTAATTTTGCCTGTTTGGTCGGTAATAGCCACAATCGAGTGTTCATCAATCGCTGAACGAATGTCAGAAATATCCTTAAACAAACGTGCGTTCTTTACGGCGACTGCCACCTGTGAAGCCAGCGTGGCATAGGTAATTACGTCCTCCTCATCAAACCGCCCCAGTTGGTCGGATTGTACGTCCATCACACCTACCAACTCACCCGCCACAATCATGGGCAAAGCCATTTCTGATTGCGTGTCGGGTAGCAAAGGATTGGATAAGAAGTCGGGTTCTTGTGATATGTCATTAGAGATTGTCGCCTGCAAAGAACGGGCAGTGCGTGCCACCAAACTGTGTTCACGACTAAGCGGGATATGATGCTTGCGTGCCACCATTTCCATCCCTGCCATGCCTGCACCACCACTTAGGACAAGGGTCTTTTCGGCGTTATCTAGCAAATAGATGTGCGCATGGTACAGTCCAAAGCGTTCTTTGGTTAGCGTAGAGACCGTGTTTAGGAGGGTTGGAACATCAAGGTTTGTGCTGGCTTGTGCGCTCACGGCTGCCACTGTTTCTAGCTGTACCGCACGACGTTTGATGGTTTCTTCGCTACGAACACGCTCTGTGATGTTTTGTGTGATCGTCATAGCAGCAATGATGTTATCATTTTCATCACGCACAGGAAGCGATATTGTTTGGTAAATAAGGTCGCCAAAAGGAATAACCTCTGTGACCTCATCGCCGTTAAGGGCGCGTTGATAAGCAGCTTTAACAATAGTTGCTGTTTCTGGCGGGAATACTTCGTCAAGCGTCTTGCCTTCCATTGCCTCTTTATTTAAGCCCGCTTCTGCAAGACCCGCGCCATCTACCAAGAGATAACGGAAATCATGGTCGTACATCACAATAGCACCGTTGGGGAAATTGCGCGTAATCGCGCTCATACGGGCTGTACTGGCTTGTAGCACATCTTTAGTGTGTGCCAAAGTTTCGATAAGGTTCACGTTGTCAAAAGTAACGGCAAGCTGGTCGGCAAGCGTTGCAAAGAGTGTTGTTTCAGTTTCTTCAAAGGCGTTAGATTCGCTGTGCTGAATGTCTAGCGCGCCAATCACCACACCACTCACCACCAAAGGAACAACTAGTTCGGAGCGAGTGTCGGGCAACAACGCATTAGAGAGAAAGCGAGAATCTGTTTTGGTATCTTTTACCAGCACTTGATTCTTTTCGCGGATGGCTGTAGAAACCAAAGAACGACCCTCTAATGGCAATTGGTGATCTTGGCTTAAAAGTCGTCGTCCTACATATCCTGTACCGTCTTTAAGGACAGCATGGGTTTTTTCATCGTTTATAAGATAGACCTGAACGTAGTAGAAGTTAAAGCGGTCACGGACAAGGTTCACCGTTAGGCTAATCAGGTCGTCTAGTTCACGAATTTGGTTAGCGGCACTAGCAATTTCTGCCGAAGTTGCAAGGTCAGCAGTACGCGCCTGTACCCGTTGCTCTAGTGTTGTCAGCAGTTCACGTAGTTGTAAAGACATGCCCTGAAAGGCTCGTCCAAGTGTTCCTAGTTCATCTTTACGGCGTGCTTCTTCGTCTAGGTCAGAGAATACATCAAATTGTCCTTTAGCAAGGGAATCCGCTTGGTTGCTAAGTTTAAGCAGTGGGGATGTAATTTGACGCGAGATAACCAACACAGCGAACGCACTGATAAGACCCAAAACGATTACACCTGCTGTAGTAGCAAATGCCGTGTTGCGAACTGGCGTAAGAAGCAGGTTTTGATCACTAGCAATACCCAACATCCAATAATAATTGTCGGGCGCGCTGGGCGGGGTATAACGCACATAATTCAAGAGTTGCGCGTTTTCTGTTTCTTGGGTTTCTAATTCGAAAGAAGAATCCTGCACAGTTAAAGGCAAGACATCAGAAATGAGCGTGTTTGGGGTATTCCCTACGGCTTCAATGCCCGATTCAAAGCCAAAGGTGATTTCTGGTGAAGCAGAGTGATACAAGAAGTAGCCATCACCATTCACCAAGAACGCATAGTTACCTTCGTTACTGGGGGCAAGATCAGCAAGAATTCCAGAGATGTCCACATTTGTAATTAACATCCCTGCACGCTCACGTTGCCCTGCGGTATTGGTCGTAAAAATAGGCGTGGCGTAGCGCAAGGTTGGAACAATACTGCCATCTTCCAAAACGGAAATCGTTGGGGGTGTGCCTTCACGATTAAGGTCAAGAGGCGAAACATAAATTTCACCTTCGGGCAAAGAAATGGTGCTTGTAAAATACCCGCGATCGGCTTTATTTTGCAAATCACGTTCTACTATGATGAAGGGCTTACCCGTAGCTAAGTCTTTGTCTACGCGAACAAGTTCATTGCCTAGCAGGTCGATAAAGCGTAATTGGATATAGGCAGGCTTAGATACCATCATGGAAAAATAAAGGTTTTGTAAATCTGTTTTTGCTGCGGCAACTTGTAGGACATCCCCTCCAGAAACAGCTTGCGCAAAGTTGGTAACGTTAGGGCTGTCTTTAAGGAATTGAAAGTCACTTACAAGAACGCCTAGAGCATCATTCAATCGAGACACATCAAGGTTCAATTCCGTCACTTCTGCCTCTCTGAGTGTTTCCAAAGACGCATTAAAGGACTGTGTTCCTAGAATAACTGCAACTAGCACTGTAGGTATAACCACTAACGGCACAAGAAATAGCAACAGTTGGCGTTGTAAACTTGACTGGAAGTATTGTAGTAAAGCATTCATGCCTCACCCCGTTTAATAATTGAGACAACATTAAACTCATTGTATAGCTTAATGTAATCTGAGAAGAATTAAGGTTTGTTAGACATTCCTAACTGGGGTAAGAAAATAGGGCAAAAAAAGGGGTTTTAGTGAGGAATAGCAGGGGACAAAGTGTGGTGTTTGTCCCCAAGTGTTAATTTACTTTATGCAAGCAATACATCGTGACGTTCTTTAAGGACGGCTTTGGCATGTTGAATTTCACTCGCTTGCTGTTCGGGTGTCCAGCCTAACCCTTCTGATAAGGCTTGCCCCACTTCATCCATAACGCCCTCTTTAGCTTGACCAAGCATAGCTACCAATGAACGCCGTAGCAAAAAGTCGTCAATATGGACAATGGCTTCTGTTTGTGCCAAGAAGATAATTTCGCGCTTGGTGTAATGAGGCAAGTTTTTAAGGGGTGCATCATTGCCTGCACTCATAAACTTGGCGACAGCTTCGGCGTGTGTGCCATAACGCTCAAAAAGCATTAACAAGTGTGTGCGCTCTAGTTCGGTCTCGCTTTGTAGGCGGTCTAGCCAAACCTGTTGTTGGTCGCTGGTTTTAGGATAATCTCGCCCCCCACCAATGCTTAGCCCACTAGTATCTACTTTGCGAGATTTATTAATGTTTATTAAGGAAATATCAGCGGCTTGCTCGCTAAACGCCCTAAACGTTGTCCACTTGCCCCCAATGAGCGAATGAACGGGGTAATCAAAGTGTGCGCCGGCTTCTAGGGTGCTAATGCTGTGGTCACGGCTAATTGCGCCTGTACGATTGTCTTTAGTAGAGGGTAATGGGCGCACGCCTGTAAACTTAAAGACAATGTGTTCTGTCCCTACATGAATGGTTGGGAACACACGCTTTACAAGGTCAATCATGTATGCCACTTCATCATCAGTACAGCGTGCGTCCTCAGGGTTTTCAATGCGAATATCGGTTGTGCCAATCATCACCTTTCCCATATAGGGGAAAATAAGGACAATGCGCCCGTCTTCGTTTTCAAAGAAGATTTCCGCGCCCCCTGTTGCAGTGTGCAATTCGGGGTGGTCTACGATGATGTGTGAGCCTTTAGTCCCGCCAATGAAGCCCGTTTCTGCCCCTATAGCGCGGTTTACAAAGTCAATCCAAGGACCGGCGGCGTTAATGACGACATTCGGCTTTAGGGTAATGCGTTCACCTGTTAGCGCATCTTCGACAACCACATGCTCACGATTACCCTCTACCACACCACAATAATTAAGCGCAACGGCTTGGGGCGAGGCGTGGGTAGCATCGTTGAGCATTTCTATGCACAAGCGTTCTGGATAAGGCATATAAGCATCATAGTAGGTGGCAGTGCAAACAATGTCCTTGTTCATGCTGGGATAGCGTTTAAGCGATTTAGATTTCATATTAAAGTCATGAAAGGGCATGGTTTGCTGTGCGCCTGTAAACCAGTCGTACATCATCAGCCCCAATTTAATAACAATTGCGCCACGTTCACTAGGTTTTTCTAGGATGCCCAAGAACTTAAGGGGGGCGTTGAATAAGCCCGAAAACCAGCGAAACACCGGAATGGTTGTTGGCAGAGGCTTGGCATAGTGGGGGGCGTTCTTTAGAAGTAGGTTACGCTCATGGAGAGCTTCACGCACCAAACGAAACTCGCCGTTCTCTAAATAGCGGATACCACCATGAAGCATGTGTGATGAACCTGCGCTTGCACCACTGCAAAAGTCAGCCTTCTCAACCAATGCCACGCGCACCCCTTGTAACGCTAAATCACGAAACGTACCAATGCCGTTTACACCCCCACCAATAACAAGAACGTCAATATTGGGGTGTTCACGAAGGTTTTGTAATGATTGCTCTCTGTTCACGTTTTTCTTCCTTCTCCAAGATAAGCGGGCAAAAGCGCCCGTATAAGTCTTACTTATTAGTCATGATAAGTGACAGAATATTGTCACATACCCCATAAAATTCACTCAAACTGCCCTATCTTGTATAAAACTTGTAAAAACTAGCTTTATCTAGGGCTTGTGTGTCTGCACCACAAAGCCCCTGATACAAGAGGGGAGATGGCAGGCATTACCCCATCGTATCCTCTATCCGATTCAACCAATCACGCAAGAGGCGCACGTCATCGGCATTAACGGGCTTGCCACTTTCTAGCGCACGCCACACACGGCTAAAACGTAGTTTATTGGCTTTATCTGTTAGAGGGCGTAAAGTCGCGGGTAAGCTAGGCATGGCGTTAATTTCGGCGCGGAGGCGTGCCACCGACCACTTCTCAGTTTCGGCACGTTGCAGCCAAGTGGCTTGCTCTTGCTTGCTTTTGCCTGCGACCAGCTGATGATGCCCGAAGGACAAGTTTTCAATACGTATTGAAAAGTCCACTTTTTCGGAGACATATTTATACTGATATAGTGAGGTCTTTTCGTAGCCAGTTTCTTGGGCAATTTGTTCATAGGTTTTGCCATAGGCATATTCCCCATACAAAATCCAGTCACCAATTAGCCATTGAATGGATTGCTCTAGGCGAAACAGGACGCTTCCCAAACGAGTCCATTCGTTTACATCCACTTTTTCGGCAGATTGAATCCCGCGCCGCGTAAGAAAGAACGCCCCAAACTGAATTGCACCGTCACCTGTGGGTACAAGTGCGTTTTCTACGTTGGTCTTTAGGCGCACCATTTCTTCTTGGATGGCTACATTTGCCGAAAGCAATTGCTGGTTTTCTTCTTGCAGTTTGGCATTTTCTTCTTGCAGTGCGCCCCCCGGCGATTGTATGGCTTCTAAGAAGTCATCGCCAAGCTGAAAGTCATTATTTGCATCGTACATAGAGCCTTGCGTGCGTTGGTTGATGCTGTCTTGAAGCCTTTTTTGCTTACCCACGGGCTTTTACCTCTCGTTCTAGGCGGTCTATCATGTCCATCATTTGCCGTGTGGCAATTGATTCTGGTGCAACTCCGTACAAAAATTGCCCTACAAGCTGGGCATCACTAAAAATAATGGCTTGCTGAAGCGGTTCCCAAACCAGGTCGCCGTACTGCTGTTTAAGGTGTTTAAGAATTTCATTGTGTCCTACGGTGCGTGGTCTAAATTTATTGGGGATGATGCACAGCAAATGCGCCACTTTTACCCCAATTTGGGCGGCGGCATCACGGGCAACGCTGGTATGTGCGATGCTATCGGGCAAGCCTTCTAGTGCGCTAAAGGCTTCGCAATCGGTGGGAATCACAATGTAATCGCTGGCAAGCGTGATGGCTTCGTGCAGCAAAGATGGTGTAGGTGATGTATCTACGATGATATAATCTACGGCAGATGATAGTTCTTGAAAGCGTTGGCGAATGAGCGCATTGCTACGGATGCTATTGGCAATATTGCGCGTTTCTGCGTTGCTTGTTACCACATATAGGCTGCCCTTCGTTTGGAAGTTTGGCGGGCTGTATACCTGTGGGTGGATATGGCGTAATGCCGTTTTCCATTCGGCGTTACGCACACACAAATCATAAAACATGGGCTGTTTGTCTAGCCCAACGGCGGTTGTGGCGTTCCCTTGCGGGTCGGCATCCACCAGCACTACACGCCGACCGCGCAATGCCAAGCCTGCGGCAATGTGTGTGGACAGCGTGGTTTTTCCTACGCCGCCCTTTTCGTTCAACAATGTAATGACTTTCATCGCGTTAAAACCCCTACTGTGACGATGTTTAGTAATGCCTTTATTATACCGCCACTTAAGGATTTTTACCGTATTATTTACTTTTCAATACGGGGTATTTTGGGGATGATTTTGAGGTAAAGTCACTATCAGTCACCCCAAAATAGGCTTTAGTTGTCGGGCAAGGTCAGCGTGTCGCCATCACCAACGGGGATTCGTTGCCCTGTAATAGGGTCATAAAGCCCCACACTCCAAGCCCCATTCGCGCCCTCTGGTAACAAAATTATCGTAACATCCTCTAACACTTCGCCCACTTGCCAGCCTGTCGTTGGGCGCGTCCAATCTTTAGGGATGCCGTCCGTTTGTGCCAAAATTTGCCCATCCTGAACGCGATGCACAAACCGCCTTAGCGAAGTTGTGACGGGTGCATCGGTTGTCCAATACAGCATAAGCCCCTCTGGAATCACATCGTAACCGAGTAAGCGCACGCCATTTTCCCACACGGCATTTTGCAATGGGTATTGGGGGGATGGTGCTTCAAACGTGCGTGACGGCGCTTCGATGGTCATGAAGTGTATCCAAACGGGCGGGTAGTTTTGGCGCGCATCCGCCACTTGAACACCGATTTGATAGCGTCCTGCTTCTAGTTCGGCAGGCACATACAAGCGATGATAACCGCGCCATGTATCACCCATTTGCCAGTTTTCTGTGCCATAGCGTGCCAGTGGCACAAAAGGGGTTTGCGCCATAACCGTAGTGCCATCCCCCCAAACCAAACGGGCAAGATAGCTTTCTTGTAGGGCTTCAGTGGTGTGCCATACCCAGCTAAAGTTTAGTTCATCACCTGTAGTTGCACTGGCAGGAAGCCCTATTGTGTCGTCAAGAACGAGAGGCAAATCGGCAAAAATGGGGTTGCCATTGCCCTCATACGGCTTTGATGCTTCCGGGCGTTCCACGCGAATAACACCCAAAGAGGCAGTAACACCCTCAGGATTGCCTACCGCGTTAATAACACTCAATTGTTCTTGCGTTTGAGGGTCAAAGATGTTCACGCTTAAGCTGTATTCGTCGGGTGGCAAAAAGTGAGGTAACTCTAGCCCCGTGTTATCTTGCAGATAAAAGCCTTCGCGCCATTCGGTGGTGGGCAAGTCACCAATGAGAAACCGCCCCGTATTCACAACCAAATTGCCATCAGAATCTTTAAGCGAATAGGATGCGGCGTAGTCACGGCTTAAGCGTCCTGACGAAAGGCTATAGAACGCGCTAAAAGGCATCCACACGCCCGATTTTACGCTTTCGGGTAAACCACTAGCCAAGAGGATAATTTCGCGCCCAAAATCGGCGTTAATGGGGCGAGACTCTCCGAGCAATACGCCATCTTGAAAACGTTGGGTGTGAAAGGGTGTGTCTGTGTTATCTAGCACCAGCACCTTAAGCAAGACCAACGCTAGCCCCACACTGATTGCCCCTAAGCGTGCGCCCACATCGGGGCTTTCTGGCAGGCTAGAAACAAGGGGGGTAATAGGCTTAAGCGCGGCATAAACCCACACAGCAAGCACCATCAGCAACGCCACCATGCTGACCAGGTTTGCGGTATTTTCGAGGGGCGTTTCTGTCCAAAAGACGCGCAAGTCATGAGTACCTGCTGGCACATCCACGCCAATAAAGCCCTCTGGTGAAGTGGGGCTAATGTCTAGGGCTTGTCCGTCAAGGGTGGCTTGCCAATTGGGGGTGTATAGCCATTGGAACTCAAGGCGCACAGGGTTATCGGTTTGAACGAGCACATCACCCCACAAGCCCCCCCAAGATTCTGCTTGTACTGTTACCCCGTCTTGGGGCTTTAGGCGTGCCACGATAGGCGAGGCTGTCCAAGCCTCTTGCAAGCCATCGGGCAAGAGTGCCTCGGGTGATTCGTTCCAAATGGGCAAATATTCGCTAAAGGACGACAACGCCACTTCACCCGTAGAACGCTCATAGTCTTGGGCATCCGTAATGCCATCTGCCACAAGCATGACAGAAGGACGAAAAAGCCACGCCATGCTAGATAGCCCTATCACGAACAGAAAAAGCGCGTAAAGCGCGTTCTGGCGCGTTTTAGAGGCAAGCCTGTGAATGAGGGCAACGCCCCCTAGCGCAGTAGCGATTGCCAATGCCAAACTGCCAACGCCCAAAATACGCCATGCGTACTGTGTATAGTCCAACAATGGCACAATTTCCCATACGGGCTTTGAAACTCTAAGGGTCATAAAGGCAACTACGCCGACAGCGACACCCCAAAAGAGCGTGGGTAAACGCCTGCCACGCCCAACGATTAATGCCACTACGCCACCCAATAAGGCGATAACAACTTGTGAGACGCTAAACGTAATTGGCACAGGCAATTGCAAGCGGCTGTTGTCGGCAGTATGCAGTAGCACTAAAGACTCTCCGAGGGGGCGCAAGTAGCGCGTTACATCCAAAAAGGGCAAGGCTTCGCTGATGGCTTCGATTTTTACAAACTGTGCTTCTGCCAAAGAGGGCAACCAAAAGAACGCGCTCATCGCCAAGCCTATTGCGCCAACACTGGCAAGAGCTATCAACAGGCGCAAGCGAGCCTCACTTTGGGCAACCAAAAACAGGCTGTATGCGCCTATCAACAAGCTCCCATGAAGCGTTACGATATTGTGCAGTGGCACAAAGAGCGCAAAAGTGAGTGTGGCTAACGCCCATGAGCGCAAACCCACACCGCGCGCGAGCATCGTGAGTGAGGCAAGCACATGGGGCAAGAGTGCTAGTCCCGCCACTTCAGTGATTGTGCCTCTAGTAACCGCATCAAACAGCAAATAGGGCGCATATAGATAGCCGACACTAGCTAAAAATCCACCCTTTTCGCCTGCCCACAATCGACCCAAACGATATGCACCGCACGCGCCAACGAATAGATAAAGGCACAGGCTCATTAGCCATGCATGCGTAAACGACAGCCCCAAACGGTGTAAGCCAACAGGCAGATAGTACGATACGGGCGAAAAATAATTAAAGAGGGGCGCACCATAGCCATACGCCAGCCCAGAGGTATAGCGTGGGTAAACTCTACCGTCATATTCTAAGGAGTGATTAAGAACAATTGTTCTATAAAGATGCAGGTTGCCATCGTCTGTAAGTAGCATTGTGCCTTTAGTAAAAGGCGACCAAGCCAACAGTGTTAGCATAATAAGCGCGATAAAAATGGTGATTGGGTGGCGCAAGAATAACCAATTCATCACTTAGCAAGCCGTCTTTCTGTGTTTATAATCAAAAAATACCTCCTAACCCTAGCCGAATGGGGGCAATCTGAAAAGATTCGGTTTAAGATACCTAGCCAAAGGACAAAGGCATGAACGTTTTTTCATCCGAGTGGGCAGAAGCCTATAAAACTGCTGTCAATCAAAATAACGCCTATCGTGCATCTTCTGAAAAGTGGCAAGAAGGGGCGGTTGCTTTGGTACTTACCCACGAAAACGGGGGCATTGCCGTCTTGATAGACCTGCTAAAGGGTGAGTGCTTGGGGGCAACCAGCGTTAGCCCTAGCATTGCCCACGAAAAAGCCAGTTTTGTCATTGAAGCCGACATTGCCACATGGCAAGAGGTACTTGGGGGCAATTTACAGCCGCTGATGGGCATTATGCGGGGCAAGCTAAAGCTGGCAAAAGGCAGTTTGGCACGTTTAATTCCGTATACCAAAGCCGCCAATGAGCTGGTGAATAGCGCACAGACCGTCCCCACAACGTTTGAGTAAGGGCATACGATGGTTGTTTTGTTTTCAATGCTAGAACGCATTGTCTTTGCACCCGTGCGTGGTCTTTGGCGTGTGCCACTTTTGTTTTGGATGGCGTGGTTAATTGCGTTGGTCTTTGTGATAGGCGCGTGGTTGGTGCTGTATCAGCCCGCCGTAGGCATTAATTTTACACTGAGTGAAGGCGTATTCTTGGGGGCAGGGCTGGCAATTGTGGCGGCGTACTTTGGGCATGGGCTAAACCGCGATAGTATCAAGCCCTTGTTAGGGTGGTGGATAAACCCCTTTATTACGCTGGCTACGCTGGTATTGGCAATAATAGCCGTAGAGCTAGGCTTGCGCTATTGGGTGGTGATGTCGGATAACTTCGCCCTTAGCAAGATGCACCAAAATTGGAATCGCCTATATTGGCAACCCGTGAACGAACTAGGGTTTAGAGATTATCCACCCAACACAGACCCCACACGCCAAAAAATCATCGTCATGGGCGATTCTTTTGTGGCGGGCTATGGTGTAAACGATATTGACGACACTTTTCCGCACCAGCTTGGCGCGTTGATGGGAGAGGATTATGCAGTCAATATAGTGGCAGTACCCGGCATTGGCATTGGAACTGCGCTTGCAGACGTGATGAAGTATCCCGTTAAGCCCGATGTTTTGGTGGTTTCACACTACATCAACGACCTGATAGAAGGGGCGGCAAAGCGTGTGTTACCTGCGTTTGAGGGCGTGCGCCAAACCCCACCTGAGGGGCTTTCGTGGTGGATAGACAATTTTTACATTGCCAATTTTTGGTATTATCGTGTGTATCATTACTTTTCCATCAACGCTGGCACGCGCTATAGCGATTACATCCGCGAAGCCTACGCCAATACAGAAGCATGGCGCATTTACGAAACAGAAGAACTTGACGTGCTGATAGCGTGGACAGAAGCCAATGACGTACAACTATACGTGATTGTGTGGCACAATTTAGCGGATCGTGAAGGTTCTTTGCCACTCATTGCGCCTGTGCTTGCCTATTTTGAAGAAAAGGGCATCCCAACGCTCAATATGGCAGAAGCATTAGAAGGGTTGCCCGTATCGCAAATTACCGCAAATATCTTTGATGCACACCCCAGTATTGAGGCACACCGTATCGCTTCGGAACGCCTTTATGCCCTGATTATCCCTTAATTGTGGTGTTCTGTGTAACGTTATTGGATTTAGTGGGTTATTGTGTCATAAGGCACAAGCGTTTACATTTCTCGTATAACACCCTTTCAAACCATAATCGCTCATCGTCACAGCAAAAGCGATGTTTTTAAGTGGGCAACACTGCCCGACAAATTTTTCACTTTGTAGCGTTTAGTAGAGGTTTCTAAAACATGGTTCAATTCATAAAAGACCCCGAATTTGGCGATATCGTAGACTACGATTACGCCCGTGAAGTATTGCGTGAAAGCTACGACCACCTATACCCTGAATTCAACGTTCTCAAGATGCTTGAAGTCGGCTCAAAAGGCTTTGAGGACGAAAATAGCTTCATGGTGACGGGTGGCGCGAGCATGTTGGCTTATTCCATCATCGTAGCCGCCGAAGAATTTGAAGTTGCTAAATGGGCAAAAGACTACTTGTGGACACTTGGTTGGACAGAAGAACATGCTGGTAGCGACTTGCTTAGCAATGTTACGACTGCCACAAAGGACGAAAGCGACCCCACAGGTAAAATGTATCATGTGAAGGGGCGTAAGTGGCTCATCAACAACTCGTACCACGCCGATTATCATCTTGTGGTGGCTAAAATTGACCCCAAGCAAAATGGGCCCCGTTCTTTAACCTTGTTTGCTGTGCCACGTAGCAGCTGTAAAAACTGGGAACGCCTAGACACCCACATTTTGCGTAACATGGTACTGACCAAGTTTGAAATTGATGGGCCCGGACAAGTTATCGGCAAGATAGGGCATGGGCTAACGATTCTTCAAAGAATGGCAATGCCTAGCAAGTACGTTTGTACTTATGTGGGCGTGCGCATGATGAAGAAGGCGATGGATGCGAGCCTTGAACACTTATCCACCAAACACATTTTTGGCAATGAACCCATTCGCTTTAGCAATGTGTTCCGCCAAATGTATCAGCTTATCCTGGGCACTGCGTTCCATGAGTTTATGTACTATCGGGCGTTGGCTCTTAGCGATAGTAGCTTCTTGCAATTCCACGGCACTATTCTAAAGTCGTTTAACTTGCTTCGCATGAACGAAATTATGTCACAAAATCTGTTGGTAGCAGGCTCTAAGGGCTTCTTGAAAGAATCGGCAATTGGGCAAAATGCCTTCGATTCATTTGTGTTGCCCGTATTTGATGGTCACTACACCATTAACACCCTCATGACCGCCAAGCAAATTGATGACTACGTTGCCGCAAGCCGCAGCGAAAACATGGAAGAACGCCTTGCTTTCTTGCGTGAGAATTTGTTTGCTGCCCTCAATGGTGACCAAATTAACGCTAAACCTGCCGACATTCGCCGCCCTGATTTCTATAGCTATGTAGACTATTGGAAGCAATTGGGTGTGCCGTTGGCTGTTTCTGCCGAAACCATCATTGACGGTCTTAAAACCTTGCTTCAAGAAATGGATGACACGGGGCTTGCCAGTGAAACCGAGTACAAGTACAAAACAGGCACACTGCTTCATTGGGCAGAAAGTATCCAAGCTGCGGGTGAAATGTGGAAGCTGTACGGCGATGACTATTTGAACACCGTTGCCATTCAATACAATGGCTTCGTGAACACCTACAACGCCATCATCAGCGAAGGGGGATTAAAGACACCCTTCCTGACCCCCACCCATCAAGTGCCTTTTGGCGAAGTGGGGATTGAAGAGGACTTCTTGCGTGGCTTGCTCAAAATTCGTGAACGCCTGAACCAACCCGTAAAATAACGCCCCATCAACAAAAAAATAGCGTCAATTCAACAAAGAGGTAAGCCAAATGGCTTGCCTCTTTGTTTTTGAGGGTCAGGAAGGCGTGATTTACAAAAATATGTAAAAATTACCGCACAAGTACACCGCAATTAATGAAATTTAGGTTATCATAAGAATCTAAATAAACGGTCTAGCAGGTCAATTCTATGTCACCTCAACATGACGTTTTTCGGCTAAGGCACTGTGTCCATCTTTTACGTGGGTGGCATATGTTTTTGTTCATATTTTTAGGCGCATTCATCGCAATACCCACGCAAGCCCAAGTTTTGCCTGATGATGTAACTTACCTCTATTACTTTGAATCTGATGACGCACGATTGATTGACAGTACGTTTAAGCGTTATGCGTTTGCGCCCCTCCCTAACGAGGTTGTCACAATGGTGGCTTATGGCTTAGATGAACGCACACAACCCATCATTCGCCTATACAATGCCAATGGCACAACAATCGCAAATAGCACTATAAACGCATCTCAACCTTTTGTAGCTTCTTTAGAGTATCGCGCTCGTGAAAATGGGCTGCTTTTCTTTGAAGTGGAGCGCGTAGGCGGTGAGGGGGGTTTGGTGCGTGTGATGTTGTTTGAGGGCGAACCGCTTGACCAAGATTTAACGTTTTTAGATGATATGAATCCCTTATTGCCTAACCGTGCTTTTATGGTGGCGGGGCGTGATGATGAAGAGGGTTTGCGTGTTTTAGTCGAAGTGCTGGACGTGCCATTCTCACGGGTAAAGCCCCAAGTTTTTGCCTCACGGGGTACATTAAGCGAAATACCGACCCCAGAAGAACGTTTTACTGCTTCGGATGCATTTCTTTGGTACAACCAAGATGGGCAAGCTGTTTACTTTGTGCATGTGCGCCCCACACCAGAAGAAACCACCGAAACAACCCGTGACATCAGCTATTCGTTTATCAACATTAGCAACTTTTTCTATTTTGATTATTACTTCACGGTGGGGGCGGGTAGTGACCCTATTCGCTTGCTTGACCGTGACGAATGTAGTGACTTTGTAAACCGCGCCGAGTGTGTGAATACGTCTAGTAGTTTTGGGCGCGAAACAGATGCCATTCCTGTTCCTAATGAAGAAGATGAAGATCTTTTTGAAGACGAATTACCTGAAGTGCTTCCTTGTGATAATGGTGCAGGTATTAACGTAACTCTGACAGCACCCGGCGTTTTGGCAGGGACAGAATGTGACGACACCCTCACAGGCTCTAGTGGCGACGATGTCTTACGCGGGGGTCCCGGTGATGACTTTTTAGATGGTCAAGAGGGCAATGACTTATTGATTGGTGATGAAGGTAACGACGTATTTATTACGGGCAATGGTAATGACATCGTACAGGGTGGCGACGGAAGCGACACGATTAACTACGCCTCCGACACAGGGGGCATTGGCGTTGACCTAACCAACACTTATACCCCCACAGGCACAATGGTATCCTATACCAATGCGTTTGGCTCTTTTGTAGACACCTTGTTAAGCATAGAAAATATCGTTACGGGGTCGGGTAATGATTTTCTTGTGGGCAATAGCGAGAACAACATCCTTAATGGGGGTGACGGCAACGACAGTTTTGAAGCTGGGGGTGGCACAAACACCATTATTATGGGCGAAGGAGATGACTTTGTCATCATCGACACCGACCAAATTACGAATATTTTGGGGTCGAACACACCCGTGCTGGGGTCTGACAACGACATTATTAACTTTAGTGATGGGGCAAGTGGCATCGTCACTTTCACCGATAGCAATGGTGAAGACCGTTTTGACTTTAGCAACCTCACGCTTTATGGCATCATCTACAATCTAGGGCTGGCTCTTACCCCCCAACAAGTTACGCCAGACTTAGTGCTATCTCATCGGCTTGCACCCCCAGCGTTTCTTATCGGCACAATTCTCAACGACTTCATCATCGGCTCCGCAGGCAACGATGGCATATTTTTAGAAAACGGGGATGACCAAATCGAAGGCTCTGGCGGTAATGACACGCTGAATGGGGGCGCAGATTTTGATGTTCTAACGTATCGAGGATTGCCACCGATGTTGGCGGGCATTAACGCAAACTTGCTAACAGGCATAGTGGTTAAGGGCAGTGGTTCTATAGACACCGTTTCAGGGTTTGAAGTGCTAGTAGGGTCTATGGGCAACGATACTTTAGTGGGCAACGACGCGGATAATACCATTGTCGGTTTAGCAGGCAACGACATCATGGACGGTGGCGCGGGCTATGATTACCTAAGCTATGAGCTGTTTAACTGCGCCAACGTCACCTCAACAGGGGTCAACCTCAACATACTTAATGGCACAACCGCAGGCGAAGGGGCAGATAGCTTTAGCAACTTTGAAGGCTATGTAACAACCAATTGCCAAGACATCATTACCACAGGCGATAACAATGACGAAGTCTATGCCCAAAACGGCAACGACACGGTGTTTGGCTCTTTAGGCAATGATGTGATTGATGGCGAAGGTGGGCGAGATAATATCGTCTACAAAGACATTGCCGAGTCTATGAACTTTGTCATTGATGGCGTTACTGCCAGCGCAGAAGGCACAGTCAGCGGGTTTGTAGACACACTCAATAACTTTGAAGTGTTCGGAGGTTCTGATTTATCCGATACTTGGCTCATCGAAAATGGTATTTGCCCGCCTTCTTTATGCGGTATTGTTAGCACAGGCAACCCAAGCCAATTTTTAACGCTTGTTTCAGGGTTTCCATTATTCGTGGACACATACAACTTTGAAACAGACATTGACGGCAACATTCTGGGTGAGGGCTACATTCTCATTCAAAATAACGTCACTGACATTATCAACGCACCCATCAACCAAAGCCTTACAAGCCAATGGCAGCAAATTGGAGCTAACCTTTACATCAAAATCGCCAATGTGCTTAACGCCAATTGCCTATCGGCAGGGCAAAATAACTTTGTGAACGGCACAACCAACCCCGATTTACTTGGCACAGGGGCAACACAGCTTGCAACCTGCCCAAGCAACGAAATTTTTAATGGGTTCGAAGCCATTACTCCTGTTTTTATTCCACCGTTTAACTTTATTTTCCCCACAAACCCCTTCTACTCCGATTATGATGTGGTGAGCTATCAAGATGTCACACTCGGCGCAGGGCAATTCATCATATACAACATCGGGCTAACAACAACGGTTACTGGGGGCGGTGGCATCAGCCTTGGTACAGACCAACTCATCAACATAGAAGGCATCACGGGCAACGCGTTCAGTGGTGTCAGCAATGGCACAGACCGCTTCAACTTCTCTAGTACCCCACACACCCTTATTTACTTCTTAAATGGTTTAGGGGGCAACGACACCCTAAACTTTGATACAGTGTTTTCGAATGTCACCATCAATGCCTCTTTGCTTTCTAGTACACCTGATGCAGTGGGCTATCATTCTCCTCCGCCTACGAATATGCAGAACATCTATAACAATGTGACAATTGGCTTGCTAAGTTACATCACTAACATATTGGGCGGTTTTGGCAACGATACGATTACAGGCACGCCCCTTGATGACACCATTACGGGCAATTTTGGCGATGACATCTTAAACGGAGCAGCAGGTAATGACCTCTTCATTGAGGACAATGTGAGTTTTAACGGTAATGACACTATCAATGGGGGCAGTGACAGTGACACAGTGCTGTATAACAGTACAGGTTCTGAAAATTTAGTTGTTGACTTAACAATCTCTAGCGACACCGTAACCGCGGGCAGCATGGTAGACACCCTCATCAACATCTTCCAAATTACCACAGGGCTAGGGGCAGACACTTTCAACATCAGTAGGGGTGGGGGTGAATTTTTAGAAAGCGGTGGGGGCAATGATATTTTTAACATTGCTGTAGGAAACAGTATGTCGCTTTTGGGTGGTAATGGGATCGATAACGCTTCTTACAACGGTTTTGGTGATGCAATCACCGTAACGCTAAATAATGGCAATGGTACGGTCACGGGGACGGCGCTTAACAATAATCTTATTTCCATAGAGCAGCTCGTTGGAACAGCAGGCAATGACCTCTTTAACCAAGTGTTTGACACGGTTGCCAATGTTTTTAGGGGGCAAGGTGGCATAGATGCTATGAACTATGGGTCTAGCGCGGCTAATCTTACGGTTAATATGCGAAACGGCAACTTAAATACCACACTGACCAATGGGGTCACGACGGATACCATTAGTGGATTTGAAGTTTTAACGCTTGGTATTGGCAGTGACACCGTTACAGTAACAGGCGATGGTGGATGGTCTACGATAAACCTCAATGGTGGTAATGACACTCTCATTGTCAATGCGAACAGTGACAACACCACCTATAACGGTGATGCTGGCGTGGATAGCCTTTATCATAATTTGATGGCAACATGGACAATTAACGGAACAACGCTTAACGCACTTGCGGGGGCATTTACCGACACATTCAACAGCTTTGAGAACATCTTCACTAGCGCATTTAGTGACCTTCTCAATATTGGCAGTACCGCCCCTTATGGCACAATAGATACAGGTGCAGGAGCAGACCGCATTAACCTAATCTCATGGGATAGCACTGATTTCACCTATGAGATGGGCGCAGGTAATGACGCTGTAAACACCTCTGCGCTCTCTAATACGTTTGATGTAACCATTGATAACACCACCATTACTTTAGAAAGTGGCGGACAAACCGACACCTTCTTAAACACAGAAAACGCGTTTACAGGGGGTGGAAACGACACATTTACCGTAGTAGACGATACAGGGTTGGTGAATGTTAATTCTGGTGGCGGCGATGACACCTTTTTTATCGATGCGAACAATCAATCAAACACATTTGACGGCGGAACAGGCATAGATAGCATTGAGTATGATGCCTCACTAGGAAGCCTAGACGTAAACATTGGCGCAAATGTGATGGTGCTTGCTGGCATACAAACAGATACGCTCATCGGTTTTGAAGAAATAACTGCCAATGACGGCGACCACGAGTTCTTTATCGACCTGTCCAACATGGGTTCCAGCATCACCTTCAATACCACTAACGGCATTAGTACAAATCTCTTTGCCTTCTTGGGGGACATTAGCACAAACGCCAATGCCACACTTGCCACACCCATTACAGTAGAAATCGAAACCGCCAGCGGCGCAAACGACACGCTCGATTTTAGCGGAGTAACAGGCACAAATGGCATTACACTCGATATGGGGTCTAGTGCATCTCAGGATGTATTTGGTTTAGGGACGTTCTTCATCAAACTAATAAACGCCATCAACACGATAACTGCCACAGAAAACGATGATGTCATTTTTGGCACAGACGACGATGACACCATCAATGCGGGTGGTGGCAACGATACCGTTAATGCTGGGGCGGGCGATGATACTGTCAACGGCGGTGCAGGTAACGACACCATTGATGGCGAAGATGACGACGATGCCCTTAACGGTGATGAAGGCGACGACTTTATCGACGGTAGCGAAGGCGATGACCTTATCAACGGTGGTGATGACAAT
The DNA here is from genome assembly GCA_034437555.1 of Anaerolineae bacterium. GTDB lineage: Bacteria > Chloroflexota > Anaerolineae > Aggregatilineales > Phototrophicaceae > JANWYT01. Next base: position 11,909 of record DAOTTQ010000060.1, on the reverse strand, counting down.
GACACGCTTTATGGTTGCCAAGACAACGATACCCTTAACGGCGACGACGGCGACGATGAAATTTACGGCGGATGTGATAATACGACAGGCATCGTGAGCGAGGATGGCGAGGACATTATCAACGGTGGGGCAGGCAACGATACCATTTACGGTGGTAACAACAATGGTGGTGCAAACATTGACGCAGATGGCAACGATGGCAACGACATTATCACAGGTGGCACAGGCAACGATACAGTTTATGGCGGTAATGACAACACAGGCGCAACCCTTACCACAGGGGGCGGGGCAGGTGACGATGAAATTACCGTAGACGATGACAGCGATGCCGATACAGCCTTTGGCGGTAATGATGGCAATCAAGGGGATGCAGGCACAAACACTATTAACGACGGCGCAGGTGATACGGTAGACAATGGCAACGCCCCATAAAACAGACTTCTAAACGCAAAAACGCCCGTCTATTAGCACATAGGCGGGCGTTTTTTATTCTATGCGATTGTGATGTGCTGTTTAACGGGGTGCAACATGTAAATATAGTATAGGGCTAAGAGAGGGTAGAATACGAACGCTTGTTCGAACATTTGGTCGGTTTTTGAGAAAGCGTGATGTTCGTCTTTTACAAGCGTGATGATGATCATTAACCCACACCCCCCCAAGTATGAAACAATATAGGCTACTTTAGATGGCATTTGTGATATGAGGAGTATTTTCATGGGGCGTTATTTGGCTTATTTTTTAGGCATTTTGGCAATGACATTAGGAGCTTGTACCCCCGAATCTGTAACGGATGAGTTCGGGATTACACGCTATACCGCCCCCAAAACACTAGAACACACACCATTAACCAGTCAAGATGGCACGCCCATTAGCGTTGTAGATTTGGCAGGTGATTATGTTCTCATTTCAATCGGTTACACGCATTGCCCCGATGTTTGCCCCCTCAATCTAGCGAACTATAAGCAAATCAAGAAATTATTGGGCGAGGACGAAAGCGAAGTGAGCTTCGTTTTCGTGAGCGTAGATGGCAACCGCGACACCCCCGAAAGATTAAAACAATACATTGGCATGTTTGATAGCGAGTTTATTGGGCTAACGGGCAACACAAGCGCTGTCGATGCGTTCATCAAGCCCTACGGCGGAACGTATGTTATTAACAACTATGGGGGCTTACGAGACAACTATACCGTAGACCATACCGCCACACTCTTTTTACTGAATCCAGAAGGCAAGCTCGTTAGAGGCTATAGCTATGGCATAGATTACACCCTCATTGCAGAAGACCTCAACAGCTTGCTTCATCCCAGCACTACGCCTGCTAGTTAGCATGTCAATAAACGGATAGCCTCACCTCCTAAATCCTCTTATCATAGAGGAATAAAAAATGAGGAAAGGCTATTCTGATATGCAAAGCCCAGAAGCCCGCGTTGTAAAGCGCGTTTGTGATTACATCGAACAACACGAAAGCATCCCCACTTTAGATGAACTAGGCGCAGAGGTTCACCTCAGCCCCCAGTATTTGCAACGCCTCTTTAAGCGCATCATGGGCATCTCGCCGCGCCAATATGCCGAGCAAAACCGCAAAGAACGCCTAAAAACACAGCTTCATCACGGGCAAGAAGTTACACACGCCCTTTATGAAGTGGGTTTTGGGTCTACTAGCAGGCTGTATGAGCAAGCCAATGAAACGCTAGGCATGACACCTGCAACCTATAAAAATGGGGCAAAGGGTGTGGTGATTGTGTATGCCATTACCAAAATGGCACTGGGTAAGATGCTAATGGCACGAACAGACAAGGGCATTTGCGCCGTCAACTTTGCAGACGATGATGCCGTTTTAGAAGAGGGATTAAGCCATGAATTCTCTAAAGCGATACTACAGCGTGATGACGAAGACGAAAACCTACAACTTTGGGCAAGCTTGCTGTTAGAACACATTGAAGACAAAACCGCCCATAAAATCCTAGAATGTTTGCCACTGGATATACAAGGCACAGCGTTTCAGGCGCGGGTGTGGGGCATTTTACGCACGATTCCACAAGGAGAAACGCGCACTTATGGGCAAGTGGCGCAAATGATAGGGCAACCCACCGCCACTAGGGCAGTTGCACGCGCTATTGCCACCAATAAAATTGGGGTACTCATTCCCTGCCACCGTGTGATAGGGCAGGATGGCACACTCACGGGCTATCGGTGGGGCATAGAGCGAAAACACCAGCTTCTTGTGCAGGAAGGGGGCACGAAATCTCTTTTTCCACAAGGCTAAAACCCCCAATTTACGCTATAATTCTATTCTATATCTTGCCAAATTAGGATTATTGCGATGACGGAACACATTCCTGTTTTAGAGGTGCGCGGCATTACAAAACGGTTTCCCGGCGTAACAGCTAATGACGACATCAATTTATTGTTGTACGAAGGCAAGGTGCTAGGGTTACTAGGTGAAAATGGCGCGGGCAAAAGTACCCTGATGAACATGATTTACGGCTTGTATCAGCCTGACGAAGGCGAAATTTTAGTCAAGGGCAAGCCTATCAAAATTCACGAACCCAGCGATGCTATCCGTAATGGTATCGGCATGGTACACCAACACTTTCAACTGGTAGATGTCCTTACGGTTACAGAAAATGTGATGCTGGGGAACGAAAGCCAAGTTGGCGGTTTTTTGCAACGCAATATTGCCAGTGACCGCATTTTGAAAATTTCGCGCGAGTACGGGCTGGATGTAGACCCCGATGCCCTTGTGCAAAATTTGCCTGTGGGGGCGCAACAACGCGTAGAAATTATCAAAGCCCTTTATCGTAACGCCGACATCCTCATTTTGGACGAACCCACCGCAGTGCTTACCCCCCAAGAAATAGAAGGCTTGTTCAAAGTCATGCGTACCCTCATCGAGCGAGGCGTGAGTATTATCTTTATTAGCCACAAGCTAAAAGAGATTATTGAAATTTGTGACCATGTGGTGGTGCTAAGGCGCGGTAAGGTAGCAGGCGAAGCCGACCCCAAGCAGTCCACCACACAATCATTAGCTTCGCTGATGGTGGGGCGCGATGTGTTACTAGAAGTAGAAAAGAAGCCCGCACATCCCCAAGAGGTTGTCTTATCTATCCAAGACCTTGTAGTAAACAATGAACGCGACATCCCTGCGGTTAAAGGCATTTCACTAGAGATATTTGCAGGTGAAATTGTGGGGGTGGCGGGCGTGCAAGGCAACGGGCAAACCGAGCTTGTAGAAGCCCTAACAGGATTACGGGCAATCATAAGCGGTAAGCTACACTTACTAGGGCAGGATATTAGCCGTTCGACGCCACGCTACATCACAGAGCTAGGGGTGGCGCATGTGCCAGAAGACCGCCAAAAAGTGGGCATGGTAGGGGCGTTTACGGTGATGCAAAACATGGTGCTGAATACATATTACCAAGCCCCATTCGCACACAACTACATCATTGATGAAGAAACCATTGCCCAGAACGCCGAAGCCCTTGTAAAACAATATGATGTGCGCCCCCCTATCATTAACAATGCCATTCGTGGGCTTTCGGGCGGTAATCAGCAAAAAGTTATTGTTGCCCGTGAATTGTCTCGCCCCGTAAAACTGCTTATTGCCAGCCAACCCACGCGCGGGCTGGATGTAGGGTCAATTGAATTTATTCACAAGCAATTGATCCGCATGCGCGACGAAGGCACTGCCGTTATTGTTGTATCTTCTGAATTAGATGAAATTTTAAGCCTATCCGACCGCGTAGCGGTCATGTTTGACGGGCATCTTATTGACGTGCTACCCATCGAAAAAGCCAACAGAAACACCATAGGCTTGCGGATGGCAGGGCAAAAAGACTAGAACGAGAGTTTATTTATGACAAACGAGACAAGAACGATACCGCCGTTTTTAGTGCGCCTGTCACAAAGATGGTCACAATTTTCTAGTGGGCTAGTGCCTATTCTGGCAGTGATTACGGCATTTTTATTCGGTATACCCCTCATCATGCTTACCGCCGGTAGCGTAGACAAGGGGTTACAAGTTTCGGGCGTGGCGTATAGTGCGCTCATTGAAGGTACAGTAGGGTTAGTCATTAATGACCTTGTTAGCCCCGATGATTTTAATGTGGTGCGTGATTACGCCCAAAATATCGAAATCAATCGCAGTGGGTTTACACGCCAAGCTCGTCCAATAGAGCGCGTGGCAACCGCGGGCGCAGACCGTATTCGCGTATATGAAGAAGTGCTATCGCGCTATCCTAGCCTTACTAATGAAGAAGTAACGCTCATTGGTACAAGCATGGGAAGGATGCGTGAAATTGGCGCAGAACGCCTACGTGATGCAGGCGAAACCCTAGCAGGGAGTGAGCAAGCAGATTTAACCCGTGTGGACATTCGCAACCTTGCGAGCATCACCGAAGGCAAAACAACGCTAACTCCAGAAGAACGCCAACAAGCCGCAGCGATTTGGGATGCTATTGGCACGATGGATGAAGAAACGCTTAGGCAAACCATCCGTAGCCTAAGCGTGATTAACATTTACACTCTAAACCTAACGCAAGACTATGTACGAGCATTGGCACGGCTGGATGAGCTAGAGATTGGGCTAGGAAGTTCAGAGGCTTCTGTACTAGAAGAAATTGCAACCAACCCCGACCTTAGCACTGACCGCGTGATTGAAACCATAGAAACCCTTAACGGGCTAGATGAAAATGGCGTAACAGACCCCAACACACTAGGCGAGCAATTGCGCTTATTGGGCAATCTTTACGATGCAAACTTGCTTACGTCTGAAAGTGTGAATGATGCCATCGCTACCGAAGTAGACCTTGTGGATGACCGCGATATTATCATACGCCGTCCGGGTGGCACCATTTTGGTGGGCGACGGTATGGCAAGCGAGCCGATTGGCTTGCTTTATGATTCGCAAAATTTGCCTATTTTGTATGTGCGCTTGGGCGGAAATGCGTTGCTCTTTCTCCCCGACCAATTGGCAACAACCATCATCAAGTCTATTCCCTACATCATCACGGGTTTGGCAGTTGCTCTTAGCTTTAAGGCAGGCGTGTTTAACATTGGGGCAGAGGGGCAGTTGCACTTTGGCGCAATCATCGCCACGTGGATCGGTTTCTCACTCACGGGGATACCGGGTGGGCTTCACATTTTGCTTATTCTGCTGGCGGGCATTTTGGGAGGGCTGTTTTGGGGGGCGATACCGGGTTTACTAAAAGCGTATGCTGGAGCGAATGAAGTTGTCACCACCATTATGATGAACTTCATCGCGCTACGTCTTATCGACTGGCTCATTAAAGCAGACCCGCCCATCATGAGAGATGTTAATGCCAGCGTTCCTAAAACGCCGCCCATTAGCGAAGCGGCACAATTGCCCGCTTTTGCCGACCTGCCCATCTGGGCATTTTTACTGGCAGGCGTGTTTGTCGTGGGCTTTATGCTATGGGGTGACCGCGCCAACATTAACGCAAAAACGCTACGCCGTCCCATCATTTTAGGGGTGGCTACAGTTATTGTGGGTACCTTCTTACACATCATTGATGTGCGTCAAACCCTTCATATTGGGTTTATTGTCATGGTGATTGCCATTGTGGCAACCGACTGGTTCTTGATGCGCACCACGGCAGGCTTTGAGCTTAGGACAGTGGGCATCAACCAAAACGCAGCACGCTACTCGGGCATGAACGTCGCGCTTAATGTGGTACTGGCACTGGCGTTGGCAGGGGGTTTAGCAGGGCTGGCAGGCGCAGTTGAAATTGCCGGTAAAGAGTTTGCCATGGTGCCAAATCTCTTCTTTGGCTTTGGTTTTGACTCCATTTCTGTGGCACTCTTGGCACGTTCTAACCCGCGCAATATCTTCTGGTCGGGCTTTTTATGGGGTGGCTTGCTAAGTGCTGCGGGCTTAATGCAAATTCGCGCTGACATCTCGATTGACCTTGTGCGTATCGTGCAAGCGCTCATCATCATGTTTGTGGCAGCAGACCAAATTATCCGTTTCATTTACCGCATTTCAGAACCTAGTGGTGATGAAAAACTTGTGTTTATTAAGGGGTAAACGCCAATGATGAACCTTAGTGTTGCCACTGCCCCACAGAAAAAGGGGTTTCAACTAACGCGCAAACGCATTATTGGCATTGCGCTGGCTTCGGTTGGCGTAATGCTGTTGCTGTTTAGTGCGCCTTCTTTTAACGAAATGTCTGTTTCGCTCATTACGTTTGCCCCTGATGGAGTGGCGAATGTGCCAGAAATTCCTGTTCCTACACAAGCCTATGCCATTTTTGCAGGGATAATTCTTATTGCGTCAGGGGTTTTAGGAGCATTGGATAGGGAAGGGCAAACACGCCTAACCAATACCGCGCTCACCCTCGGCGGTTTACTGCTTATTCCCACACTGATTATCATCACCCATTCGGGCAACCGCGCTAATTTAGTGGCATTTTTGGTCATTAGCCTGCGTCTTGCCACACCCATTGCCATTGGCGCAATGGCGGGCATTTGGTGTGAACGCTCTGGTGTGGTCAATATCGCCATTGAAGGCATGATGCTAGTGGGCGCGTGCTTTGGCTTTACGGTGATGTATTACCTGCGTACCAGCGTTCCGACAGAGCAATTTTGGCAAATTCAGGTGTTTGCTGTGGGCATTGCCGTTCTTTCGGCGGGTTTAGTAGCGTTGCTTCACGCGTGGCTGTCCATTACGTTTGGCATCGACCAAATCATCAGTGGCACAGTGATTAACATCCTTGCGCTGGGTGTTACCAGTTTTGTCCGCCGTGAATACTTGGCAAGCACCCAAGCAGGCATTGACCGCCTTCCCACGCTTTCTATTCCTATTCTTAAAGATATTCCCATCGTGGGCGAGGCATTCTTTGTCAATCAGCCCATTTTCTTCTTGATGTTTGCCATCATCATTGGCACGCATGTGATGTTGTTCTATACCCAATGGGGCTTAAGAACACGCGCTGTTGGCGAAAAGCCAAGTGCTGCCGACACCTTGGGGATTCGCGTTAATCGTGTGCGCTGGATAAACGTCTTTATCGGCGGTTTGATTGCGGGTTTGGCAGGGGCGTGGTTCTCATTAGAGCAAACGGGTAGCTTTAGTGATGGGATGACAAATGGGCGCGGGTTTATTGCGTTGGCAGCCATGATTTTTGGCAAGTGGACACCTTTGGGAGCATTTGGGGGGGCATTGTTGTTTGGCTTCTCGGACATGCTCGGTGACCGCTTCCAAGTAATTGGCGTGCCTGTGCCGTATCAATTCTTACAGATGGTGCCGTATGTACTAACCATGATTGTTGTGGCGGGGCTTGTAGGAAAAGCCGTTGCTCCTAAAGCAATAGGCGTTCCCTACAAAAAAGAATAGCGTTTTAGCCAAGCAAGTGCGACTGCAAAAAGCGTGCTACTTGGGCTTGCGCCCAGTCTGTATGCTTGCCCACGCGCCAATCATCCCCAATAAATCCGACATGCCCCCCATGCTTTGGGAATAATCCCGTAAGCATGGGGTTTTTCTTTATCACATCAAAGGGAATATCCGCGTTAAAAAAGGGGTCATCTTGGGCGCGAATGATGAGCGTGGGCGTGTTAATAGTAGGCAAAAATTGCCCAGAAGCACACTTTTGATAGTAGTCTTGGCTATCCATAAAGCCGTGTAAGGGGGCAGTAACAGCATCATCAAACACGCGTAGTGTTTGCGCCGACATAGCCAGTTCGGGGTTGCCCCCGTGTTGGCGGATGACATCGGCTTTAATGCGCGCTTTATTACGCAATTTGCGAAGCAAATACAGCGCGTACAAGCGGTTAGGATAATAAGATAAGGCTTGTTCGCCCACTAGCGAAAAGGGCGGTGAAACAGACGCACCCGCTTTTACGATGGGTGTTCGTTCCCCTAAATACTTTAGCGTTAGGTTGCCACCTAAACTATAGCCCACAATACCCAAAGGGCGGTTAGGGTAGGTTTGGGATATCCATTCCAGCACAAACGCCACATCTTCGGTTGCCCCCATGTGATATAACCGCGCGGTGCGGTTCATTTCGCCACTACAAGAGCGTAAATTCATCCCCACGCTATGCAAGCCCACATGCGCCAATGCGCGGTATGTAGCGTGCATGTAAGCCCCTCTACTGTCCCCCTCTAGCCCATGCACCACCAAAACGACAGGCGCATTAGCAGAAAGCGAAACCCCAGTGACCTGTGGCACGTCCACGTCTAAAAAGTCATCGTCAGGGGTTTCTAGGCGGTGGCGTGTAAAGAACACCCCTTGCTTGGAAGGGTAGATGTTCACCCCCAGCGTTTGCAAATGAGCATTGCGAATGAGGGGGTGAGGGCGAAACTCGTCAAACGTCAGCGTCATCCAATAAGTCCTCTGGCTAGGCTTGCTTTAGCCAACGATAGGCATAAGGGGGCAGTGTTATCTCGCCGTTAATGGTTTCGTCTTTGTCGGTGGTAAACACATCCCCGTAAAATACCCCTTCAGGCAATGTTATTACTTGCTCTTGGTCGGAGAGATTATTCAGACACAAGAGGGTTTCTGTATCTGTGGAACGGATGAAAGAGAGCGTTTCTTTAGGTGCATTAGGCAACCATTGCAAGTCCCCAAACGTTAATACAGGTAAACCCTTGTAAATTAAAATCATGCTCCTTACCTGTGTAAGAAGCGATTCGGGGTCATCTATTTGGCTAGCAACATTTACAGTGGTATAGCCGTATTCGGGCCCACTAATGGGCGGAATATATAAAGATTCACGGGGGGCAGAGCTAAAACCGCCGTTTTCCTCATCTGTCCACTGCATTGGTGTTCTTACGCCGTTGCGGTCAAACTGTGCCATGTCGTCTCCCATGCCAATTTCATCGCCATAATAGAGCATGGGCGTTCCGAGAAGGGTAAAGAGCATAGAGTGCATCAGCATAATCTTCCGTTTGTCATTGCCCATCAGGGGAGCGAGGCGACGGCGAATCCCCAAATTCAACCTGTAAATGGGGTCGCTGGCATAGGTTTCCCACATAAATTGGCGTTCTTCTTCTGTTACCATTTCTAGCGTTAGCTCATCATGATTGCGTAAGAAGGTTGCCCATTGTGTGCCTTGTGGCATGGGGGGCGTTTGTGCCAGAATATCGATAATGCTGGTGTTATCGGCTTTGGCGAGTGCCATATAGAGGCGCGGCATCACGGGAAAATGAAAGTTCATGTTAAATTCGGGGGCTTTGTTTGTGCCAAAGTATTTTACAACGTCTTGGGGCCACTGGTTGGCTTCGCCCAATAGCACATGATGAGGATAATGAGCATCCACAAAGGCTCGCATACGTTGCAGGTATTCGTGTGTTTCATCTAGGTTTTCGCAGTTTGTACCTTCTCGCTCAAACAAATAAGGCACAGCATCCACCCTAAAGCCATCCACCCCTAAATCGAGCCAAAACTTCATGACATCAATCATGGCTTGTTGTACTTTGGGGTTATCATAGTTCAGGTCGGGCTGGCTACTGTAAAAACGATGCCAATAATACTGTCCGCTTCCTTCGTCATACGTCCAATTAGAACGCTCTGAATCCACAAAGATAATGCGTGTTTCATTGTAAACATCATCAGTATCACTCCAAACATACCAATCACGCATAGGGGAATCTTTACTAGAGCGTGATTCTTTGAACCATGGATGCTGGTCGGAAGTGTGGTTTACTACCAAATCGACGATGACACGCATGCCGCGCCGATGAATTTCTTCTACGGTTAAACGGAAGTCTTCAATCAAGCCAAAATCGGAATGAATCCCAAAGAAACTGGCAATATCATAGCCATCATCTTTAAGGGGGGAGGGGTAAATAGGGAGTAGCCAAATGCAATCGACACCTAGCCATTGAAGATAGTCTAATTTGCTTCGTAGACCTAAAAAATCTCCGTGACCATTACCATCGGCATCCCTAAAAGCACGCAGATAGAGTTCGTAAAACACGGCGTTTTGATACCACATAAATCTTTTCCTTTCGCAAATCGTCTCTTTAATAGGTTAGCAGAGGGACAAAAGACCCCTCTGCATTGTTTTAATTGCTTATTTTAGAAGGATGACAACGCCTTCATCACCCCATAATTCCAATACTTTAGGGAAATTTTCGCCCAGTCGCTTAAGCCCTGTATCACACACAATCTCGCCCTTTGCATCATATTCAAACGAGACGGGTTTGCTCGTAAAGTTGAGTACCATCAGGTAGCGTGTGTTTTCGTGGATGCGTAAGTAAGCAAACACGCCTTCAGGAGCAGGCACACTTTCATAAGCTCCCATAGTAAGGGCTGGCGTGCTTTTACGCAACGACAGCATGGCACGATACAGCGAAAGCATCGAATGAGGGTCACTGAACTGTGCTTTGGCGTTGCGCGTTTTGTAATCGCTGTTTACTGGCAACCATGTATCTACCTTGCTAAAGCCTGCATAGGGGCTATCGTCCCATTGAAAGGGGGTTCTGCACACATCACGGGTATGGGCTACACCAAGATTAATGCCCTGCGGGTCTTGCATCTGTTCGGGCTTGATGTCACCGTTCACCATGCCCAGTTCTTCGCCCATATACAGCGTAGGTGTGCCACGAAGCGTTAAAAGCAACATGCCCGCAATACGCGCTTGTTTTGTGCTAACCCGTGAGGCAAAACGCGCTCTATCGTGGTTATTCAGCACATAATTGGGAAAGCCATGAGGGGGAACAGTGGTTTCTAGCAATTCAATCTCTTTACGAACTGCTTCAGCCGTCCACGCGGTGTCCATCAGCCGAAAGTTAAAGGGCAAGTGCAGTTCGGGGGCTTCGGGCGTGCCATAATATAGTTTCCAAGGGTCTAAGGGCAACCAAATTTCACCCACCGCTACAGTATCCCCAAATTCATCAAGCACACCCCTTATTTTTAGCATCATATCGTGAATGCCGTCATAATCTTGGTCATAGGGGTGTTCTTGTGTAGAGTAAATATCACCTTCACCACGCACTTTGGCATTCGGCACAAGCGGTTGGTCGGGCATATCTGGATGTTTGATAATCAGGTTTATCACGTCCATTCTAAAGCCATCAACGCCCCGTGACAGCCAAAAGCGTAGCACATCTAGCATAGCATGTTCTACTTCGGGGTTACGCCAGTTTAGGTCGGGCTGTTCGGGTACAAATTGATGAAAGTGATATTCATTGGTTTGGGGGTCTAGCCGCCATGCCGCCCCTCCAAACATGCTTCCCCAGTTGTTGGGTAGGCTACCATCGGGCTTGGCGGGCTTCCAGATGTACCAATCACGCTTAGGATTATCTTTACTAGAACGTGACTCTATAAACCATGCGTGTTGGTCAGAAGTATGATTTGGCACCCAGTCAATAATAATACGTAGCCCTTTTTGGTGTGCCTCTTGGATGAGCTTACCCATCGTTTCTAAGTCACCAAAGAGGGGGTCTACATCGCAATAGTCGGCTACATCGTAGCCAAAATCCTTCATTGGCGAGGGATAAAAAGGGCTGAGCCAGATACAATCTACGCCCAACTGCACTAAATAATCTAGTTTTTCGATGATACCCGCAATGTCCCCCACACCATCACCATTGGTATCCATAAAGCTACGGGGGTAAATTTGATATACAACACCTGTTTGCCACCATTTCGCACCTTGCATTGTTTCACCACACTTTTCTATAAATTTAGCTCTGTGAACAATCATCTCAAAATGATAGCGCATTTGCACAATCAGAGTAAGATTAGGATGAAAAAGAGGTGACACCATGCGAACAGGCAGTGTCACGATTTTGGTGGTGGACGACATTCAAACGAATGTAGACATTTTGTAACTACTCAGTGCAGGTTGGACGCGGGAACAAAAGGTTGTCCAAGTAAAGCATTACGAATAGCATCAAGGACATTGAGACCCTGTTTACGGACAGTGGAAATATAAGAGCGCAAGTC
>DAOTTQ010000059.1:0-34020 GCA_034437555.1 Anaerolineae bacterium | reverse complement strand
CTTCTTGTGGATATATCAGTTCAAAAAGAAGCCGAACTTCACCTGCAAAAAACGCTAGAACGTGAACGAGAACTTAATGAACTAAAGTCCCGTTTTGTCTCAATGACTTCTCATGAGTTCCGCACGCCTCTGGCAGTTATTCTTACCACCAGTGAAACCATTGCGATGTATCGTGACCGCATGACAGAGCAACAAGTGAATGAGCGACTGGCTAAAATTAGCCGACAAGTGATGCACCTTAAAGGCATTATGGAAGATGCGCTAGAGCTGTCTCATATGCAAACAGGGCATGTGGAATTTAAGCCCACTTCTCAAGATATGAATGCGTTGTGCAAAGAAATCGTAGAAGATTTTGAAAGTCAACGGGCGTTCATGGGGCGCGTTTTTTATATGTGTGATAACCCCCCTGTGGACTTTCTCTTTGATGAGCGTTTAATGCGACAGGTGATTAGTAACCTTCTCTCGAATGCCCTAAAGTATTCTCCTGCAGAAAAATCCGTTGATGTAAGCCTGCATCATAGCAATGATAGTGTAACGCTTAGTGTTAAAGATGAAGGCATAGAGGTATTCCGCCAGACGAACTACCCTACCTCTTTGTTCCTTTCCATCGCGCCACCAATGTCGGGCAAATTTCTGGTACAGGACTGGGGCTTAGTATTGCGAAAAGTGCAATAGAACTGCATGGTGGTATGATTAAAACAGAGGGGGGCGTAGGTGTCGGTATGACATTTACGGTTGAAATACCGAAGACTAATAGACGGGAGGAATAAAATGGCAAAAATACTCATCATTGAGGACGAGAGGGGCATCCGCGAGGAAGTCTTAGAGTGGTTACGATTTGAAGGTTATGATGCTTTAGGGGCATCTAACGGCGCGGAAGGGCTAGAAATAGCTCTCCAAGAATTGCCTGAACTGATTATTTCGGACATCAATATGCCCGAAATGAACGGTCATCGTGTGTTGGTAGAGCTGCGCTCAAACCCCGCAACATCCCTTATTCCCGTTATCTTTTTAACGGCTCGCACCACCAGGGATGATTTTCGCTTTGGGATGGAAATGGGCGCAGAGGACTACATTACCAAGCCCTTTACCAACAAAGACCTGATGAACGCCGTTAAAATCCAATTGGCGAAGCTCTCTAATGTGAACCAGTACACCAACCGCCAGATGGACGAACTACGAGGCACACTCACATTCTCATTACCTCATGAGCTTCGTACCCCGTTGGTGAGCATTTTGGGCTATGGTGAATTGCTGTTGATGGATGCCGACGATGTAACCCCAGATAAAATTCGTGATATTGCTGAGACGATCATTCGGGGGGGGAAACGGCTACACCAACTTATAGAGAACTATTTGCTATACGCGCAAATAGAAATGCACGCTTCTAATGTAGCGAATCAGGCTACCTATCGCACTGCGCTAGTTGAATCGCCTGACACAGTGGTAAAAAGTGTTTGCGAACGGGTAGCGCGTAAGTATGAGAAAATGAGCCACTTGAATCTCGATTTACACGCCGACTGTTCGGCGCGCATTAGCCAAAACGACCTTGAGAAAGTGGTGAGCGAGCTGGTTGATAATGCCTTCAAGTTTGCGTTTGATGAAACGCCCATCACGGTTAGCACGCGCATCGTGTCGGATACCTATCAAATTCGCGTTACCAATCGGGGGCGTGGCATTAAAATAGAGGACACCAAGCGGATTGGCGCATACATGCAGTTTGACCGCGCCTTTTATGAACAGCAAGGGTCAGGATTGGGGCTGGTGATTGCTAAACGGCTCATAGAACTTTACAACGGTACGCTGTCTATTGAAAGCAAGCTAAACGAAGAAACCACCGTCATTGTAGAAATCCTCACTGTCATCTAAACCACACACAAAAAAAGACCGCCTTTCAGTGGGCGGTCTTTTATAAATTTATGCAATTGTTCACCATACGATGGCTCACTCTCTGTTGAGGTTGTGGCTTTCTTCGGTCGCCATCGCGGATGGATGAAGTTGTTTGTCGGGGTGGTGTGTGTGTTCACTATCCCACCCCTCATGAATGAGTTCACTCATAGTCGTTTGCCCCCTTTTGGATACAGGCTTAAAGGTTGTCGTTTTTCTTGGCGCGTTCTTCACGGCGTTGGGCTTCGGCTTCGCGCTTAAGAGCTTCATTGCGGCGTTGGGCTTCGGCTAAGTGTTGGCGTTCTTGCGCCTGAGACTTATATTGGTCGTATGTCCAGTTAATCATGGTGTTGCCTCCGTTAAATGCGTTCATTGTTTTTGCGCTCCTCACGGCGTTGGGCTTCGGCTTCACGTTGCACTTCACGGGCGGTGCGTTCACGGTCTGCTTGTTGCTGGCGTTCATTGGCTTGGTGCTTATGGTGTGTGTAGGTAAAGTTTGTGTTGAACATTTGGAACTCCTCGTTTAAGTGCTGTAGCAGTCGCTATTGTGCTATACGTAGGAAGTGCCTGCTGTGTTCAAAATTCGTTGACCTATTTACACTTTTGCTTTTTTGCCTTGCCCTGCCGCTTATTGCGCTTTATCTATTTAATTGAATTATGCGTTTATCTGCATAATTAAATACAGTTTATGATGAAAGCCACCGCGTGTCAATGGGGTAGTCGTGTTAAATGTATGTTAGAAATGCGAGGTTCTTTGCTAAGAATCATTTTTGCCATACAATTAACATAGGAATTCTTAAACCGTAATTAGCCTTTGGGAGAGTATGCTTTGACTGACCATCACGGCAAAACCGACAATGACCCTCAAAATGCCCAAGAGCTAGACGACCTTTTGGCGCGTTCTGATGAGCAACGGGCGTTTGAACGCCAAAACTTTTACTTTCAATTTGAGCCATTTCGCGCTCAAAACCCTCGCTTAGCACAGCTATTACGTCTAGCCGCGTTTCCTGAAGAATTTGGGAAAGAAGAAATGGCTGTTTTGCTAAATGATTTAGACGATGTGGAAGAACATCAAGCCCTCTTTAAGCAGCTAAAAGAAAGCACGTTTGTGATGCCATTGGGGCAAGGACGCTATGCGGTTAAGCCCGGTGTGCGAGAATGGCTCTTGGAAGGTTTAGAGACTGACGACTTAAAAGCGCGTCTTTTAACGTTTTATAAAACCGAAGGCGAAAACGCATTCAACAGCGAGGAACACGTTTATTCTCTTTCGCTCTTTAATCTGGCGATTGCCATGTCACCCCCTGACCACAGCCTTTTTGTTTGGCGTGGGCGTGTATACCACGACATGGAAGAATACGAACACGCCCTCATAAACTTTCAGGAGGCACTCGCTTTAGCTCCCACAGAACTTGACACAATTTATCGGGTGGGCTTAGCACAATTTCATTTGCACCAATACGATGATGCCCTCGTGATGTTTAACAAAGCCATTGAGGTAAACAGCGCAAATGATGCCAATTATTTTTGGCGTGGGCGGGTTCATTATGCGCTACAAAGCTACGCCGATGCCCTAGAGGATTTTAGCAAGGCTATTGAATTATCCCCCGATGTTGCCAACCGTTATATGTGGCGTGGCTACACCTATAACACGCTAGGGGACTATGAAACAGCACTAGAGGACTTAAACCAAGCCATAGAAAAAGACCCCGATTTGGGTGATTCGTACTACCTACGGGCGCAGGCGCATCGCCACTTAGGAAACTTAAATGCGGCTCTTGCCGACCTTGACCAAGCCGTTCAACGCCAACCCAGTGACCCCGCCAACCATAATTTGCGTGGGATTGTAAATCGTGGGCTATTCCAATTTGCGGCGGCGGTAGAAGATTATCAAAAAGCCATTGAGCTGAAGCCCGAAGATGGCGATTATTATGTGGGGCTCGCGTTGGCACACAATGGCATAGGGAAATATAGAGATGCCGAAAGAGCGATTGAAAAAGCCATTATGCTACAAAAAGAGGATGCCTTTAATTATAATATCCGCGCCATGATTTACCGTTTTCAGGGCGAGTATGAACTGGCAATTAATGATTACTTCCAAGCCGTCACCCTTAAAGACAACGAACCTGATTTTTATGTGGGCTTTGCGGCGGCTTTAATGGCAAAGGGTAAACTGAATGATGCCCTAGAGCAAATTAGCCGTGCGATAGAACTTCAGCCCAAAAACTCGGCTTACTACAATGCGCGTGGCGTTATTTTTCGGCGCATGGAACGCTACGACGAAGCACTAACCGACTATGACCAAGCGATTGAACTAAACCCCATCGAAGCCGATTACTATGTGGGGCGTGGGCTGGCGTATAGTGGTATGGGGCGCATTGAAGATGCCCTGTATGAGCTAGAAAATGCCGTTCGCCTAGATCCTAACGTGCCAAGTACCTTCAACTCACGGGGTATTTTGTATCGGCGTATCGGGCGGTTTGATGATGCCCTAGATGACTATGATAAGGCGGTTGCGCTTAATCCTAAAGAACCTGATTACCACGTGGGGCGTAGCTTGGCATTGATTGGGCTGGGGAGAAATGAAGAAGCCCTTGATGCCATTAACACCGCCCTTGAACTAGATGCACGCAACGGCAACAACTACTATACACGCGGGCAAATTTACAGTGACCTTGGCGACCTAAGCAAAGCCATTGATGACTTAACGACGGCGATTAAATGCCAACCGCTTGACCCTGCAAACTATAACTTTAAGGGTATTTTGTGCCGACGCGCCGGGCGTTTTGCCGAAGCCCTAGAGAGTTACCAAAGCGCTATTGCCATTAAGCCCGATGAAGTTGACTTTTATGTGGGGCAAAGCCTCGCGCTGATTGGCTTAAACAATCATGCGGCTGCGCTAGAAGGCATTAACAAAGCCATTGAAATTCAGCCTGACAATGCCACCAGCTATAATGCACGCGGGATTATCTTACGCAATTTAGAACGCTACGAAGAAGCCATCGAAGATTATAACCGTGCTACCGCCATTGACCCCGAATTTTCAGAACCTTACTTGGGACGTGCTTTGGCGTATCGGGCGTTAAATCGCTATCAGGATGCTGTGGACGAATTGTCACAAGCGATTTCAATGCAACCTAATAACACCAATTTGTTTCATGCACGCGCACAAACGCACCTAGAACACCAAGAATTTGGTCTAGCTTTAATCGACCTTGACCGTGCGATTGGGCTTCGCCCGAATGATGGCGACCTGTACTATATGCGAGCGAAAATATATGCCAACGTGGATAATTTGCCGATGGCGTTAGGGGATATTGACCACGCCATTACTATACAGCCCAGCGATAGTGCAAATTGGAGTTTACGTGGCATGATTAACCGCCGTGTAAACGAATTTGCCGAAGCCATTAGTGATTACAGCCGTTGTATTGAGCTACAGCCCCAAAACGATAGCCATTACTATATGCGGGGGCAGGTGTACGTTATTTTGGGCGACTATCAAAGCGCATTACCCGACTTAGATAAAGCCTGTGAGCTAAAGCCACAAGATGCGTACAACTTTAATTTGCGTGGCATCATTTATCGCAACATGGGCAAATTTGATGAAGCCCTGCTAGATTATGAACGTGCCACCCAATTAGACACCACTTATAGCGATGCGTATGTGGGGCAAACGCTAATTCATAATTTACGCGGTCACTACGATAAAGCCCTAGAAACCATTAATCATGTGGTGGAACAAACCGCCGACTCTAGCTCTTTTAACTCGCGTGGCGTGATTTTACGCAATTTAGGACGGTATGAAGAAGCCATTGAAGATTATCGTAAGTCACTGGAGCTAAATCCCTTAAACGCCGATGCTCATCTGGGGAGTGCTTTGGCACACCGTGCGCTGGGCAATTATGGTGACTCTTTAGAAGACCTAACAATGGCAATCTCGCTACAGCCTAGTAATGATGTCCATTACTTTTGGCGGGGGCGCATCAACCAAGACCTTGAAGATTATGTGATGGCAATTGAGGATTTCTCGCGGGCAATTGCGATGAATAGTGGTGACACCTATAACTATCAGTCACGGGCAATTAACTATCACTATCTGCGACGTTACCCCGAAGCCATCACAGACTTTCAGCATTCCATCGACCTCATGCCTGATAACGCAGGCAATTACTATTTGCTGGGGCAGGTGTACTATGACATTGAGGCGTTTGACCTAGCGATAGAGCAGTACGACAAAGCCATTGAATTTGCGCCCCAACACAAGAACTACTATGAAATTCGGGGGTTTGCAAAGCACCTTTTGGGAAACTACGAAGAAGCCCTAAAGGACTTTGACCAATGCGTGGCTTTAGAACCCGAAAACACGCTTTCCTACTATTGGCGTTCTCTCGTGTTTTTGTCGATGGGACGCTATGCCGAAGGCATTGTGGATATGAATCGCTCGGTAGAACTAGAGCCAAATGACCCCATCACACACGCCTACGGGCATTTTTGGCGAGGGCTTGCCCACACTCTAAGCGGTGATGAGGACAATGCCTCTATGGAGCTAGGGCAGGTTTTGGTGGTGTTACCCACGATAGAAGATACTGACCAACAAACCCGTGTAAATGGCATTTTCAGCCTGTATCATGGGGATGAGGACGCATCTAAAGGCTATTATGAGCGCGTGTTAGAACTCAACAGAACACCGAATAAGGTCTTTAGCCCACTGTTCTATCTTTACTTAATGACATGCCTTTTCCCTGAACGCGAGGACATCCGCAATGTGCGTGAGTGGTTTAGAGCAAAAGTGAATGAATAACGGGCAAAAAACTGTGGAAAGTGCTATACTAACCAACATTGCTTATATTAAGACTGTTCCCTTATCGGAGGTGAGCCGTGGGTCGTTTCCCCAATAAGTATGTCATTGGACTCACTGGAAACATTGCAACAGGAAAAAGCGTTGTTCGTCAAATGCTTCAGCACCTTGGCGCATACACGATTGACGCAGACGGGCTATCGCATCAGGTCATGATGCCAAATGCGCCTGCCTATAAGCCCATTGTCGCCACCTTTGGGCAATTTATTGTGGGGGTGGATGGACGCATTGACCGCAATTTGTTGGGTAAAATGGTCTTTGGTAACCCCGACGCGCTAAGGAAGCTAGAGGATATTACCCATCCTTTTATTCGCCAAGCGATTACCGCTTTGGCAAGCCGCGCACAGCAAAAGGTCGTGGTGGTTGAAGCGATTAAGCTGTTAGAAGGCGAACTGGCGCAAATGGTAGACGCGGTGTGGGTAGTGAATGCCAGCCCACAAACACAGTATAAACGCCTGATTGAAAAGCGCAAAATGAGCGAAGCGGATGCAAAACAACGCATCCAAGCACAAAACGCGCAAGCCGACAAGCTAAGTAAGGCGCATGTGGTTGTGCAAAACAATGGCAACGTGGACGAAACATGGCAGCAAGTCCAAGCCCATTGGCTAAAGATTCAGCAACCTGCCAGCCCCGATGCCAACGTGAAGTCAGCGCCTGCTGCGCCTGCCAAAGGGCAAGCTCCAGAACCAACGGCGGATATTAGTGGCATTAACGTGAAGCGTGGGATGCCCGGCAACGCTCAAAGCATTGCAGAATTCATCAAAGAAACCAGTGGCAAAGACGTTTCTAGGATGGATGTTATGATGGCGTTTGGTCAAAAGAGCTTCTTGTTAGCACAAGGCGCAGGTGATAAAACCCTGACTGTGATGGGCTGGACAGTAGAAAACCTGGTAACACGGGTGGATGAGTTTTACTTGGCAAAGGGCGCACCTGCGCCGTCTATGGTACATGCCATGGTGATTGCCTTAGAAGAAGCCTCTAAAGAGCTACAAAGTGAAGTTGGCTTTGTTTTCTTGCCTCCTGATACCGCGCAGGACGTGGTGACGGCGTTTAATAAAGATGGCTATGCTCCTATTACGTTGCCAGAAATTAAAATTCCCGTGTGGCGCGAAGCCGTAGAAGAAACCCTAAGTGACAACAAGCAACTGAAGGTGCTATGGAAGCAACTGCGTAAAGACCGCGTGTTGCAACCTATTTAAGTACACACACCCTTTTTAAGAAAACCCTAAGAGAGCAGCGATGCTCTCTTTTTTATTTGCGTTGTTAAAGCGTCATGCGGTGGTAGGCGTTATTTTGATACCCCTTAAAGTTCCACACTTCTTCTAGTGTGGCGGGTTGTGTTCTGTTTTGGCTGTCTTTGGCGCGTACTATTACGCTAGTGCCTTGGGTTATGCCGCTTGCGCGATATTCCCAAAAGACCCACACACTTTTTATCACTTCAGAAGTGAGCGTGGCGTTATGCCAAGAGTTCCCCTCATCAAAAGACACCTCGACTGCTTGAATGGTATCATCCCCCACTATCGCATACCCCTTAAGTGTGACTTCCCCCGATGATGTGCGCTCGACATAGGTAATGGTGCTGTTGATGGGCATCACGCTGATTGCGCTAGGGCGTGACCAATCGGCGGTTTTGTAGTTTACAGTTGGCTCAAACACCTTATACGAGCGTTGCTGAAAAAAATTAGGGGATTCATCATGGCGAGCGATGATGTGAGAAAGCCACTTAACGCTTCTTGCACCATAGTAACCTGCAATCACAACGCGGAGGGGTGCGCCATGTGCCAACGTTAAAGGCTCACCATTTAACGCCAACGCCAGCAGAACATCTCCTGCAAGCACTTTCTCAATAGGGACGGATGCACCAAAGGGCGTTTCTTTATTTTCACGGGTGGCGATGTCTGCCCCCAAAAACTCAAGGTGCTTGGCACTTTCATCCATGCCTAAAGCCACCAAAATATCTTTTAAGCGAACGCCCGTCCAGCGTGCGGTGCTGATAGCGGCGTTGTTCCATAAAACTTCTTCGGGGATGGTTTTGAGGTCGTTTAGCTCTGCGCGTCTGTTGCCCGCGCATTGTATCGTCAGGATTTGCTCTACGGTTTCAAAATTTTGCTGTAGTTCTTCTAGTGTAAAGTGAGCTTCTGATGACACTAAGCCCGACACAGAGACACGATAGGTGGATTCTGTAAACGAAGAGGGCAATATTCCATGAGAGCGCACAAAAAAGCGAGATTGTGGGGTAAGAAAATTCTCGGTGAGTTCTTCGGGTGTAGGCGTACAGTTGAGAATGTCTTTTTGAAAGATAATCATGAGGGCAAAATTTCCATCGTAAGATTGACAGAGCCTGTATGATAATCTTATATTGCCCGAGTGTAAAGCAAGCGTTTTTGCCGTTACGAAAGCGTGGTTTTCTGTTACAATGAGGCGTATTTTTGAACGATTAGACCCGTGAAGAAGGGATGCTTCCCCTATGGCATTGAAAATTTTTAACGTGCTACACCGCGAAAAACAAGACTTTGTGCCGTTGGTTGAGGGTCGTGTGAGCATGTACGTGTGTGGGCCCACTGTCTATGACCACGCCCACCTGGGACATGCCAAAACCTATGTGTCGTTCGATGTGGTAACGCGCTATTTGCGTGCCAGTGGCTATAATGTGCTATACGTGCAAAATTTAACCGATGTGGGGCATTTGCTAGAAACCAACGAAGACCGCATCTTGCGTAAGGCACGCCAACTGCAAGCCAAGCCGATGCAAGTGGTAGAAACCTATGCCAAAAGCTACTTTGACGACATGGACGCGCTTAATGTGGTGCGCCCAGATATTTCGCCTCGTGCCAGTGGGCATATCCCCGAACAAATTGAGATGATAGAAACGCTTCTTCGTAAGGGCAACGCCTATGAAGTGGGCGGTAGTGTTTATTTTGATGTGACTACCGATGCCGACTATGGCAAGCTCTCTAATCGGCGTTTGGATGAGCAAGAAGAGGGAACACGCGAAGAAGTGCGCGGTGAAAAGCGTAATTCGGGCGATTTTGCGCTGTGGAAGCGTGCCGAAGGAGAACACATCTTGCGCTGGAACAGCCCTTGGGGTGAAGGCTTTCCCGGCTGGCATATTGAATGCTCGGCGATGGCAAAAAAATACTTGGGTGACACGTTTGATATTCACGGTGGGGGCATTGATAACATTTATCCCCACAATGAAAACGAAATTACCCAAAGTGAATGTGCCAACGATGCCGAATTTGCGCGCTATTGGATGCTGGTAGGTAGCCTTACCGTAGATAGTGTGAAGATGAGCAAGAGTCTTGGGAATTTTAGAACGATTAAAGACGCGCTGACAGAATATCGTCCCGAAGTGGTGCGAATGTTTGCCATTAGCGCACACTATACCAGCCCTGCGGATTACAGCGAAGACAACCTGAACGCTGTAAAGGGTGGGTGGGAACGCATGTATAACGCGCTTCGTTTGGTGCGCCTACAAATGAATAAGGCGCGTGAGAGCGACATGGGCAATGGCTTTTTAGACCGTGTAAAACGGGCAAAATCCGACTTTAGAGACATGATGGACGATGACTTTAACACGCCACGCGCCATTGCCGTACTGCAAGAATTTACCCGTGAAGTGAATACACTCTTAAACGAGGGCAGTGAAGTGGGCTTAAGCGTGCTAAAAGCCATTGAAGAAGCCTATACCAGCACAGGCACAGACATCTTGGGCATTTTTCCCGCCCAAGACCTTGCCTTAAATGAACGTAGCGCAGAACGTGAAAGCGCCCTCATTGAAATGCTGATTGCATTAAGAGCGCAAGCCCGCGCCCAAAAGAACTGGGCAGAAAGTGACCGCCTGCGTGACGAACTGGCGCGAATTGGTGTGATTTTAGAAGACCGCGCAGACGGCACAATATGGAAGGTGGAATAAGCCATGACAGATTTTCTTTATGGGCATTGGTCGGTGATGGAGGCGTTACGCGCCAACCGCCGACCCATTGAAAAATTGCTCCTTTCTGACCGTATGGAAGAAAAGGGCATGGTGGCAGAAATTATTGCCACCGCCAAAGAGCGTAACATCGACATTAACCGCGTGCAAAAGCGTATTTTGGATGATGTGAGTGGGGGTGCAAACCACCAAGGCACTGTGCTAAGAGTGGGTGGCTATCCCTATATTGAAGTTGAAGATATTTTGCAGGTGGCAAAAGACCGCAACGAGAAGCCCTTTATTTTGCTTCTAGACTTGCTCCAAGACCCCCAGAACGTTGGGTCTTTGGTGCGCGTTAGTGATGCGGTAGGGGTGCATGGCATCATCATTCAAGATAGGCGTGGCGTGTCGGTTACGCCCTCTGTGGTGTCAGCATCATCGGGTGCTGTGGAACATGCTAAGGTTGCCCAAGTGACTAACCTTGTTAGCACCATGAAGAAGCTCAAAGATAATGACGTTTGGCTAGTGGGGATGGATGTCGGGGTCAATGTGCCTCCAATTGACAAGACCGACCTGGACATGCCGATTGGCTTGGTGATGGGTAGCGAAGGCGAGGGGATGCGCCGTTTGGTGCGTGATACTTGTGATTTACTGGTCACGTTGCCCATGCGTGGCAAAGTAGGAAGCCTTAATGTGGCAACCGCCGGCAGTGTGGCATTGTATACCGCGTGGCAGGCGCGAGGCTGGCATGGCTGGGTTCATGCGTAATGACACATGCCTTTAGTGGGCTTTTGCGTTACAATCAGTTCAAGATTAATAGCTACACAAGGTAGGAAAAGATGATTAACGAAATTTTGGATGAATGTAAAGAGAAAATGAACGGCGCAATTCATGCGCTAGAAAATGACTTGCAAGGGATTAGAGGCAATCGTGCCAGCACTGCCCTTGTTGACCGCTTGCGCGTGGAATACTATGGCGTAGAGAGCGAACTGCGCCAACTGGCGAATATTTCTACGCCCGATGCTGTAACGGTGATGATTCGCCCTTATGACAAAGGCTCGCTAAAGTCCATCGAAAAAGTGATTCAAGAGGCGAACCTTGGACTTAACCCCAACAGTGACGGCGAGGTGATTCGCTTGAATATGCCCGCACTCACCCGTGAACGTCGCCAAGAACTGGTGAAATTTTTGCACAAACGCCTAGAAGAGGCGCGTATCACCATCCGCAACATTCGCCGTAGCGCCAATGACGACATCAAAGAATATGAAAAAGAAAAGATGGTTGGCGAAGACGAAGCCAAAGGTGGGCAAGATAAAGTACAAAAAATGACGGATGAATATGTGGCTAAAGCAGAAGAACTGGGCAAAGCCAAAGAAAAAGACATCCTAGAAGGTTAAAGCACGTATCACTTATTTTGTTGGCTTTGTTTTGTCTTGTGAGGAAAAGCGACAGGTGGGTTGTATATAGTAGTCTTTAGAGACCGCGCCTGTCATCGAGGAAACGATTATGGTTTTACGCATGAAAGACTCACCCGAACCCACTGCCTCTACTCGTGTTCCTAAGCATGTGGCGATTGTTATGGATGGCAATGGCAGATGGGCAAAACAACGAGGCTTGCCACGTTCTATTGGTCATCGACAAGGCACAGAAAACCTTCGGACGATCATTAAGGCTGCGGTTGAATTTGGCGTAGAAGTGCTAACAATTTACGCCTTCTCTACAGAAAATTGGAATCGCCCGCGCAAAGAAGTTCAGCTTTTGATGCGGATATTGGAAATGGTGATAGACCGTGAACTCCGTGAGCTAAACGATCAAGGCGTGCAAATTAGGCATATTGGGGGCATCGATGGCATTGAACCCCGTTTGGCAGCCAAAGTGCGCCAAGCCTGTGAAGCTACCGCCCACAACACGCGCCTTATCTTAAATGTGGCGTTTAATTATGGCGGACGTGATGAGATTGTCCAAGCAGTACAGCACATTGTTCGTGATGGTGTGCCAGCCGACCAAATAACCGAAGACCTCATCAGCAGTTACCTATATACGGCTGGCTTGCCCGACCCCGACTTTATCATTCGCACCAGTGGCGAATATCGCGTGTCGAACTTCCTCATTTGGCAGGGGAGCTATAGCGAATACTACTATACGCCCGTCTATTGGCCCGAATTTGGCAAGGAACACTTTAGGCAAGCGTTACAAGAATACGCCCATCGTCGCCGACGCTTTGGCAAAACCGATGAACAAGTTAGTGATGATGACTTTGACGACCTAGACGACTAAGCAATACCGTATGGGTTGCGCCGTTGGAGGGCGATAAGTAAGAGAGTATAAAACAAGGATAGCCCACGCTGTCCTTGTTTTTTTATGGTGCGTCTAAAGTTGTGGGGTGTATCTGTGCAAAAAATGAGGTTTACTGTATAATCGAAATAGCACAATTTGGGATATATTTGGGATATAATGACGTTAAAAGGCGTTTAGAATGATTATCAGCGTACTACAAGAAAACCTTGCGAAAGGTGTAAGTATTGTTTCTAAGTTTGCCGACGCGGGGCGTACCCTGCCCGTTTTGGCAAATATCTTACTTGAGGC
This sequence comes from Anaerolineae bacterium, assembly GCA_034437555.1. Lineage (GTDB taxonomy): Bacteria > Chloroflexota > Anaerolineae > Aggregatilineales > Phototrophicaceae > JANWYT01. Next base: position 20,776 of record DAOTTQ010000059.1, on the reverse strand, counting down.
AGAAGGGTCACGCCTAAAGCTCACCGCCACCAACCTGCAAATGAGCATTACCATGTGGGTAGGCGCAAAGGTAGAAGAACCCGGCGCAATTACACTTCCTGCTAAAACCTTTGGCGAGCTGGTAAGCAATCTTTCCAGAGACCGCGTAGACCTTAGCCTAGACAAGGCAACGCATACCGTCATGGTGCGCTGTGGCACAACAAAATCAAACATTAAGGGCATTGATGCCGATGAATTTCCGCCTATCAATCATGCCGAAGAAATAGACCTCACGCTAGACGGCAAGGTGCTAAGGTCAATGATTAACCAAACGGCATTTGCCTCTGCAAAAGAAGAAAATCGCCCCATTCTTACGGGTGTGTATACCCAAATTGAAGGGGACACCCTGACAATGGCAGCCGCTGATGGTTATCGTTTGGCGGTACGTAGCACCAAGCTAGAAGAATCCTATAAAGAGCGTGTAGAAGTGGTCATTCCCTCTAAGACTTTGATGGAAGTGGCACGCATCATCAGCGATGACGATACCGAAGTGGGCTTAACCTTGCCTGCCAAACGCGATATTGTAACCTTCCACCTTAAGAATGTGTCTATTTCTTCACAAATTTTGGAAGGGCGTTTCCCCGACTTCCGCGCTATCATCCCACGCTCTTACATTACATCCAGCACCATGTACACGGATGACTTGCTAAAGAAGTGTAAGGCGGCGCAGGTGTTCTCTAAGGACAGCGCGAATAGTGGGCGTTTGTATGTTAAGCCCCCCCGTATGCCGGGTGATGCGGGCGAAGTGATTGTGGCGGGCAAAAGCGCGGAACGTGGCGACACGGACAGCGTGATTGATGCCCATGTTGAAGGCGAAGCATTAGATATTTCGTTCAACATTAGCTATCTTATTGACGTGCTGAACGTGATTGATAGCGAGCGCGTGGTATTCCAAAGCAATGGCGCAGAAAACCCCGGCGTCATTCGCATTGAAGGGCGCGAGGACTTTGTGCATGTTATTATGCCCATGAGCCGATAAAACGCTTAGGGGAGGGTGTGTGACTAAAAACCCCACCCTATAACAATAAACACTTTTGAAGGGCGTAAACACACTGTTTGCGCCCTTTATCATTTACGGCGTTGGGGGGGCGTTTGCTTGCGTAAAATTAGCCCTCTGTAAAGGCTATCCATGTCTTGCGCCAAGCGCGTAATGCTATAGCGACTTAGCATGGCTTCTCGTGCTTCTCTGGGGGTAACAGGGGAGTGCAGAGAGGCTTGTATGGCATCGGCAAGGGCAGGCGCATTATCGGGTGGCACAAGCACGCCAAACGCGCCCCCATCCAATAAATCGGATACGCCCCCGACATCTGTAGAGACCACTGCACAACCCGCCACCAACGCCTCTATGATGGGAACAGGCGTGCCTTCGTTCCAGCTACTTAGTGCCAGCACGTCTACTTCGCTGTACAGGCTTGCCATATTTTTTTGCCAACCTGCAAAATGTACTACGCCCTCTAGCCCCAGTGTATGCGCCTGTGCTTCTAGTGTAGGGCGCAATTCACCATCACCCACAATCAAAAAATGGACGTTTGGTATTTTGTCATGGATAAGTTTTGCACTCTCTAAAAAGAGCGTGTGGTTTTTAACGGGGATAAGTCGCCCAACGATACCCACGAGGGGCGCGTCCTTTGGGATGTCCCATGCGATGCGCCCTGCCCCACTGTGGCGCGGATGATGCGCAAATTCTTCAAGGTCAAAGCCTAATGGTAACACGGTAACAGCACTCTTTGGCGCAATGTGATGACGGTCTACTAGTTCACGGCGCAGTTTTTCGCCCAGCGTGATGATGCTATCCGATAAGCGCGAACCCAAGCGTTCTAACAGCACAAAAATAAGCGTTTGTAGGCGATTGTAGTAGCCTCTAAACGGGTGTGTGTGCAAGGTATGCACAACCACAGGCACGCCTGCCAAACGTGCCATCACGCGCCCTAAAAAGCCTGCGGTGGTGGTGTGTGTGTGGACAATTTGGGGTGAATAGTCCTTGATGAGCCGATAAAGGCGCAAAGTGGCACGCATGAGGCGTAAGGGATTAAACGTGCGCGTTAGGTCGTCTAGCATGATAACTTTCACGCCATAGCTTTCGGCAACGTCAAACATGGCATCTTCGGGGGGCGTGTTGCCTGTAATGAGCAACGTTTCATAGCCGTGTTCACGTAGGGCGTGCGCCAATAAAATGACCTGTAATGCCGACCCGCTGACGTGCAAACGGGTGATGACGCGCACAATGCGCTTAGGGGGCGATTGCACGATGACCATCCATAAAGACCTGATGCCACACTTCTAGCGTTAGCAATGCCCAAAGGCGTTGGGCGTGGTCACGTTGCCCTTTGGCGTGTTCTGTGATAAGTCGCTCTATGGCAACAGGCTGAAGCAATCCTCTTTGGCGTGCCTTTGTGCTAAGCAGCGTGTCGCGCACCGCAGAACTATCGCGCTTTAGCCATGTGCCAATGGGTGCGCCAAAGCCGTGTTTTTGCCGATGCACAATTTCGTTGGGTAAGTGGGCTTGTGCAAATTGCTTTAGGATGTGCTTGGTGGTGCGCCCCTTTAGCTTTAGGTTAAGGGGGATACGATTGGCATACGCAACAAGGTCACGGTCTAAGAATGGCGCACGCCCCTCTAAACGATTTGCCATTGTCATACGGTCTGTTTTGATGAGTAAGTCGTTGGGCAAGTAGTCCGTCATATTATGGTGAAGCAAGTCATGGACACCCTGCGCTTGGGGGGCTTTTGCTAGTGAAACGGCTTGCCCTGTCAGGTCGTGTTGGGCGGTGGCATCAAAGAGGGTCATCCATTCAGCATAGGCATCGCCCAACGGCAGGCTTGCACCACGCGCAAACCGCCGAGCGCGTTTAACCACATTATAGTAGCCTGTGCCTTCCGTAAGCACGCCCAAGAGTGTGCTGATAATGCCCCAAATTGGCTTAGGGACTGCCCCCAAACGCGCTACCAGTGCGCCTGCATAAAATCGTTCATAACCCGCGAACAGTTCATCGCCACCATCCCCTGTTAGGGCAACGGTGACATGCTGGCGTGTTAATTGGCTCACCAAGAACGTGGGTAATGCGCTACTATCGGCAAAGGGCTGGTCGAGATGCCAAATTAGCTTGGGCAATAGGTCTAGGGTGTGGGGCGCAACGATAAAAGGCGTGTGCTGTGTGCCTAAGTATTGTGCTACTTGTTCGGCATAGTGGGTTTCGTTAAAGCTGTCGTCACCCTCAAAGCCAATGCTAAACGTTTGAATGGGCGTGCTGGTAAAGCCCTTCATCAGCGCAACAATCAGGCTACTATCTAGCCCACCGCTTAAAAACGCACCTAATGGCACATCGGCAATCATGCACCGTTCAACGGCTTGTAGCAACAAACGCCCTAACTCGGGCAAATAGTCGGCTTCGGTGGCGGTGCTATCACTGGGCGCAATGGTAGACGCAAAATAACGGTTTAGTGTGATGTGATTGCCCTCAAAAACCAGTGTGTGCGCGGGTGGTACGCTATAGATGCCCTCAAAGGGTGTGAGGTTATTTTGCCAATAGCCCGCCTGTAAAAAGCCCGTGAGCGCGTTTGAGAAGGATGTTTTTCGTTCTACATCTTCATGCTGCAGGATGGCTTTTATTTCGCTGGCAAAAAGCAAGCGTTGCGCTTTGGGATGATGGCAATAGTAAAGGGGTTTTTCGCCCAGTGCATCACGCCCTAGCACCAAACGATGCTGAACGCTATCCCACAGGGCAAACGCAAATTGCCCACGCAAATAATCAGGGGCGTTGATGCCGTATTCTTCATACAAGTGCAAGATGGTTTCGCCATCGCCCTCTGTGCGAAAGATATGCCCTTTGGCTTGTAGAGTGTGGCGTAGTTCTTTGAAGTTATAAATTTCGCCATTAAATACCAGTACGAGCATGCCGTCTTCGTTGTAGAGAGGTTGTTCGCTGCCGCCTACGTCAATAATGGCAAGACGGCGCATTGCCAACGAAGCCCCATCACCCCAATAATAGCCCTCGCCATCGGGGCCCCGATGAATGAGCGTGTTGTTCATCCGTTTTAGTGTGTCTTGGTGAGCAAGCTCCCCGATAATGCCACAAATGCCACACATCGCGCTTATGCCTCTTGGCTATCGTCTGTAGCAACCAACGGGTGATGCAGGAAGCGCGTAATTTTATGGGGATAATCATCCTCACATGCGAGTTCACAATAGTAAAAACCGCCCTTTTCGGCTTCTAGTGCCACCACCACATGATGCTTACTGGTGGCTAAAAGCTGTTTCAGCTTTTGTCGTCCTAGTGCGTCAAATTGGCTAAGAAGCGCGGTTAGACGTTCTTCTGTGCCTTCTTGTTCTAGCTCGCTGGCACTATAGCTTTCTTGGATAAATTGGCGCAAGCGTGTCTCATTATTTTGATTGTAAAACATCAGTTGTGCGACAAGGCGCATGCCTGCTTGGGTGCTAGAAATGGCGCGTTTTTCTTGGTCGTCCATAAGCCGTTAGCTGTCCCTTTCGTCAATGATGCGCTTTAGGGTGCGCTCTACAAGGTCGGGGCGTTCATCTCTAAGTAATGGCAAGCGCGCCCGCGTGCGGTGTAATTGGTTAAGGTCAATCGTTTGAGTAATGAGAGCTTCGTCAAAATAAGTGCCATGCACCACAAACTCGCCGTTGGGGTCTACGATGGACGAGCCACCCCAAAACACTTTGCCATCTTCATAGCCCACGCGGTTACAATGCACAATATAGCTGGTAAACATGCTCCCATAGGACTGATTAACCAACTCTACCCATCGTGAACCCGATAAGCGGTCTTGGTCGTCTATGCCACGTCCGGGGCTGGCACTGTGAAAAATAAAGAGGTCTGCACCGTCCATCCACAACAAATAAGCCGATGAAGCGTGCCAAAAGTCCTCACAAATCAGCATTCCCACGCGCCCCCACCGTGTATCAAACGCCTCTACGCGGCTGCCTGCTGCAAAATACCGTGACTCATCAAACATGGCGTAGGTGGGCAAATACAGCTTATGGTGGATGTGTACCACTTCGCCTTCGGATAAATAGGCACTGGCGGTAAAGAAGCGTTTGCGCTCGTCCTCATGCACAAAACCCACCACCAAATCAAGGTGACGGCTGGCATCCAATAATTGCTTAAAGGTGGGGTCGTGAGGCGTGGCTTTTAGCGATACCTCTGGCACAAGGTCTTGGACTTGGTAGCCTGTCATGCTTAATTCTGGGAAGACAAGCAATTGCACGCCTTCTTTGTGGGCGTTTTCTATCCATTCTAGATGGGTGTTTAGGTTGTGCGACAGGTCGCCAAGTTTAGGATATGTTTGGGCAAGACCTAGTGTTAAGCGCATAGCGGGATAGCCTCTTTGTGGTTGCCATTAGAGGCTATTCTACCCTATGACACGCTTAATTTACACTACGCCAAGATAAGGCTGACGGGGCAATGGTCGCTGCCCATCACATCAGGATGAATGAGGGCATCTTGTACGCGGGGTTGTAGGTCGGGGCTGATGATGAAGTAATCCAGTCGCCAACCGATATTTTTCTCTCGCGCAGCCCCGATGCTAGACCACCACGAATAGGCTTGTGTTTCGGGGTACAAATGGCGAAAGGTGTCGATATAGCCTTCTTGCCCTAGCACTTGGTCGAGCCATGCGCGTTCTAGGGGCATAAAGCCTGTGGTTTTTTCGTTTTGTTTGGGGCGTGCAAGGTCGATGGGGTTGTGCGATGTGTTGATGTCGCCACATAAAATCACGCTTTTGCCTTGCGCCCTTAGGTTATTGATGTACGCCAAAAAGTCGGCTTTGTACTGCATCTTAAAGGGAACACGACTATGGTCACGGCTACCATTGGGAAAGTATGCCGTAATGAACACAAAATCATCATATTCAGCAACAATGGTTCGCCCTTCGTTGTCATACTCTGGAAAGCCTAAACCCAGTGTGACGCTTTTGGGTGGAATTTTGCTGTATAACGCCACGCCACTATAGCCCTTCTTTACAGTAGAACTAGACCAATAGCTTTGGTAGCCGTGAGGTCTTAGAATGTCATCTGTTAATTGTTCGGGGCTGGCTTTGGTCTCTTGAAGTCCTAAAATGTCGGGTTGGTGTGTTTCTAAGAAGCTATCCAACGCGCCTTTATTCTTAACCGCACGCACACCGTTGACATTCCACGAATAAAGTTTGAGCATTTGCCTGTCCTTTTGCTACAATCTGATAGAATAATATCCACAGGTACATTCTATCAGATTTGGGATGCCATGCTGAACGAGACCACCCTCACCCAAGAACACATTCGCCAATGGCTAACGACCCATTATGGCATTACACCCGACAACATGACGCTTTTAGCGCATCGTGGCGCACGCTTGCGTTATACGTTTACGCATCAAGGCAAGCACTATCTGTTGACCATTGCTACTGTTTCCCCCACCAAAGAATGGCTCAAACTGCTGCAAGCCCTTTACTATGATTTTAGCCTAACGCAAATGCCACCGCCCCCCATTCGGGCCACCACAGGCAACCACTTTAACCCACTACAGGGGCACACGGGTTATTTGCAAGAATACCCCAAAGGGCAAACCGCCCAAGAAAAGCCCCTTACAGGAAACCAGTACAAACAGTTGGGGAGTCTTTTTGCTGGTATTCACCGCTACCGCCTAGAAACACCCCCGTCCGCAGAAACCTTTGGCGCAGATGTTCACGCGCTAATTAATGCCGTAAACAAACGACTAGACGCGCCCTCTGATGGGCTAACCAGTGACCAAGCGCAAGTGCGCCTATGGCTAAATGACCACAGAGGCGCGTTAAACGACGTACTAGAGCCGTTTAAGAGCGTGCATAACCGCCTTGTGAGTGATGCCCCCTTAAAGAAACGCTTTGTGATGTGCTATGGCGGTTCTGCCCTAGAAAACTTGCTCATCAACGACAATATGCTTAATTTGCTGTATTGGGATACGCCCCTGTATGCGCCTGCCGAGCGTGATTTATCGGTGTGGGCGGACGTACCAGAAGTTCTAGAGGGCTATTTACGCATGACCCCCACATTTACACCTAACCTAGATGTGATGGCGTTTTATGAAATGGAAGGCAATGTGCGCCAATTGGCAACGCTGGCATATTTGCTACTTAGTACGCCCTTGCCCGCGCCCGACTTTGAGCGCGATTTTGCTACGCTGAAATCGTATATCAAAGTGGATGCTCCTGCGCCATCCGCCACATCTAAAGAACCTGCGCCTTTGGCTGACGATACGCCTGTTTCTGGGGTGGCAAACGCCCAAAACTTAAGCATTGCCCCCGAAAATACCGAAGTATTGCCAAGCGTAGAGCTTGCGAAAGAAGAAGCCCAAGAAACCTCACCCATCGTCGCCACAAGATTAGAACAAATCCCGACCTTACAAGAAACCGAGCTTACACTAGAGGACACTGATAAAGATGTTCCTGTGCAAGATGCGGAAAACACACCCCCACCCACTAAACCCGAATAAAAAAAAGCGCATGAGAAAACTCACACGCCCTTTTCTGATAGTTTGTTTTAGTCGTATTGAGGCTTATTTAGCGACGATACGCACGGTTTGAAGTGTTTTATCTTCTGTGCCAACAACACCGCTTCCCTTGCCCATCAAATAATCCAGATAGTCTAGGTGTTCCGCGTCAATCACTTCACCGGGAACAATCAAGGGGATGCCGGGAGGGTACGGGATGATGTTCTCGGCAGAAATTTCCCCAACGGCTTCTCGAATAGGCACAACCCGCGAGCAGGCAAAGTAAGCATCACGGGGGCTAATGGCTAGTTCGGGAAGGCGTGTGGGCGCAGTGCTAAGCAAGTCTTGGGTAACAACAGGACGTTTGTCTTGGGCTAAACCACGAAGGGCATTCACCAATTTGCCCACACTGTCTTGGGTGTCACCAATGGTAATGCTACAAATCACTTGGCGAAGGTCGGCAAATTCGCCATCAATGCCATATTCATAGCGTAACTTGTTATAGGCTTCAAAGCCCGTCATCCCCAAATCTGCCACGCGGATGATGAGCTTGGTGGGGTCATAGGCGTAAATGCCATAAGAGCCAACCATCTCATCACCATAGCACCATAAGCCATCAATTTCACAAATGGCTTGGCGGGCAAATACGGCAAGGTTAATGGCGCGGTCTAGCAAGTCACGCCCGTACATTGCCATTTGGTGACGCGCAGCATCCAACGAAGCCAATAAAATAGAGCTGGGCGAGGACGTTTGCAACAAAGACATTACTTGTGCCACACGCGCCACATTGATAAAGCCTTGTGTATCGTTGCACTGAAGCATACTGCCTTGTGTGAGTGCGCCCTGTGTTTTGTGGGTGCTTTGAATCACCATATCTGCGCCTAAATATGTGGCAGAGCTAGGCAAGGATTCATGAAAGCCCAAGTGTGAGCCGTGTGCTTCGTCTACGAGCAAGGCTGCCCCGTATTGGTGGGCAATCTCAGCAATCGTTGCGGTATCCGACAGAATCCCATAGTAATTAGGGGATGTAATGTGGACGGCGGCAACGTTGCTGTTTTCTTCTAGCAAGCGGCGCACGCTTTCGCCCGTAACCGCCAATGGATACCCAATTTGGGGGTGTGTTTCGGGCTGTAAGTAAACGGGCATTGCGCCAGAAAGCACGACACCGCCATACACCGAGCGATGAGATGCGCGGTTCATAATCACTTTTTGCTCACTAGACGACACGCTCATAACTGCGCCTTCGTTGGCGACGGTAGAGCCGTTAATGAGAAAGAAGGTCGTGTCTGCGCCATAGGCTTCGGCAGCCAGTTGTTGTGATTCTAGCAATGCGCCCTTTGGTGAGTGAAGATAGTCGATGATGCCGTTAATCTCTACGAGGTCGGCGGGGTGTGGGTCACCGCCTAAATACTCTAAGAGCAAGGGGCTGGGCGACATTACGCCCTTATGACCGGGCATGTGAAAAGACGTTTGCCAGCGATGCTTTTCTTGCATCAGGCTTTCTAAAAAGGGCATACGGCTTTGGTCTAGTACGTTAGCGCGTTTTTGTTTTACAAGACGTTGCAGCATAGTGTCACTTATCCATTGTTCAAAGATAAGCAAACCCTACCTACACCCCAAAAAAGGTAAGGTAAGGTTGCATTGGTGGGCAAAAGGGTAAAGTTGTTTGTTCGCCTAGAGCTTATTGGGCGTTCTGCGATGAGGCAGCTTTTTGTTCGGCAAGGTCAAAGTAACCCACGACATAGCCTCTACAATTGCTGGCACCACAGGAACAATCAAAATTGCGATACAAGCGCGATTCAGTTTGCGCGTAGTCCATTGTGACGTATTCGCCCGCTTTGATGGGCTTAACGGCGGTAAACGTGCGTGTTTGCATGTCTACCGAACAGTTTGGGTCACAACAGTGTAAAATTTTGCCCATGAACAATGGGTCGTGAAGGTGCAATGATTGGTTTACTTCTAAAGTGAACAGTGTGACTGTGCTAGAAAAGACCCCCGTAAACCGAAAGACAATCTCGCCGGGTTCAAAGTCTACCAATGCAACAACGCCTTCACCTACTTCATCGCTTTTTCGTATTTCAAAGCGGTCTGTTGTAGGTTCATAGTCAAAGGTTGGGTAAAAATCAGGATAAAAACGCATTAAAGCACCCCCCCAAGTCGATTTATGGTGTGTTGAAGAAAGAGTATACGGCTGTGAACTACTGTTACTTGTTCAGCATTGCTACTGCGTGGTGTGCTTAGCGTCGCTGAAATGGCGAAGACTTGCCTATGAAGGGGACAAACACGACAACAACACTCATCGTCCATACATTCGGTGTCGTTCATGTATCTTTACCAGCACCTCCTCTTGAATCAACACAAAAGTAAAAAAACAAAATAGTGGGTGCGAAATCACACAAGCCCACTACATGACACTATTATAGAGCATTTCCGCGTAATGCAATAGGTGAATTTGCGCTTATAAGCAAGTTTTAACAATCCTCATGGTTGTTTAATCCCGTTTTGCTACAATGAAAAGGTGTTTTAATAGAATTGTATGGATAAAGGAAATTGTGATATGTGGCGTATTGGGTTTATTGGTGTGGTGTTGGTGGCAATTACACTTTTTGGTTTTTCTTTGGTGAACGTCAGCAACGGCACAAATGTAGGGGCGCGAAGTGTTCTTGAAGCTCCCCAAACACGAAACGAGAACTTTGAACGTGCGATAAACGCACGCGAATGGCAATTTCCGCAGGACTTTGGCGCACATCCGACGTTTCAAACAGAATGGTGGTACTACACAGGCAACCTAACGGCAGAAACAGGCGAGCGTTTTGGTTTTCAGTTCACGGTGTTTAGGCGGGCAATGACCCCCGATGAGGCACAAGGCAATAGCGAATGGCGCGATAACCAGCTTTACTTGGCACACTTTACCGTAAGTGACATCAACGGCGAAGCGTTTTATCATGACCAACGCTTTGCGCGTGGGGGCGCAGAACTGGCAGGCGCAACCAGCACACCACGCTATCGCGTTTGGCTAGAGGACTGGCAAATTATGGGGCTGGACGATGACGCACGTCAAACCCAAATTAGTGCAGAGAACGAAGACGTGGCATTGAATTTGTTTTTAGAACAAGTAAAGCCCCCTGCCCTGCAAGGCGATAATGGCTTATCGCCAAAGAGTGCCGTAGAAGGCAATGCCAGCTATTACTATTCGCTCTCACGTTTGCTTACCACTGGCACACTTCGGATTCAGGATGAAACGTATACAGTAAACGGGTTAACGTGGAAAGACCATGAATTTAGCACCAGCGCATTGGGCGAAAAAGCACAGGGTTGGGACTGGTTTGGCTTGATTTTTGACAACAATACCGAACTCATGATTGGGCAAATTCGGCTAACAGACGGCAACAAAGAAACAGCGTTTGGGGGCATGATGGTGTTTGAAGATGGCTCTACGCGCTATTTGCCTGCTGAATCCTTTACGATTATGCCCACCGACACATGGACAAGCCCACATACGGGGGCAGTCTATCCGTCAGGGTGGCAAGTGAGCATCCGCCATGAGGACATTACGCTAGATTTTATCGTTACTCCCCTAATGCAAGACCAAGAACTCTACGATTCTAATATCTCGTATTGGGAAGGGGCAGTAAGTATCAGTGGTGATGTCACAGGCGTGGGCTATGCTGAATTGACGGGCTACATCGACAGTATGCAAGGACGCTTTTAAGCGGATGATTTTAGGCGCGTTTAGTGCTAGAATTTGCGTAACACAACCCGACAATCAAGAGAAAGAAAATCACTGTGGGCTTGTTTGATGACTTACTAAATAAACGCAAAGAAGAAGATGGCGCGCGCGAGAAAAAACGCCTGCCACCGAATCAATCACTTACCACGGGCTTTCCTGTGTTGACCATTGGCGCACCCCCACCCTTTGACCCGAACACGTGGGATTTAAGCGTGTTTGGAGAAGTAGAAAACCCCATGCGCTGGACATGGCAAGAGTTTATAGCACTCCCAACGGTTAAGACTAATTGTGACTTGCACTGTGTTACAAGCTGGAGCAAGTTTGATACCGTATGGGAAGGCGTGTTGTTTAAGGACTTTGTAAAGCTCTTTGGCATTAAGCCCTCTGCGAAGTATGTGATTGCCCACTGTGACGGGGGCTATAGCACCAATTTATCGCTAGAGGCGATGATGGATGACGACGTGCTATTGGCGTATAAGTATGATGGTCAGCCCCTTACGCCTGCACACGGCGCACCCGTAAGAACGCTTGTGCCTAAACGCTATTTTTGGAAAAGCGCGAAGTTTTTGCGCCGTTTAGAGTTTCGTGATACCAACCAAAAAGGCACTTGGGAATTGGGCGGGTATCATGATGAAGGCGACCCATGGAAAGAAGAACGCTACGGACGGCGCGGTTTCTTTTAAGCTAATTCGCCATGTGGCTGATGTGGGTTTGCCTAAACCGTATCCCCCATACAGTGCTATAATGGGGTAACGCTTAAAAAGTTGCCCCATATAAAATCAGGTTTTATTGAAGGCATCAAGAGGGCGAAACCCCTCTTTTTTGTTGCGTTTTTTACTTGGCATTTTACTAAAGGAGTGATATGCGATGACAGATATACTGAGCATCGCCATTGGTTTGATAGGCTTGTTCTTCGGTGGAGAATGGCTGGTCAAGTCGGCTTCACGTTTGGCAAAGTCATTTGGGTTGCCTGCGCTTATCATTGGGCTAACTGTGGTTTCTATTGGCACTTCTGCCCCTGAACTGGTGGTTAGCGTTAGTGCTGCATTGGGCGGGTCTAGTGATGTGGCATTGGGCAATGTGATTGGCTCAAATATTGCCAATATTGGTTTAATATTGGGCATATCTGGCATTATTTACCCGTTGTTTATTCATGGGCAATTGGTACGCCGAGAAATCCCTATTATGGTGGCTGCCTCTGTCATCATATTTTTGATTTCGCTAGATGGCACAATCGACCAACTAGAAGGCTTCTTATTGCTGTGCGGTTATGTGGCGTTTGTGGTGGTGCTGTATCGCTTTACCCCCAAAACAGAAGAGGATAAAGGCGAAGTTGAAGAAGTTGGGCAAGAAGTAGAATCCATCGAAAGCATTAAAGAGGAGCCTGTCATTAAACGCCGTGATGAAGCTATCCGCTTTGTGATCGGCTTGGTCTTGCTTATTATTGGGGCGCAGCTAACGGTAAATGGAGCGATTAGCATTGCTCGTTCTGTGGGCATTAGTGAACTGATTATCGGTTTAACGATTGTGGCGATAGGCACGTCGTTACCGGAGATTGTTACGTCTGTGGTGGCAAGCCTTCGTAAGCACAGCGATATTGCGGTGGGCAATGTCATCGGCTCTAACATTGCCAACTTGCTGGTTATTTTGGGCATTACGGCAATGATTCGCCCCATCCCTGTACAAGAGTCTTTGTTGCGCTTCGAGTTGCCCATCATGATGGCGTTTGCCATTGGCGTTGTGCCATTTGTGCTAGACCTAAAGCTTCAACGCTGGCAAGCCGTGTTATTCTTGATGGCTTACATTGTGTTTATCATCAACACCATTACATCGTAGTAAAGCTAAGGCGCGTCGTTTATGTTGACTAGGCTGATAAACACATAGCCTTCGCGCCCCATGTAATTTATTTTTAGCCAAAATGTGCCACGCTCAATCAGGGTATAGCGCAAATTAGGGCTTAGCTCACCCATCCGCCCCGACTGAAAACTTGCCCCCTCATACACACTCACTGCAAACTTAGGCTGAACGGTGGGCAAGTACTGCGTGGGGCTAGTGGGTGGCGCAACCACCTGTGCCAATGCCCCCTCACCGTTTAAGAAGGCATCATCCCAATACACACTGTTAGGTTCGCCCGGCGAGTTTTGATACGCAAATAAGAATATCGTGGTGCGCGTGCCTGTGGCTTGTGTGCTTAGCGTGAGTTTGTGCCAATAGTTTGGGATGCCACTGGGTTCGCCCCAAATGACGGTAGATGAGAAGGGGTTTTTGTTGCCACTGGGGTCGATGCCAATACGCACATATCCCTCATTGCGCTGGTGCAAAATATACGCCCATGCGCCTGCTTCAATGGGGGTATCGGGGACGGTGTTTACAGTTTGCGATAGCCACGCTGTCCATTGTCCGCCCCCGCGTGAAATGTGAATGGAATAACTGCCACTGTGAACGCGAGCATCGCCCGCGTGAGGGTAGCCATTCACATAAACATTGCGCCAAGGCACATCGTTTGGGCGGGTGAGTGCGCCCCCCGACCAGCCGATAGGCGCGTTAAAGAAGGTATCCTTTTGGGGGGATGCCATGAGCATTTGCCAATCTTCCCCCTCAAAGCTAGGCGCACCCAGTAAGTTCCCCACACTAGAAAACTGGGCGTAAGTGGCTTGTGAACCGAATAGCCCCAAAGCCAATATGCCCAAGAATACCCCGTAAAGGGTATGTTGTTTTAGGCGCGTTACCATCCCACACCGGGCATTCCAGAAGGATTCTGGGGTTGGTTGCTAAAGCGAATTTCAAAGTGCAAGTGAGGTCCCGTTGAATTGCCTGTGCTTCCTACTGTGCCAACCACTTGTCCCACGCTGGCATATTGACCACATACCACGCCCCGCGAGTTCATGTGGGCGTATAACGTAGAAAATGCGCCATGTGCCAATACAACAGTTTCACCGTAGCCCCACGTGCTAAAGCCACTAAATAGAACGGGCCCACTGTTGGCGGCGTAAATGGGCGCGCCAACGGATGAGGACAAGTCGATGCCTGTATGCCCCACGCTAAAGCCTCTTACCCATGTGCCATTAGGAAGCGGATTACCCCATGCAGCCCCACCACCGGGTTCTACTGCGCCACAGTTGCCGGGTAGCCCGGGTGCAAACGAAATGGTACGAACAACGCCATTTTCATCGGTTTCTACTTCAGAATTTGGATTCCAGTTAATCAGTTCACCTTGCCCGCCCTCTACAAAAAGATTAGTGCCACCGGGCAAAATATCGTCGGGGCTACGGTCAAAGAGGGGTGCATAGGGCGAATTGATAAGGTCTTGCGCGGTGATTTGGTATTGCTCGGCAATTTTTGCCACGCTTTCTTGGCGTGTGCCTAGCACCACATGGCACGCCCCATCCACAGGAGGAATCCGCAATACATCGCCGGGGCGAATGGCAAAGATAATACGGCGGTCATTACACCACGCAATAGATTCGGGCTGTACCCCGTACTGAAGGGAAATTTGGTCAATGGTATCGCCTGCTACCACCGTATACTCTACAAACTCACTTCGCGCACGTTCTGGCACAAATGTGAAGGGATTGTATTGCCATGCACGATTGTTGACCGTGAGGGGAGCAATGGGCGTTTCAAGAAAGGCTTGAAGGCGTGCATTATCAAGCGTGGGGATAACAGCAGCCTGAACCACTTGTACCGTAAGGGGTGCGTCTTGTGTGATGGCAGAGACAATCTCTTGGGTGGGCTGCGTGTCGTTGACAACGGTTGTTTCCGTAGGGACTGCCACCACATAGGTCACGGGTGTTTGGGGCAGTAATAGCACAATTACCGTTCCTAAGGTAAAAATACCCGCTCCAATTAGGCTTAGAAGCCCCCACACATGAGGCGTTTCGTGGGTTTCGGGGTTTACTGTCAGGGTTGGGTTGGTGTCATCAAAAGGGTTTAAGGGTGGTTCTTGGAATTGCGACATGGGCATCTTCTTTCATACTGGTTCGCCAACGCGCCCCATCGTACACCCACGACGGGGACAGGTCAACATTGCGTAGGGCAAGCGTGCGCTAGGATGTGGGCGAAATAATGTCGATGCTAAAGGGCAGGTGTGGGTCTAGAGTGACAGCGATAAAGAAGATAATCTCTGGTAATAGCGAGCGTTGATCCCAATTTGCCACAAACAAACGCTGGCTTAAAGGGTCGTATGCCACATCAGAAGCACCGCGATAATTGCCCGCGATATACGTCATAATGCCTTCGTTGGGGCTATAGCGTCCAATTTTATTGTTTGCCAAGCCCGCAATATACACAACGCCCTCATCGGTGACGGTTAAGCCGTTAAAGCCAACAATGCCCTCACCCCCAAAGCGGCGGTCAAGTAGCGCCGTTGTTTCGCCTGCTGTGCCATCATCATTGATGCTCACCTGATAGAGAATATCTAAAAAGCCATCGCTGATATATAGTGTGTTGGTTTCGCCGTTATACGCCAATCCGGTAGGCTCATAACCGCGTGCGCCATCAATCGGGGGGGATGCCCACCACACCTCACCCGTTCCGTCGGGGTCTACACGCCAGATAAAGTCATGGTCGCGGGTGCGCCCTCTATCGCTAATGTACAACCGTCCTTCGTTGTCGATGGCAATATCATGGGGTAACTGTAACGTGTCGGCTTCTGTCCCAGTGTAATCCAGCACCAACGTGATTTCATCATCAGGGGTAATGCGCCACACTCGCGCCCCACTAATTTCTAGGGCGACGATACGGTCTAGGGCGTAAAGGTTGCCATTGGGGGCAACCGCCAGCGCAGAAAGTGAGCCAATGCGCTCACGGGTATTTGGAATTTCACGCACTGTGCGGTTAAGGTCGGTTGCCCAAATTGCACCGCTAACATAACTGCCGGTGTACATAGTGCCGTTATTGCCAATGGCAACGGTGGCGGGGTACGCGTCTAGGTCGTTAAGCTGGATGTATTCCTCAACGGCAAAATTGGGTACGAGCGCAACAGGGATATTGCGTGGGGTGCTTCTGGCAAGTGTTGCCATCACCCCCAATGTAATCGCAATCGCAAGGGCAATCACTAAAAGAATGGCTGCCGAGAAGATGAGTGTTCTCATTGCCACCGGCAGTTTTTGAATACGAGCAATCATCTAAAAACAGCTTTCTTAGTTCAAGGTCGCGTTGGTAAAGAATTTGTTTAAGGCTTGCCCTGCGGTGGCTTCTTTAAGATAGGCAATGTGTTCGCCACTAAAGGGGATGGGTGTCATGTTAAAGTGTGTGATAAGCGCATTATCTTTAACGGTGTTTGGCACAGCCAATAAATCAAGTAGGCTGGTGGTGACGGGTGAGCCTGGAAGTATGCTTTGCATCACAACAACGGCGGGGCGCAATAACCACACAGGCGCAGACACCATCAATCGGCTTGTTCCCATTGCCTCAAGCACGCGCTTTTCAATTTCACCCAACGTCAAGGGTTCGGGACCCCCAAGGTCAAGGGCTTTGCCAATGGTGCTGTCGTCATTCAAAGAACGCACAACGGCTTCGGCAACATCAAGCACCGATACCGGCTGAAACTCGGCTTTGCCACCGCCCACCAAAGGAAATATAAGGGGCGTAACGCGCACTAAACGCGCAAAGGTGTTAAAGAACTCATCTTGTGCGCCAAAAATTGCGCTAGGGCGAAGTGCCGTCCACTTTAAGCCACTACTGGCAACATAGGCTTGTGCCTTGCCCTTGCTGGCTAAAAGTTTATATTGAATGTTGGGGTCAGAGCCATTTTGCCCGATAAAGATAAAGCGTTGTACGCCTGCTTTTTCGGCAGCATCTACCACGTTAATGGTGCCTTGGTAGTTCACTGCGTCATAGGTTGCGTCGCCTTTTTCCATAGAGATGGCTACCGTATGAACCACCGCCGAAACGCCCTTCATTAGGCGTTCCCAATCGTCACGTTGGCGCACGTCCGCTTGCACAATTTCTACTTTATCGCCATATTTACTTAGGCGCAGTTTGGCTTTTTCAATACTACGAACAACGGCGCGTACGGTTTGCCCGTTGGCAACTAATTTCTGCACGACATTGTTCCCAACGAAACCCGCTGCACCCGTTACTAAAACTGTCATTTTTATACCCCTTGCCATAGAAAAAAGGCTTAAACATATGACCTCATTTTAGTGTGTTATGATGAGCAAGGGGTGAGATGTGTTAAAAAAGTTGTAAGATGACTTGATGCTGTGACCCAAATTGACAACCCATAAAATGACGTGGTGGCTGGTGTGAAAGAGAGTGATATCTGTGAAAAGAGCATCCTTACTGTTGTTGATGGTGATGTGGCTTTGGGCATGTTCGCCCACAGATGCCCCTCTCCCTACATTGGCAAATGTTCCTACACCCCTTATCCCCCAAGACATTCCTATTTTGCGCTTTTGGGAATCACAACAGGGGCGACTTTCTAGCCTAGAAGCAGCAGATTATTGGCAGTTTAGCGCACAAGCAGGCGATAACATTAGCCTACGCGCCATAGAGCGCGGTGGCGCAACCACCCTAACGCTTTATAACTTTTTAGGCGACGCGCTGTCACAGGGCGAAAGCATAGAATATGCCATTACCGAAAATGGCTTGTATCGTGTGCGCGTGCAATTGGTCACAGACGGCGCAACCGAGTATGAAATAGGCTTGGGCTACACCGACCGCCCGAACCCCCTACAACCCACACCCATTGAGATTGTTGTGGGTGTTCCCACGCCCACGCCGAACTTTGGCGATTTGGGGGCGTTTGTTAGCTTACTTACTCCCAGCGCAACGCTATCAGGTGCGCTGACATCAGACCAACCGCGCCATGTGTACTTAATAGAGGCACGCGCCAATGATTGGCTAACGATAGAGATGGGGCGCATTAGTGGCACAATTGACCCGCTGTTGCGCCTCTACGACCCCAGCGGACAATTGATTGCACTGGATGATAATGGCGCAGGTAACCGCAATGCACGCCTTGCCAATGTGCGCGTTGCCAGTGATGGCGTGTATCAGGTGCAAGTTTTGGGCAAAGACCGCTTTGGGGAATACGCGCTCTCACTAAAAACGGGCTTTCAGCAATTACCTTCCGATTCTGTGGTGTTGCCCACGGCTACGCCCGAAAACCCCTTTGCCACACCCACGCTAGGCGCATTGCCCGATGGCGTAAGGCTACAAGACCACGCGCCCGCCTTGGGCGACATTAGTACCGCAGGCGGTTTCCAACGCTTCTCATTTTTTGCGGATGCTAGCGAAGTGGTATCTATTGGTGTTTCACCCCTTGCAGATGGCGGTTTGCGCCCCATGTTTGAAGTGTATAGCCCCGAAGGCTTGCTTTTTGCCAGCGCACGCGCCAGCACATCTGATGCTGCTGGTAATGCGTTGGTGACGGGTTCTGTTATTCCCGAAACAGGCGCATACATTGTGCTAGTAATGAGCGAAAATCAAACGACAGGCGCGTTTTATGTGGCGTATGGGCGCGGTGTTACGTTCTTAGAGCGCGTGTTGGGTGATGCGCCCTCTAATCAGCGCGTGGACGGCACATTGACAGAAAAGGGAGCGCGTGATGCGTGGTTGGTGCGCCTGCAAGCCCAAGATGTCATTAACGTGGCAGTGAGTTCTAGTGCCATAGACCCCGTGATAGAGATTGCCAGCTTGGACGGTACACTGCTATATCGTGATGACAATAGCGGAGGCGGAACGTCCGCACTCATTCGCTCGGCAGAAATGGGTGCGGGAGGACGCTATTTTCTACGGGTTGTTTCTGCGCGGGGTGACCAAGTGGGTGATTACACGCTGATTTGGCGATACATCAACCTTGCGCCCACCCCGACAACACCACCCAGCACACAAACGTTACTGTCCGTCGAAGATACGGTGTATTTAACTGAATACAATTTCTACCCATTTTATGGGGATAGAGGGCAAGTGGTGAATGTGCAAGCCATCGCCAAGCCAAATACGGGGCTAGACGCTGTCCTAGCCATCCTAGACCCCGAAGGCAATGTCATTGCTGAAGGGGACGACAGCCCGAACTCGCTTAATCCTGACGTCACGCTTACATTACCTGCTAGCGGCACGTATGTCATACGGGTAAATGGCTATTTATCGGGCGGGGCATTTGATTTAATTGCGAAAACTTTGCTACCCTAGCCATTCAGGGGGCGTATGCTATGTTATAATTAAAACCATCAGAGAACACAGAGAGGCACGTGGGACGATGTTTAACTTTATCAATCGATTGCGTAACTTTGACATTAAGAAAATTACGCCTGTGCAAGTTGCCATTGGCATTGTGGTGGCGGTGGTTGTGCTGGGCGTGCTAAACTTCTTGCTGAGTTTGGCAAATACACTCTTGCCTCTTTTGTTGGGTGGGGCTGCTCTTTACTTGGGGTATCAGTGGCTTACCAGTCGTAGCGAAGATGTTGATGCCAAGCTAAACGCCATTAAGCGCGAAGAAGCCCTAGAAAAAGCCAAGACCGCCCCCGAATCTAAAACAAAACCCGTTACCCAAGCCCATGAAGAGCGCGTGTCGCGCTTGTCGGTAGAACAGCTTGAAAACCCTGAAACGGGCATTAAAGAAACTAACATGCAATTGCTACTAGAGCGCGAAGAAGCCTTAAAGAAAGCCGAAGACGAAGTCAAACAGAACGTGCAAGCCCAAATTGAGGAACGCCGTAAACGCCTTTTGGGTGGCGAAGAATAAGCGGTATAAAGAGCATGGTTCAAAAGAGGGCGTAACCACTACGCCCCTCATGCACGGTTACATTAGAAACAAGTCGCGCAGGATAAGCAATGCAAACACGCAAATAATCCCCCCCGATAGCAGGTTGACGGCTCGCAACCAGCGTGCGGTAAAGGCTTTGCGAAACAGGCTCACCACAAACACCAACAAAACCCACCATCCCGCAGAACCCAAAAACACGCCTAGCACCGTGATAACGCTAGACACAAAATCAGTTGCGCCCACGCCCAAACCCGCAAAAATGCCGATGAACGCAAAAATGGTCATTGGGTTAGAGAGTGTGAGCGCAAAGGTCGTAATGTAAGGTTTCCATAAGCCCTTAAAACTTGTGTTGGGAGAGGCTTCAGTGTTTTCGGGTGGTTTTGCGCGTAAGGTCATTATGCCCAAGTAGAGCAAAAACGCGCCCCCGAAAAGGCGTAAAAAAGGGGAAAAACTCGTGAGGAGGCTGGCGAGTGCGCCAATACCAAAGGCTGCAAACGCGCCATAAACGGCATCTGCGGTGGCTGCGCCCATGCCCGTTGCTAGTCCTACCCATCGCCCTTCGGCAAGGGTGCGACGAATACATAGCACGCCGATTGCGCCCACAGGGGCAGCAATACTAACGCCAAGCACTGCGCTACGCAGTAGTAAGTTGAAGATGGTCTGTCATTGTTTACTCCGATGAGATAGGTGATTGTGTTGTGGCTTTTTGAGAGCGTATAACAAAAAGTGCGCCTGTGTCAAGCAAGCGCACTTTTTGATTTTGGGGGGTGTTAAAGCGGTTTTGCTTTAGCGATAGGCTTCTGGCAATACCACCACGCGCTCTAGGGCAAT
>DAOTTQ010000058.1:0-69705 GCA_034437555.1 Anaerolineae bacterium | reverse complement strand
TAAAAAGTCGCGGCGAGTTTTGGAATTTGGGGAATAAAGTTCAAGGAGCATCTAAAAAGATGCCCCTGTGATGATAATCATAATGAAGCGGGGTTTATTCGGTGGGTTCAACGGGTATGCTGAACTCGCCACGCTTTGCTCGTTCTAGTAGCCCTGCAAAGCGTTCGTTGCCAAACCCACCCTTAATTTCTAGGGGTAACTCGGCATATTCGGGATGTGATGTACTTATCATAAGCATCGACTTCCCACCAAAGAAGCCTTTATTCTCGGTAGAAATGCCGGTGATGTCTGTGAGGGCAATATCCCATAGCGCAGCCTGAACTTGCTTGCCCCCAAACAAGCCCAAGAACTTGCCCTTCTTTTCGTTTTGTTCAAAAATTAGGCGTTTATTCGTCACGTATAAATTGCCATCAGGGTCGTCGCTCCCTTTGCCTGTGCTTGCCCATTCGGCTTTGGTGGCAATGAACACGCTTTCACCACTCTCTAGCTCTAAGCCCGATTCTTTGAATTGTTCAAGCGACCAAACCACATCTGTAACGTGGCTTTCGATGGCTTCGAGCGCGGTCTTGGTGGCTTCGTATTGCTGGCGAAGGGCTTCAGCAGCTTCTTCTGCTTTGCGCTCTAGCTCTTTGGCTTTGTCCTCTGCGGAGGATTTTAGCGAGTTAAAAAGCACGGAATTGGTCAGTGCGAGTTCGGTTTGTTTTAGCAAAAGTTCCAGTTGCAAAACCTCTGTTTTAAGGGGTGTGGCAAATTTTTCAATGTGGGCGTGAATCCCTGATGTAATACCCGCCCATGAGGTTTGTGCGTCGGATAATTGGGTTTTTAGGGTGTCTAAAAACGCATAGCCCGCGCTTTCAAGAGGTTTTAGGCTGTCGCTTAACGTAGTCGCAAGTTTGGTGGCTTCGTTTACTTCGCCCGATACCTCTGCGAGGCTTGCCTTCTCTTTGATGCTGTCAATGGCTTCGCGTAGTTCGCTTAATAGTTCTTGTAAAGGATTTTCGTTGTCTGTCATAGTGTCCCCCATAGCAAAGTAGGAATGAACGATACTTTTATGATAGTTACATTTTGTGGTTCTGCAAATGAAACAAAACCGTAAAAAAGCCATAAGGGGCAAAAAAATGGGGCAATAGACGCTCTATTGCCCCTTAAGGTGATTAAGGATAAATTACGGAGAAAGGCTGGGGTCGTTTAGCCAAACGTCTTGTGAGAACAACGATGACCCATCAATCACAAGGTTTGTGCTATAGCCATACGGCAGTTCAAAGACGTTTAAGCCATTCGCACTAGAAATAATGGGCAAATTAACGCCCGTAAGTGTATTGAGTACAGACTGCACAGGCTCACAGGTAATTTGTGTGGGTTCTTGGCAAATTTGGAGCGTCACTTGTGCGGCATTCACTTCTGGACGTTGCAAAATGTACGTTACCAAAATGTGATTCCAGCTCACCAAACGCTTGCCTTGAGCATCCACGTTAGAGCCGGGCGCAAGGGTGGCGGGTGGCGTGGCTGCCGTAATAATTTCAATGAGCGGTCCGCCCCCAGTCGGTGTAGGTGTGGCGCGGGGCCCATTACACCAGTCGGCATCACAAAAAGTCAGCGGTCGTCTGTCATCTAATGTGGGCAGGCGCACAAAGGCTTCTTCTGAAAGCGTTGTCCAGCGGCGGTCTAGGAACACCGCAAAGTTTTCGCCGCTCACAAACATCATGGTACTTTCACCAAAGTTACGATACCACGCGCGGAACTTTACGCCATCTGGCACAGCCCCCATATACTGCACTGCCGACGAGTCAAGATAGGCGAAGGCATACACGGCTTCTGCCATAAATTCTTTGCCCTCTTCTTCAGCAATTTCGGCAATATCACGGCGGGGCGGGTTTTCTGTTAGTAAATTGGCTTCACTTGCCACAATGCCACACAAAACGTCCGTGTCCATGTCGGCTGTAACGCTAGGGACAAATTCATAAGAGCGTTGTACCAATAGCACCAAGTTCTGCAAGTTGGGGTCACAGCGTCCGACAAGGTCTTGCCCTTGCCAGCCCCGTGGGCGCACGCCCTCGCCTAGCGCATAGTCTGCCAATAGCTCTAAGTCGAAGCGCAAATTACGATAGGCTAGAGGGGCAGAAGCACTTAGCGCACCAATCCAATTACTTGGGCGTTGGTCTAGCCCTACCAGCGTATCTGCCAATAGTTCAAGGTCAGCAAAGTTATCGGCAGCCAGCGTTGGCGAGTTGACATCCTTATTGCTTAGCCAGCCTTCGGGGCGCGTGTTTAGCCCTAGCCTTTCGTCGGCAAGGCGTTCAAGGTCGCCCCGTACCGCTAAAATGAGAGTAGGGATGTTGGATTGTGCGCCTTCGGCTGTGCCAAAAGTGGCGTTAATTAGCTCATTTTCTAGCTCGCCAACCACAGCAGCGCAGTAATTCACCACGCTTTCGGGCGTTGTGGTAGAAATGTTATAGACGGTTTGCAATAAATACACTATATTTTGTGTGGTGCGGTCACACTGGTAAATGAGGCTTGCCCCTTGCCATGTGCTAGGGCGAATCCCTGCACCAATAAACACATCTGCCGCCAATTCTAGGTCATGGCGAATGTTGCGGGCAACCAGTGTGGCGTTAGAGGTGGTTGCGCCAATCCAGTCGCTTGGGCGTTGTCCTGCCCCATACACTTCGTCTGCCAACTGCTCATTGTCAAACCACAAATCAGCAATGATGGCTTGGCTTGTGGGGTCACTATTGCCCGTCCACGTGCTGGGACGCGTGCCACCCCCATAAGCAAGGTCTGCTAAAATTTCAATGTCAGTACGGGTGTCGCTTAAAAATGCCTGAAAGTCTGTGGGTGTAGTTTGTGCAAAAACCTGAAAGATAAACAGGCACACCATCACACCCAACCCAAGCCAACGCATAAAACGAACCATGAGACCATCCTCTAAAACTCACAATTGCTCAAAATCACCCCTTTATTATAGCATAGCGTAGCATCTTAGTTTGGTACTTTCTATCCTGTTTTTGTGAACTCTCTTTAGGCATTCACAAATTTTAGGGTATAATGAAATTTGTATTTTCGTCCAGCCAGTTGAGGAAACCCTATGCCTTCACTGCCTCGCATTATTACCGTAGACCCAACCAGCACGTTGCCGCAACAAATTCGCGGTGCTTTGGACTTGCTCGATAGGGTTGTCATTCAAATTGACACGCCCGGCGCGCTTGATGCTCTTGAAGAATTAAAACGAGGCGATTGCACCGCCGTTATTACCGCGTGGGAGTGTGGCGACAACATGCGGGGCTGGGAAATTGCCGCCAAAATTAAGCAAATTGCCCCAGAAACCGTCATCATTGTGGTTGCCGACTATGATGATGTAGAACTAGACGAGGAAACGCGCTCTGGCTCGCCCTTTTTATACTTGCGTCGTCCCTTTGATGTACCGCAGTTCTTGCGCGTGCTGTCGGCTGCGCTAGATAAACAGAATATCTTTGAAGCAGCCCTTCCGCCCATATCAGAAACGCTGGGAGGAAACGCGCCCAAGTTTGGCGGTGTGCCAAATATCAATACTGAGCGTGCCAAAGCCATTGTGCATCAGCTTCTTATTGACCTTAACTCGATGGCGGTTTTACTCGTCACCCGTGAGGGCAAGGTACTGGTAGAGCAAGGCACCGTCGGCTATATCAAGCGTGATGAAGTGGCAAATGCCCTTAGACCTTCTAGCATTTCACACTTGACCCTGCGTGATATGATTGGCGGAAATGCCACACTCTTTCAGTTTTATGATGGCGAAGCCTACGATTTGTATGTGCTAACGGTGGGCTTGCATCATCAATTGTGTGTGGTGTTTGATGGACAAAAGGGCGGGCGCGAACTAGGTGCAGTTCGTAACTTTGGCAGGCGTGCCACAGAAGACCTCATTGGTATTTTGGGTGCAGATGCTTGGTTGCTTCATGCCCCTGCGATAATGGATGATGAGGAAGAAAAGCTAGACCGCCCACGCGGACGCGCCAGAGGTGCCGCCAAACGTGAAACATCAGAAGAACCCGTTGCTTTGGTACGTGTCGATATTGTGACCGAAGAAGCCGTTACGCCAGAAGTTCAAACCACAGAATTTGTGTCTAATATCCCTCAGCTAGAAGCTATTGAAGGCGATATTGACCTTGACTTGCTCTTTGCGCTTGATGGATCGGATGCCGACAACTTGTTTAGCCTAGACGCGCTAGAACAAGAAGTAAGCAAAGTAGAAGACCGAAACATGGGCGGTAAATTGGACTGGGACAGAGCAAAAGAGTTAGGATTACTCGGTGGCGAGTAAGGATTTAACTAAGCAGCAAACACATAAGAACGGATGCGCCTGTGAATCCACTTGATTTAACTGGTGAAAAGCTAGGTGATTACCGCCTACAACGTAAGCTCGCAATGGGTGGCATGGCGACCATTTACGTTGGTATAGACGAGAAGCTAGGGCGACAGGCGGCTGTTAAGGTGCTTTCGCCCGACTTTGCCGAGCGTGATTCGTCATTGCCCATGCGCTTTGAACGTGAAGCGCAGGCGGTGGGTTTGCTTGACCACGAAAACATTGTCACTATTTTTCAGTATGGGCAACACGAGAGCTTTTACTTCTTGGCGATGCGCTATGTTGAAGGCATTGATTTATCGACGATGATGGAAAACTACGCCGAAGATAAAGTCCTCATGCCCTTTGACCGTGCCTTACGCATTTTAGAGCAAATTGCCTCTGCGCTAGACCACGCGCACAGTAGGGGCATTATTCACCGCGATATTAAGCCGTCCAACATCCTCATTGGCGTAAATGATAAAGCCTATTTGTCTGATTTTGGGCTAGTGCTTCGCCAATCGGTAGACCAAACACTAGGCACAGCCTTCGGTACGCCACGCTATATCTCACCCGAACAAGCCACCGATTCACAGCGTGTTGTGCCACAAAGCGACATCTACTCGTTTGCGGTGATTGTGTATGAGCTAGTGACGGGTGAACGTCTGTTTAAGGGCAATACCCCAATGGAAGTGGCACTGAATCACATTACAGAAACGCCCCTTCCGCCACGCGCCATTAACCCAGAACTTCCCGCCAATGCCCAACAGGTTATCTTAAAGTCACTGGAAAAAGACCCGCGCAATCGCCACGCAACCACGATGGACTTCATTGCTGACCTTAAGCGCACCTTGCTAGACAAAGAGGGCAAGCCCGTCAAATCGACAGACGCGCCCCCAGAACCTCCGCGTGCGGGCAAAACAAATATGCTGACAGAACCGCCAGTGGTGTCTATTCCATCACCTATTTCAGAGGGTTCACGTCCTGCCAGTAAACCGTCCCCTAGCCTCTCTAACCGAACACGCACGCTAAATCAAAATAACACACTTTCGCTTTTGCCCGCGCTTCCCGCAGGCCAAAACACGGCACTTCTGGGGCTTTTTGGTGGTGTTGCATTGGTGGCTTTTTTGGTGATTGCGGTGCTATTAGGGAGTAGAACCCCTGTAGACAATGATAACCTGCCCACCCTTGCACCTTCACCCACCGATAGCCCAACTGCCGAAGTGCTGGCGGTTGTGTTAACGGATGAGCCTACACCCACATTAACGCTAACGCCCACCCTTGCCCTAACGAGTACGGTAACTAATACACCGTCACCTACCCCTGCGCCCACAGAAACCGCTGTGCCTATCGTTGTGACCGAACCGGTGAGTAACCCCATCGACTTGGTGTACAACGCCGATGTTATTGCGCTAAGGAATTTGGGGCAAACCGAACAACCCATTCGCACCCTGCGCTTTGAAGGCGCAACCGCCAACGACACCCTTAACAACGATGGTGAACGTTTCGGCGCGATGCTTTCGGCGGGTGGCTGTTTGGTGATTAAGGTCAGTGGTCCCAATATCGTTGTGCCTGCGTCGTGGGCTTGCGGGAGTGTTCGTGAAATTACCTTTAACAACCCGTCGCTATTCTGGCGTGCCGATGCGCCCACTGATACGGGCTTTACGGTGTTTTTGGGGAATGTGCAAATTGGCACATGCAACACCGTTGGGCGTGCCATTGGCAATTTAGATGAACAAACCTGTGCGCTAAATCAATAAGAGATAGGGCAGTATCGTACAAAATGCGATTCTTTTGTACAATTAGCCAATGAAGATAAGACGGATTTACTATGAGGATAAAACATGCGTGAAATAACCGTTGCCACTGTGCAAATGAAGCCGCGCTTAGGCGAACCCGAAGAAAACCTTGTCAAAATGAGCGAGATGATTTCTAAGATTGCCTCGCAACAGCGCGTTGATTTGATTGTTTTTCCCGAACTCATTACGAGTGGCTATGAGCTAGGGGTGCGCTTTACCGAAGTGGCACAGCGCGTGCCAGGTCCTACCATTAACTTAATTGCCCAACGTGCCAATGACTATGGCATTTATGTGGCGTTTGGCATGGCAACCAAAGAAAAAGTGGAAAGCGTGCTTTACAATAGCGCGATTTTAGTGGGTCCCGATGGCGACCTTGTGGAAGTGTATAACAAAATTCACTTGCGCGGTGAAGAACGCATGGCGTTCCGTGAGGGCTTTCGCTTACCCGTTGCCGAAACCGACATTGGCAACATTGGCTTGATGATTGGGTATGACCTTGCTTACCCTGAAGTGGCGCGTAGCCTTGCCCTAGAAGGCGCAGATTTGCTGTGTTGTATAGCAAACTGGGAAGCCTCGCACATTGACGAATGGCGCACTTATATTCGCGCCCGTGCCTATGAAAACAGCGTCTTTGTAGCAGGCGTTAATCGTGTGGGTGAGGACGTAACGCTAACGTTCGGTGGACAAAGTATGGTGGTTGGTCCGCGTGGCGAAGAATATGCGTCTATGGTAGATGAAACCGATGCCGAAAGTGGCGCACCCCTTGAAGGGTTTGCTGTGGCACGTATTGACCTTGACAATGTACGCAAGAACCGCGAAGAATTTCAATTTATCCAAACGCGCCAACCCGCCGTTTATCGTAGCATCGTTAAGAAATACTAATTGGGATAGCATCGTTCCTCAGAACGTTTTTTGTGTTATAGAACGTTGTCTTTTGTGGGGGCGCACCCGTTGGGTCGTCCTCACACCCCAAAGAACGCAAAAAACATCCCCTTAGCTATATGATTGCCCCCCTAGTGTTACTGTCACGTTTAACCTTAGTTTTCTAAAACCGCTTAAGCCACCCGCCACCCATTACATTGTAACGGCACAATTAGATGAGCGTAACGACCGCAAGCTAACATTAAGTGCCGTAGCACACAACGAGGACGGCACAATCGAGTATGCGCGTGTCACCGCCGAACACATCATCATTGTTAGGAAGTAGGGGGGATAATTATTTTTGCCAGTGGGCTTTCATTTTTTAGAACACAAGATGAGAAAATGAAGTTTTGCTCGCCTAAAAAGAACTTGCGTTCTAAAATTAAGGTAACGTGACGATCACTTGGTGAATTGTGAGAAATTTGTTACAATTTAAGCAGTGCAACTAGAAGAAAGTGATTCGACCTAATGAACAAGCAAAAGAAAAGCAATGGGTCAAGAGGCATTGAGTGGACGGACTACACTTGGAATCCTGTAGGCGGATGCAAGCACGCCTGTGCTTGGCAAATGCCTGATGGTTCTGTGGCTGAATGTTATGCGAAAACGGTTGCCGAGCGTGTGGCGCAAAAATCTTATGTGCATGGGTTTGAACACCACTATTGGAATCCTAAACTTTTGTCTGCACCCATGAAGCTCAAAACGCCTTCTAAAATCTTCTTAGACAGCATGAGTGACCTGATGGGCGCGTGGGTGCCTAGAGATGAAATTGAACAAGTGCTAGATATTTGCAGGCAAACGCCACAACATCATTACCAGCTTTTGACTAAAAATGCGCCACGCCTTTTAGAATTTAAGGATGAATTGCCCAATAACGTTTGGGTTGGTGTTTCTGCACCACCTAGCTTTATGTTTGGCAAACCCCTCTCTTTTCAACAGCAAAAGCGTTTTGTTTTGCGTCAGCTTGAAGTGCTTCATCAGCTTAGTGTGCCTGTACGCTGGATGAGCATTGAGCCACTGTCTTTTGATATTGCGCCCCTTTTGCAAGACAGTCAGTTGCAATGGGCAGTGATTGGTGCGGCTACAAATGGCGCAAAAACCTATCAACCAGAACCAGAGTGGGTGGAGAACGTACTTACTGTGTTAGACAACCAAGAAACACAAGTATTCTTTAAGGGCAACCTCGTTTGGACTGGAAGCAAATGGCGTGAGGATTTTCCCAAGCACTATTGTGACGCTAAAATCCATCAAATTGGCGCGGACTAGCACTTTTTTTAGATTGTTTCCAAAATTTATCGCCTAATTCACTCTTAGACGCAAAAATAAGGCTATATACTTCTGCATTTTTACTGTTTTTGAAGGACATATCCGAAAAGCCTAACTCGGGATTTTCTTGAATATAGTAGCCAAAATCTTCAAGTTGTTTTCTGTATCTGTCAATCAAAGCACGCCTTCTTTTTGGGGGTGTTGGGTGCTTCAAGTCCTCCATCCACAAACCATTTCCATAAAAATCATCAATAGCTTGGTTGTTTCCCCTGCCTGCTGATCGAACAATAGCACTCGTCGAGAAGTTAATAATCAAGTCCATTTTGTGAACTTTTGCCAAGCGTTTTACAGTTGACCATTTTACTTCCAAACCTTGGGGGTCGATAAACGCGACGTTTAGAGAAGACCAAGTATCTGGTTTTAACCTTGCCGCCTTGTCAAAAACGTCAATCTCATCGCATATCTCGTAAACAACCTCATTGAGGTCTTTTTGAAAAATTTTCACCTTATCTTCGATTAAACTATGGCTAACTCTTTTAGCTAAAGCATCTGATAGCTTTTTGTCTAACTCATTGAATCTATAGTGGGTGAAGGGGTACTCTAAATTGAGTGCCATAAGGGGAGACCCTAAAATAATTTCTTTTCCAATCTTGTTTTTACCCGACCCCGCCTGCAAATCGAGATAAAACATTCCCGCCCAGTTCTTGTTTCTCATGGCAGTTGTTGTAATGTCAAGATAGGTCTCTAAGGTTTTTAGCTTTAGCTTGGCATATTCTTGACTTGAACGGGTGGGCAATCCATCTTCAACACTACTCAAATACTGGGTCATGATTTCAACTTTCTGTGAGATAAGAATAATACATAGAATTAAAACACATTTCTTTTATCTTGAAAAGTTCAGTAAAATTTTCTCCCCCTCTTGCACATTCTTTATGCCCCGTTGACGTTGTTCTAACGCGGGCGCGTTACGCTGGTGTGCATGATAGATAACACACCCAGATTAACCCCTCTCTCAAGCAAAATATGCGTATTGACGTTACAATGAGGGGGGTTACATCTGCCAAGTATAAGGGGCTACGATGCTACGTTTTGACCGCTTTACAGAACGCGCCCAAGATGCTGCCGCACGTTCTTATGAGATTTTGCAACGCTATGGGCATAATCAAGTAGACACGGAACACATCTTACTAGCGTTACTAGAACAACCTGAAGGCGTTATCCCACAAATCTTAGAGCGTCTTAGCGTCGATTTAAGTGTCATGCGCTCGCGTGTGGATGAAATTTTGCGCCGCTCTCCGCGCACAGCTGCTATTTATGGGCAAGGGGGCGCAAACCAAGTGTTCATTACCCCCCGTGTTAAGCGCGTGATAGACCTTGCCAACGAAGAAGCCGTTAAGCTAGGTGATGAGTACATCAGCACCGAACACATGCTTTTGGCAATTTTAGAAGAGCGTGGCACAGGCACAGCACGCATTATGCAAGACTATAACATCACCCGTGACCGCGTTAACGACATCATCAAGGATATTCGGGGGGGACAGCGCGTGACCGACCCTAAAGCCGAGAGCCGTTATCAAACCCTAGAAAAATACAGCCGTGACCTTACGCGTATGGCAATTGAGGGCAAACTTGACCCCGTAGTAGGGCGTGACGAAGAAATTTTGCGCGTGATGCAAATTCTTTCGCGCCGTACAAAGAACAACCCCGTTCTCATTGGCGAGGCAGGCGTGGGTAAAACTGCCATTGTTGAAGGTTTGGCACAGCGCATTGCAAGCGGTGATGTGCCAGAAATTTTGCTGGGCAAGCGCGTCCTTAACCTAGACTTGGCGGGGATGCTGGCAGGAAGTCGCTTTAGAGGCGAGTTTGAAGAACGCCTAAAAGCCGCCATTGATGAAGTACAACGAAGCAACGGCGAAATCATTCTGTTCATTGATGAACTGCATACGGTGGTGGGCGCAGGCGCAGCGAGTGGTAGCCTTGACGCAGGCAACATGATGAAGCCCGCCCTAGCGCGTGGCGAACTGCAAACCGTTGGCGCAACCACGTTAGACGAATACCGCCAATATATCGAAAAAGATAGCGCACTAGACCGCCGTTTTGCACCCGTTTTTGTTGATGAGCCGAGTGTGGAAAATACCATCGAGATGCTGTATGTGCTACGTGACCGCTACGAAGCGCATCACCGTGTGACTATTAGCGACCCTGCCGTAGAGGCAGCAGCACGCCTTTCTGCACGCTATCTAACGGGGCGCAAATTGCCCGACAAAGCCATTGATGTGCTAGATGAGGCGGCAGCACGTTTGCGTGTTGCACTGTATAGCATGCCCCCACGCCTAAAAGAGATGAAGAACGCCATTGACCGCCTGATGAACGAAGAAGAATCGGCGGGCTTTGCGCGGGATTATGAACGGGCGGCAGACTGCAAAATGCAACGCCTACAATTGATGCAAGAGTATGAACACGCTCGCTATCTGTGGCAACAAGAAAACACCCTTGATGAAGTGGTAGAAGTTGATGACATTGCAGCCGTCATTCAACAATGGACGGGCATCCCTGTCAACCAGATGTTAGAGACCGAAAGCGAAAAACTGCTTCGTATGGAAGAAGCCCTTCACGAGCGCATCGTGGGGCAAGATAATGCTGTCCAAGCCATTGCCGATGCGATTCGTCGCTCACGCAGTGGACTAAAAGACCCCAAACGCCCCATTGGTTCGTTTATCTTCTTGGGGAGCAGTGGCGTAGGCAAGACAGAGCTGGCGAAAACGTTGGCAGAGTTCTTGTTTGATGACGAAGAAGCCCTCGTCCGCATTGATATGAGCGAATATCGTGAACAGCACAGCACCTCGCGGTTGTTTGGTGCGCCTCCTGGCTATGTGGGCTATGAGCAAGGCGGGCAACTGACGGAAATTGTGCGCCGCCGCCCCTACCGTGTAATTTTGTTTGACGAAATCGAAAAAGCACACCCTGATGTATGGAACACCCTCCTACAAATTTTGGAAGATGGGCGCATGACCGACGGACAAGGACGCGTGGTGGACTTTAGAAACACGGTTATCATCATGACCAGCAACCTTGGGACAGAATACGTGCGTAAGAGTGGCGCGTTGGGCTTTGTGTCTGCCAATGAACCGAACCAAGTGGCAGACCACCAAAAGATTGAAAAAGCCATGCGCGAAACATTCCGCCCCGAGTTCTTAAACCGCATTGACGAAACCATCATCTTTGCGCCCCTCACAACGCAAGATGTCGAGCGCATTGTGGATATTCAAATGGTGGGCTTGGTAGACCGACTGCGCGAAAGTGGCATTGTCATCCACATGACGGAACCCGCCCGTCATTGGATTGCCCAAAAGGGCTTTGACCCACAATATGGAGCGCGCCCTTTGCGCCGTGCGGTACAACGCTTTATTGAAAATCCGCTTTCGGTGCGCCTGCTAAAAGGCGACTTCCAACAAGGCGATTTGGTGGTGATTGATGAGCAGAACGGCGAATTAGTATTCGAGCGTCATCAGGATGGCGAAAGCGATTACCTGCAACAGCCCCAACCCCACAACGAACAATAGACGCTACACAACATAAAACGGGTGCAGAAAAACTCTGCACCCGTTGATTTTAAGACAAATGAGGGGCAATTCGTGATGAATTGCCTCTTTCGCGTTTAGCTGGGTTTTCTGCGTGTAAGGATAAAGAGCAGAATCAGCAACACAATCAACGCCGCCCCACAGAACAAGTAGGGTGTAAGATTTTGTGGTGCAACGGGGGCTTGTCCACCGTCTGTTTGAATTGCGCCCACAGGGGTAAATGTGGCAGGAGGGGGCGTGTTTGTAACAGTTGGCTCAACGGTAGGTTCAAGCGTTGGCGTGGCGGTGGGTTCGGGTTCGGGCGTATTGGTGCTGGTGGGTTGTGCCGTTAGTGTGGCATCCGCGTCTAAGGTCGCTTGGGCGTTTTGGGCGCGGGTGGTGCTAATGGCTTCTGCTGTGGACGTGCCTATGCTCACCTGCGCCGTTGACGATGACACTGCGTTGGCAGTGGATTGGGCGTTGCGGGAATCACGGGTGCTTTGTACGCTGTCTATAGCTTGCTGCGTGCCACGTTGTGAGGTGGCTTCTGCAATGGCTTGGGCGGTGGTCGTCGCCTCTGCGGCTTGGGCGGTGGTCGTTGCCTGCGCGGATTGCGCGGTAGCCGTAAAGAACTCGGCAAATTGCGCGGTGGTCGTCGCCTCTGCGGATTGCGTGGTGGTCGTCGCCTGTGCGGATTGCGCGGTAGCCGTAAAGAACTCGGCAAATTGCGCCGTTTGGCTGACTTCGGCTTGTGCGGTAAGTTCTTCACTAGAAAGCGTCGCTTCGGCAGTTACTTCTGGTTCTAATGTGGCTTCTACGTCCGCAGTGACTTCTACGCCAACATCACTGGTGGCTTCGGCAGTCGCTTCTACGTCAGATGTGGCTTCGGCAGTCGCCTCTGCATCGCCAGTGGCGGTGGGGGGCGCAGAAGGGCTATACGTAAATGGCACGTCAAGCGTCTGGGTTTGCCCGTTTTCATCCGTTAGGGTAATCACGGCGGTATAGTCGCCTGCCTCTAACCCAATGGCTTCGGGGTCAATCGCTACGCTGTTTTGAGTGGGGTCGCCTTCTAGTGTCGTGTCGCCAATGGCAACGCTCACGCTTTGGAGAGGCGATTGGCTATCCACCACAAACGGCACTTCAAAGGCACTGTTTACTTCGCCAACCACCAAACCATCTAGGGTTGCACGAGGCGCAACGCCCTCAATGACCACGCTAAAGGCTTGTTCTGTCGTTAAGCCGTTGGCATCGGTTACGCTGGCAATTAAGTCCAAGTCGCCTACAGGGAAGGCAATGGGGTCTAGGGTAAAGGGGAACTCGGTAACGGTTTGGTCGCCCACACTTAAAGAAACGTCACTAAGCTCTGTGCCTTCTTGGGCATCTGCCAGCACGCTAAAGGTGACAGGCTCGCTGATAATATCGCCGTCACTAAGACCGTCTAAGCGCACTTCACGGGGGGCTTGTGGCGCAATGAGCAATGCCAGCGTTTCTTCTGTGCTTACGCCACCTTCATTGGTTGCCACAATGCTTAGCGTTGCTTCACCTGCGGGCAAGCCAAAGGGGTCGAGTTCAAACGCAAAATCGGCGCTTGGGTCGGTTGATTCGGCGGTGACATCTCCAATGCTATACACCACATTGGCTAGGGGTGTTTGCCCAACGCCGGTTACGGTGTAAGTGGTTAAGCCTTCAATGACAGTGCTGTCGGGGTCTGCGCTTACTGTGATGGCACTCGCCAGCGCACCCACTTGGAAGGTGGTTGTGAGCGTGCCTGTATCGCCAGTGCTATCCAGTGCGTTAATGTTCAGTTCATGGTCGCCTGGTGTTAGTGTGGCGGGGTTAATTGTAAAAGTGTTATTGCGTAGCGTTTGTTCTTGCCCATCAATGGTCACAGTAATTGTGTTTACAATGTCATCGGCACGCACAAGGGGCGCAACCGTCACGGTTTCGCTAAGGGGCGCGTCAAAAATGCCGTCGGGCAAGGTGATAATGGGAACGGGGATAGGGGCGCGTACGGTGCCTGCTACAATGTTGCTTTGCCCAAAAGGCGTATTGGCAAACAGTGTAAAGTCATATTCTTCGCCATTGGCGGGTACATCGGCTTCTAGCGTAATCACGTATTGGCTACGGAATTGGTTGGCTAGGGCTTGGTAAATCCCTGACAATTGTTCGGGAGTGGGGGAGGCGTAAAACTGCCCATAAGAATCTTGGGCTAAGCTGGTTAAGAACGACAAATCACTGTTAAAGCCTAAGCCAATGGTGTATACCGTTACGCCACGCGCTTCTGCCCGTGTTAGGGCTTGTTCGCGGTCAAAGTCACTTAAGCCACCAAATTCTGCGCCGTCACTCAAGATAATCACGGCTCGCCGATTGGTAGGGGCTGTCGCGGCTTTTTCTATGGCTTCAACTGTCGCTTTATACAGGGCTGTGCGCCCACCAAAGCCTAAGGTGCGAATAGCTTGGATAACATCCGCTTTATCGGTAGTAAAGTCACGGACAACGCGCACACTGCTATTAAATGTAATCAAAGACACAAAATCATTTGCGCCCAGTGCATTTACAAATAGTTCGGCAGCTTCGCGCGATTTTTCAATGGGCGTGCCTGCCATACTGCTACTACTGTCTATGACCAAGACCGCAGAGAAGTTTAGGTCTTCACGGGTGACGTTTTCGACACTCACCACGCGCCCCACTTCGGCAAGTTCACCTTCTAGTACAAAGTCGTCAATACCCAAGTCAACGATGGGTTTTTGGCTATTGTCCAGCAAGTTAGCTGTAATGACTGTTGTGGGTAACTGTGTGGCATTAATGCCCGTGATGTCAAGGTTAGCGGTGCTGGTTTCTTGCGTTAGCACCAAAAGTGTAGGTAGGGCAAGAATTGCCCCTAATAGGAATAACAATCGTTTCATTTTTTCGTCTACCCTACTTCGATTGAGGTCAGTACAAGGTTTTATTTTCATGACTATAACCATTAAGTCTAACGTATTTTGGGAATATTGGCAAAGCAAGTTACACTAAAAGGGTGATTAAAATACGGAGAAACCGCAAAATGAGCCATTCTTTTAAGCATACTCCTAATTTACGTGACCTTCACTCTATTAAGTGGTCACAATTTGAAGAAGACGTTTTGCCTTTGTGGGTTGCGGATATGGACTTCACTAGCCCTCCTGCCGTCATTAACGCCCTCATTGAGCGCGTGCAATATGGCACATTTAACTACACAATGGACTTTCCCCCTCTGCGTGAAGCCCTTGTAGAACGCATGAAACGCCTCTATGACTGGGACATTTTGCCAGAGGATATTTTGTTTGTGCCGGGTATGGTGGTAGCACTGAATATGATTACCCGCGTACTGGGCAAGGTGGGTGATGGCGTGCTGATGCAAACGCCTGTTTACGGACCGTTCTTAAGCATCCCCGCTAGTAACGGCAAATTTGCCCAAATGGTAGACCTTGTCCAAGAGTCTGTTACCGAGCATACCTTTACCTATCGTCAGGATATGGTGGCGTTTGGTGATGCTTTTACTAAGCAAACCTCGCTGTTTTACCTGTGCAATCCCCATAACCCCGGGGGCATGGTGTATACCCGTGCCGAGCTAGAAACGTTAGCGCACCTGTGCCTAAAGAACAACGTAACGATAGTAAGCGACGAAATTCACAGCGACCTTATCCTAGAGGGCAAGCACATTCCCATTGCGTCGCTATCGCCCGAAGTGGCACAAAGTACCATTACCCTGATTGCACCTAGCAAAACCTATAACTTGCCCGCGCTTGGTACGTCTGTTGCTATCATCCAAAATAAAGAGCTTCGTGACCGTGTGCAACAACAAATTTATGCGACAGGCTTGCACGTCAACGTTTTGGGCTTGGTGGCATCCAATGCCGCCTATCGTGAGGGCGACGGGTGGCTAACAGACTTGCTGACCCAACTAAAAGCGAATCGTGATGCGCTGGTAGGCTATGTGGGCGAACACTGGAGCAACGTAAAAGTCACTGTTCCACAAGCCACCTATCTCGCCTATTTAGATTGTAGTGCGGTGCTTACGCCGAATGATATTGCCCCCGTACAGTTCTTTTTAGAAACGGCGCGTGTGGCACTTAATGGCGGTGATTTCTTTAGGAAGGTCAATGCCACCGCAGGGCGCGATAACTTTATACGTATGAACTTTGGGTGCGCCCCCGAAACACTAAAAACCGCCCTAGACCGCATGAACGCCGCCCTTAGCACTTTATAACGCCCCCGCTTTGGATTGCTCATACGCTCCTTGATGCCCATCATGCCTGATGATGGGCTTTTAACGGTGATAGCGTGAGACCATAAGTTTTTTATATGGAAGGTTTTTGAACATCTGTTATACTGGTATTCAAAGACTCATCACTATTATGAGGGTTTGCGATGCAAAATTTTCCTGTGTTTAAGTGGGCTTCATCTCATCCACGCCTTGCCGCATGGATTTTCCTGGCGTTAGGCATGGTTGGTATTTTGGTGTACGAAGCGCGTGATGTTGGGCTTTTAGCGACACAGTGGCTGGCATTAATTGTGGCAACTGTTTTGGTTGCGGGCTTATGCGTATGGATTATCAGCTGGGAAGATTCCAGTGACGAACCCGAAAGCCAAGTGACTCAACCTTCTGATGTGAACGGGTAAACGCCAATGACGCATGTACAACCTAAAGCTCCTGAAATACCCTTAACCGTTAGCGTGATTATTCCGTGCTACAACGAAGTAGCCACCGTTAAGGATGTACTAGACCGCGTGCTTTCTGTGGGCGTGGTTGACGAAGTGATTATTGTGGACGATGGCTCTACGGATGGCACGCGCGACGTGCTAAAAGAAATTGAAGCCGAAAATCGCCCCAATGTGCGCGTGATTTATCACCCCCACAATCAAGGCAAGGGCGCAGCCGTTATTACAGGCTTTAGAGCCGCCCAAAGTGACATCTTGATGATTCAGGATGCCGACTTTGAATATGACCCGCGCGAATACCCCACCTTGCTAAAGCCCATCCAAGAGGGCATTGCCACAGTGGTTTACGGGTCACGCTTTCTCGGCGGTCCGCGCAAGACCATGTTCTTCTGGAACATGGTCGCCAACAAATTATTGACGCTGGCTACCAACGTTCTCTATAACTCTATCCTCAGTGACATGGAAACCTGCTACAAAGTGTTTCGTGTTGAGGTGGTAAAGAACATGAAGATTCATGCACGTGGCTTTGAATTTGAACCCGAAGTGACCGCCAAAGTGCTTAAACAAGGGATTCACATCTACGAAGTGCCAATTTCCTATAACGGGCGTGAATACCATGAAGGCAAAAAGATTAAGTGGACAGATGCCCCCATTGCCCTCTGGACACTCCTTAAGTATCGCTTTGTGGACTAGCCCCCATGAGTAAAGTTGACCAAATGCGCCAAATTCGGGATGAGATACTGGTATTAGAAGCCTCTCCCTTGTATGAATACCGCACATCAAACGGCTATTTCCCTGTCATTGGGCAGGGAAGCCATGATGCGGATATCATGTTTATTGGTGAAGCCCCCGGCGAAAACGAAGCAAAGCAAGGTCGTCCTTTTTGTGGGGCAAGTGGGCGCGTGCTAGACCAATTGCTGGCAACCCTTGCGCTAGAGCGCGAGTCGGTGTACATCACCAACATTGTTAAAGACCGTCCCCCCGATAACCGCGACCCCTCTAAAGAGGAAATTGCGCTGTATGCGCCCTTTTTAGACCGCCAAATTAACATCATTCAGCCTAAAGTGATTGCCACATTGGGGCGGTTTTCGATGACGTGGATGCTCGACCGCTTTGGCGCACCCGAAAAGAAAATGACCATTTCTCAGCTTCATGGCAAGGTCGTCATGCTCAATGCGTCTTATGGCGAGATTGCCATGGTGCCGTTGTTTCATCCCGCCAGTTCACTCTATAATCCTAACCAAAAAGCCACACTCTTTGAGGATTTTTTGGTGTTAAATCAGTTCATCACCCCCTAAAACACAAACCGCCGTCTATAGCCTTACAGTTGTAAGGTCATAGGCGGGTCCTTCGGTGCAGGTGGTACTTGTGCCATCTTTTAGCACAATACGGCAGGCATCACACGCCCCCACCCCACACGGCAACAACGGACGAAACACCCCAAACACATATTGCGCGGGAATATCAGTGCGCTTGCTTTGGATGATGCCGTACACTTCGCTGAAACGAAAACGCTCATCATCTTGCCCCACCGCCACAAAAATTTGGTCTGCCCATCCTAGCGTCATCACCATATCTTGCCATTCTAGCTTGTCGTTGCTACGGATGACTTCGATTTCTGGGGCGAGATGGTTGGTTTGGTAGGCGCGGGCATCCCCCAAAAGCACCATCGTTACATTAACATTGTGCGCCAAAAGTTGCTGTGTCATCACGGTTAAGGACGTGGGTTCGGTGTTATAGGCAATTAGTAGCACATTTCGCAGGTTTTTTCTAAAGCGGTAGGGTTGCCCAATCAGCCCCAAGAGTTGCACCAACTGTCCCACATCATATCGGCGATTGTTTGGCACTTCTACGCGCAGTTCTTCACGCCCCGTAATGCCAATGGGCCACCAACGCTCACGCAGATAAGGATTCCACGTTTGTGCCTCTGAAGATTTATTGCCCACGCGCACCAAAAACGAATGACCTGCCTTCACATGGCGCAATGCCTCATCTTCAATGGCAAGGTCTAGGTGTAAATAGTGGGCGTTAATCAATGAAATACGCTCGATGCGTGCGCGTGAGTCCTTCATGGCGTTTTCCTACCCTATTCTTGTCCTATGATGAGGTATATTGGCGAATGATGCCCACAAGTTCTTGGGCGCGGTGGCGAAAGGTATGCTCTTTTAAGACGCGCCCGCGGGCGCGCTGTCCCATTGCGTGCCGTTCTGTATCATGCGATAGCAAATAGCGATAGCGGTCTAGGGCTTCTTCTGCGCTGTGAACAATGATGATTTCGCGTTCTGGCTCAAACCAATTCTCTAGCCCATCATACGGGTTTGCCACCACACAGCACCCCATGGCACTTAGCTCAAAAGGGCGTGATGAGGAGGACGCATACACGCTGGCATGTGCGCCCCGTGTAATGCACAGGTTGATTTTGCTTCGGTTGGCATATTCACGCAGTTTGCTAAAGCTCAAATAGGGCAATTGTTGCGCATTACCAATATCGCCTAGCTTTAGCCCACGCACCCTAAATGTAGCTTCTGGCAGGGCTTGCGAAGGGGTTTTAATCATCGCATCCAGCCAATCCCCACGATATTCGCGCCCATGCCCATAAAACAGCACGTCAATATCTTGGTGCGGCACAGAAAGAGGGCTAAAGACTTCGGGGTCTGCGCCATACCAAAGCGTATGCGTGTTTTTAACGCCCAATTGCTTTAGAAGTGCCTCACCGCCCGTACTATTGCTAATGAACGCCGTGTATTCGCTCACGTCTGCGCCCTGATAAATGCGAAAGCCACTGGCAAACCCTTTCATATTCGGTAAGCTGGCTGGCACATCGCCATCATAATAAAAAACGGGCTTGCCGTGTTTGCGAATGATTTCGGCGGGTACGCCATTCAAATGATTGAGTGGCACAGTCAGAAAAATCACCGCGTCGGTGTCGGGGTGTTGTGTGAGTAGGCGGTCTAGGTGACGCGCCCATAAAGGAGCAATCAGGGTTTGGGCGGTTCGCCGAATAAGCTTTTCGGATGCGCTTTCTGTGTCGTTTTGGGCGTTATCGGGCATTTGCACCTGTTTGGCAGGCAAAACACGCTGAAACACATCACGCACAGCCTTAAATATGTCGCCTTGCCATTTGGCGGGGTTGGGGGCTTCGCGCCACCACAAAGACTCTATCGGCTTACCCTGATATGGCGTGGCAATCACGTCTACGCCAATCTCATACAAGCCCTTTAGCAATTGCCACCAAGCAGGCGTGGCACTAAAGGGTTGTGTAAGGTCTAATGACGATACCACAAACAACAACTTCATAAGCGTTAGTCGTTTTTCTCGTTAAGTCGGTTTAAAAACTGTTCTACTTGAATAATGTAGCGCGTGTGTGTGCCTTCACCAATTAATTCTTGCTCGTCCCAAGCTCGCACTTCAAACCGAACGCGCTTGCCGTCTATTTCACTCACTTCTGCAATGGCTGTGACATTCTCGCCGATGGGCGTAGCCGACAAATGGC
The DNA here is from genome assembly GCA_034437555.1 of Anaerolineae bacterium. Lineage (GTDB taxonomy): Bacteria > Chloroflexota > Anaerolineae > Aggregatilineales > Phototrophicaceae > JANWYT01. Next base: position 49,668 of record DAOTTQ010000058.1, on the reverse strand, counting down.
GCACATTAATATCAATGCCCACCGTTGAAATACCCTCATCTAGCGCGTTGTCGATGGCTGCCACAGAGGCGGCTTCCATTAACGCAATCATGGCAGGGGTGGCAAATACTTCTAGGCTACCGCTTCCTATGGCACGCGCTGTACTATCTCGCGTCACATGCCCATTTGCCTCACCAATCAATCCTACTCGTAGTTCGTCACCCATAGGTTCACAGCCCTGTATAATATTGGGTACAATGTGTTTGCTATTATAACCAAAACTAAGCATAAGGACACTATTTGATGATGAACGACGAAATCATTGCACGTTTAACCGAAGTGCAAGCTAAGTATATAGACGAACTCATGCAAATGCCCAATGTGGTGGGTGTGGCTATTGGCTTGGCAAAAGTGGCAGGAGAATATACCGACACGCCCGCCATTGTGGTGATGGTCTCACAAAAATTGCCTTTAGAAGATTTAGAAGAGGCGGATGTCATTCCCACTGAATTAGAAGGGGTGCGCGTAGACGTGCAAGAAACGGGCATCTTTGGGGCGTTTACGGCGTTATAACAACGGTTTTTGAAACAGGGGCGTAATGCCATAATGCGATAGCACACGCAGGATGAGGGGCGTTGTTTGCCCTAGTTGCACGCTAAGGGCTTGGGCAAATTTGGCGGGGTGTTGGCTTGATTTTCGGCGGTTGCAATCGGGGCAAGCCACCACCAAATTTTGGGGCGTATGTGCGCCCTTGTCAGCGAGTGGGATGATGTGGTCTAGCTCAAAGGGTTGGCGTAGCAACGACACCGCACACCACCCACACACCCCCCCCGATTCTAGGATAACACCGCGTACATCAGGCATGCTGAGGCGCGTGGGGATGCCGATTTGTTTGGCGCGTGCGTTTAGGGTGCGCGTATAGGTGTTTAGTTCGGTTTTGTCTAATAGGTCGTCATAGCGCATAAGTTTGTCCAAAATCATCATTGTTTTAAGCATCACGGGCATTATGATTGTAACAACTAATGCCATTGCCACACACCCAACCTCTTAAAAGGGGTTAAAACAGCATTGTTCTTTATGTTTTGTGGGCAATCGCACAACACACTACACCGTGACTGCATTATAATATAAACACGCCCAAATGAGTAAGGATGTCGCGTGCCAGACGAGCCAAATACCCCCCAAGACCCCCATAACGCGAATGAAAACGCCAGTGACTTGCCAGAGGTTGCGCCAAGCACCCTGTTTGTAGAGATGATGCGCCAAGTAGCGGCACGCCGTGTCCCTGCCGAACCTGAGCCTGAACCTGAGCTGGAAATGCCCATTATCCCCAGCGTAACGGATGCCCTAAAGCCCACACCTGCCCCAGAACAACCTGTGGTAGAGGGCGCACCCGCGCCCATCCAAAGAGAACGCCTGTCGATTGGGAAAGAATCTGCGCCCTTGCGCCTGCCCGATATTCCTGTGGAGGCTGTACCGCCACCGCCTGCACCCCCGCCACCCGCGCCCATCTCATCCGAAAAAATGGAAGCGCAACGAGTACAGCGCGTTAAGCGTCGCCAAGAGCGCGTAAGGGTGCGCCGTGTGGGGATTGTGGGGGGCTTTGTACGAACGTTGATATTGGTGATTTTGGCGGGCTTTTTATCCAGCACTATTTTTACGTGGTTTACGTCCCCCGACTTTTTAGATAGGCGCGTGGTGACGGGCTTGGTGGTTGCTAATTCTACGGTTGCCGTAACGCAACAGCCCACACAATTGCCCACGCCCAATTATTTACGCAAAGTGGGCATCGTCAGCGGACACCGAGGACCCGAAAATGACCCCGGTGCCGTGTGTCCTGATGGGCTAACCGAATCCAGCATTAACTTTGATGTGGCAACCCGTGTGGTACGTAACCTACGCACACTGGGCTATAGCGTCGATTTGCTTGATGAGTTTGACGCACGCTTGAACAATTATCAGGCGGCATCTTTGGTGTCTATTCATGCCAATACCTGCCAAGATTTTGGTGAATATGTCAGTGGCTACTTGGTGGCAAAAGCCGCCGTCCGTCCCGAAGGCGGTCCCGACACGCTTTTAGCAGAGTGTTTGGCACGTGAATATGGCAAGGTAATCGAAATAGAACGCCGTTTTTCGCTCACTGTAGATATGACCGATTATCATACCTTTAGAGAGATTCACCCACTCACCGCCGCCGCCATCATCGAGCTAGGCTTTATGAAGGATGACCGCACCATTTTAACCACCCGACAAGATGACATGGCGCAAGCCATCACCGAAGGCGTGGTGTGCTTCTTAAACCCACCTGCGCCTAATCCAAACGCCGAAGTGATTGCGCCCGATGCCATCACAACTACCCCAGACGGACAATAACCCTATGCTTGCTAAGTTGCTAAAGACCATGACATCCTCAAGCCCTGCCCTAACCGCCGTACCACATCCCACCCACGAATTGGTAATGTATTCGCGTAGCATGCCTTGCCCGTTTGTAACGGTGGCAAAACGCAGTTTGGCGGGCTATTGCGTGCCGTATCGTACGCTACTCATCGACCAAGACCCCACCGCCAGAGAGCGCGTGATAGAATGGACAGGCTTTTTGAGCGTGCCAACGCTGGTTATTGCGTTGCCCGATAGCAACTTGCCCTATGCGGTGGTTGCCCCATTGCCTGTGGGTAAAAGCCCGCGTGGGGTGCATCGTGGCGTAATGATTACCGAACCTAGCCACCAAGAACTAACCGAATGGCTAAAAGACAACGGCTTCTTAGCTTAAGAAAGGCACTTTAGTGATGGAAATCGCCCGTTTTAACACCCTGGCGCGTGACGTAGAAAACGAAGTTGCCCGTGTGATTGTGGGGCAAACAGACGTTGTCCGCGCCGTTTTAATTTGTGTGTTGGTGGGCAAGCACGCCCTCTTAGAAGGCGTGCCGGGCTTAGGGAAAACTCTGCTCATTCGCACGCTCGCCGACACGCTAGACTTATCATTTTCGCGCATCCAGTTTACGCCCGACCTGATGCCGTCTGATATTGTGGGAACGGATATTTTAGAAGAAACAGAGGACGGCAAACGCGCTTTTCGCTTTCAACGGGGAGCAATCTTTGCCAATATGGTGCTGGCAGACGAAATTAACCGCGCCACGCCCAAAACACAATCCGCCACCCTAGAAGCCATGCAAGAGCGTACTGTTACTGTTGCGGGCAGACGCTACATGCTTGATGAGCCGTTTTTTGTGCTTGCTACGCAAAACCCACTAGAAATGGAAGGCACATACCCCTTGCCTGAAGCGCAGCTAGACCGCTTTTTGTTTAAGGTGAATGTGGCGTTCCCCAGTATGAGCGAATTGGTGAGCATTATGGAGCGCACGACAGGCACAGATACGCCCACCGTTAGCCGTGTTGCCACCGCCCAAGACGTGCTAGATATGCGCCAATTGGTGCTAGAATTGCCCATTGCCAGCCACGTCATTGAATGGATTGCCAAGCTGATTACTGCCACCCATCCCGACAGTGAAAACGCACCTGATGGTGTGCGCCGTTACGTGCGCGTGGGGGCTTCGCCTCGTGGGGCGCAGGCGTTGGTTTTGGGGGCAAAGGCACACGCTTTGCTAGAGGGGCGGTTTAATGTGGCGTTTGATGACGTGCGTACTGTGGTAAAAAATGCCCTTCGTCATCGGATTATGCTAAACTATGAAGCGCAAGCGGACGGTGTGCGCGTAGAAACAGTGCTTGATGAACTTCTTGCCACTCGTCTATAATGCCGTGAAGTGGTGCGATAGCGCATCAGAAAGGACGTTTTACCTATGAACCTCTTTGAATATGGTCGCGTACTAGTACAGCGCGGTTGGATTATGATTTTGTTGGCGGTACTGTGTGCGGTGGGCGCGTTTGCCTTTAGCCGTACCGTTCAGCCAGTGTATCGTAGCACACAACTTTTGCTCATTACGCCCTCCCGTAGTGATTGGGGCTTAACGCAAGCAGCGGCGCAATTGCTAAATAGCCGTGTGGCTTATTTGCAAAGTGACATCGTAGCAGCCCGTATCATTGACACGCTTAACCTAGATATGAACCCCGCGTTTTTGCGTAGCCGTACCACCATCTCAACCCAACGCGATACGTTATCCATTCAAATTGACGTAGACCTTGAAGCGAATAGTGGCGAAGAAGCATCACGCTTCATCAACCCCATCACCACCGAATGGGGCAACGCCCTGATTGCCTATCAAGATGAGCTAAACCAAGAAGCACGCCAAGAAGACCGCATCCGCGCCCAAATTCAAGACGCGCCTCGCATTAGCCTTTTGCGCCCCAATACCACCATTAACATCCTTATTGGCGCAATTGCGGGCTTTTTCTTAGGGGCTGTGGTGGTGTTTGTGCTGGAATTTTTAGAGAGCGCGGTGGTGCGCCGCCGTGAAGATTTAGAACAAAACGCTTTTGCTGTTTTAGCAGTTGTTCCAGAGTAACCACCATGCAAGAACGTTCGGTGGTCTTTGCAGTAGGCGCATCCATTTTGGCACTCTTATTGGTGCTGGAATTGGTGCGCCAGCGCAAACTGCGTGAAGAATACTCGCTATTGTGGCTGGCAACCGCGTTTGTGATGCTGATTGTTGCGCTATGGCGTGACTTGCTGCATGGGCTTTCGGCGTTTGTGGGCATTGTGTATCCGCCAAACTTGCTGTTTTTATTGGCGGCGTTGTTCTTGCTCTTTATCTTGTTGTACTTCTCGACAGTTATCACACGGCTAACGCAAGAGAACAAAGAGATTGCCCAGCAGGTTGCCCTCTTGCGCTATGAACTAGAGCGATTGCGCCCTGAAAACGAGAATCCCAACCACCAAGAGGCACAGTAACCCTGTGCTATATGCCAAAATCATGAGGGTGTGCTTTTGGTCAAGGGGGTTGTTATCGGTAAACGTGATAACCTGCACGCCCTCTGCATCTATCTTTTGGGTAAACGTGATGCGTGGCACAATAAAGTATGCCAATGCCAGCCCCCCCATAAAGCCCCCCAAATGCCCCAAGTTATCAATGTTGCGTGAGGGGTCTAGCCCAATGAAGATGTTACCAATCAGGAAGATGCCCTCTGATAGCAAGATGAGCCGCCCGTTTTCACCAAACAACTTGGCATTTTGCTGTACAAACCAAAAACTACTCGCCCACAACGCAAAGATTGCGCCCGATGCGCCCACACTCCAAATGCTATAATCGCCAATAATGGCACTTAGCACAGAACCCAGCATCCCCCCTAAAAAGTACACAATCAAAAAGCGATAACGCCCATAATACAGTTCTACACGCCTGCCAATACTGTACAGTGCCAGCATGTTAAACATGATGTGGGTGGGGTCGCCGTGTAAAAACATCACGCTTATCAAACGATGCACCTGAAAATCACGTAAAACCGCCAGTGGGTCTAATGCCGCTGCCACATAAAACGGCACGTATGCCTCTCTAAAGAACAGGCTAAACGCAAAAATAGCAATGTTGATTGCCATCAGCGCATAGGTCAGATAGGGCTGTGTAACGCCCATCGTAAAGACAACGCGCTGTTTGGGGCGTTGTGACTCTTCTTCGGACGAAACATAGTCCTCATCGCCCTCTTGTGGGGCTTCGAGGGGGTGTCTTATACGGCGTTTGGGCTTTTCTTCTTCGTCATCAAAATTAGACATACAAGGGTCTCTTTTCTAAGGTTGCCAAACAGGGAACAGGTAATTTGCGTCCCCATCAGTCACGCGGCGCACATTAGAGCCGTCACTGTTCATCACATAAATATGCCAATTGCCTGTTTCGTTGCTCACATACGCCACATACGCGCCATCAGGGGACGTTACAGGGTCACCGATGAACACGACCTCAAGGGGTTCTGGTGTGCCATTGCCATCAGGCGAAGTCACATAAATAAGGACACGCCCCTCTAAAAGCGCGGTGTCGTTTTCATCGTATACAAACGCCAATTGTGTGCCATCCAATGACCACATAGCATGAATATCATCCACAGGGCTATCGGTGAGGCGTAGGGCTTCGCCCCCTGTTGTGGGTATAACGTAAATATCTTCGTTGCCGTTGCGGTCTGTGGCAAATGCCACTTGTGCGCCATCAGGTGACCATGCCCCAAACCAATCCCGTGCGCCCGTATTCGTCAGGCGGGTGGCGTTGCTAATGGCAAATTCGGCATCGGTGGGGATGGTGTAAAGTTCTAAGTTAAGGTCACGCAAGGACGACCACAATACTTGTGTGCCGTTGGGAGACCATGACGGATCCCAATCCAAACGCCCCTCACCAAACAGCGTAATCACCGCCGACACAATGCTTAAACTGCGTAAGCCTTCGCCACTGGATTGCACCTGTGAGGGTCCCAATTCGGTGGGGCTTCCGCGTGAGGAAATAAAGTTAATCATGTCACCCGCTAGCGCAAATGACGGAAAGTAATCTTGGGCATCTGTGCCGTCTGCGGTGAGGTTTTTGAGGACACCATCACTTTCTAGCAACGCAATGTCCCAATGCCCCTCAACATCGGTGGTAAACGCCAGCGTATACGGTGGGGGTGCTAGTGGCACGCCCTCACTGGGGGCAATTTCGGTTTCTTCGGACGTGGTGCGCGTTGTACCATCCCCAAGTGTTAGGGGGGCGTTTCGCACGCTAGATGTGGCAAGATACACCGCCACCGCGCCTAACGAGATGAGCAAAAAAACGCCTGTAAGTAAGATGCGCCGTCTATTCATAGTAGGGGGTTGCCTCCGTTTTAGAGTTGTGGGACAGTGCTTAACCGTTTTAATTGTTCTTTCATGTGTTTTGCTGCCATGGCATAGCCACCGTTACCGCCGTCCACAAAATGCACTTGTCGCCCAAAGCGGTCAAAAACCAAGCACGTCATTAGGGCATGACGTGAAACGTGCATCCCATACACCAGCTTGCCCTCTTGCCGAAGTCGTTCTAAGAATGCTTCCAGTTCATCGCGTTGTAGCACTGTGCCGGCGATAATCATGCGAAGGGTGTCGTCAAACTTTTCGCGGTCGGTGGTGTCTATAACAATGCGTTTGTATCTATCCCAAATTTTGTCGCGGTATGTCCACAAAAGCCACCCCCCCACCGACCACATCATTAGGCGCAGGCGTGCCATCAGTGCGCTGGTACTGCTACGGATGCGCGTTTCTACGCCATACTTAGACGGGTTAAGGGCGGGGCGCATGTGCTGAAATGAAATGGGGTTACGGCGTGCGCTATCGCCATAAATCACTTCTAGGCGTTGGATGACTTCGGCGTAAACGGCATAATTTTCGCTGTCATCGGGTGACGTTGCCATAATCATCAGGCTAACGGTTTCATCGTAGTTGCTTGGGATTTCACTCCAACGGCACTCATACCCGGTAAAATCGGCTTCGTGTGTTTGCCCATCATCTTTCACAAGATAAAGGGGGGCGGTGGCGGGGTCTTTAATCATGCGGTCGGCACACGCAATGCCCCCACCCGTAAACACCGCTTGCTGAAAATGCTCATGATAGCGCAATTTTGCCACACGCACCTTATAACCTGCCCGTTCCACATCGGTAATGGGAACAATGCCCACACGCAAATTCAGGTTAAATTGGCTTTTGGCAAGGCGTTGGGTGGCAATGAGCGATTGACGTGCTTCTTCTAGCATTTCGGGCGGTATCACCACCGTTGCGCCATCACCGCCAAACACAAAAGGAATATCTACGCCCGTTAGGCTGTTTAGGAGGGCGCAAATGCTGGCAGCTGCAATGCCGTTTACGTCCTTATAGCGCCCGTCCAAAATGGCTTGTGTAGAGCCTTGCACGTCACTAATGGCAATATACCAATCGCTGGGCATGTTCGTATACACGGCGGGGTTCGTGATGTCACCGATGTGGCTAATGGTGTCTAGCTGTTCATAAAAGCGCACGTTTTCGCTCATGGGCTTGCCTTATGGGTTGGTTAGGTGTAATACCTTTATTATAGGGTACACTGCGCTATAATTCCTAACGCTCATCTTAAGAGCGCGTGATAATCTTTCTCATTCAGGGGCTAGGCATGATAGAAAACCCGATATTGGCAATTGTAACATCCACTTATCGCGCAGAGGCATTTTTGCCCGCCTATGCGACGCGCTTACGTGCCGCCCTAAACGCGCTTAACTTTAGGGCAGAAGTGGTGATTATTGCCAATGACCCCACGCCCAAAGAGGGCGCGCTTTTAACACAGCTCAAAGCCACGCTTGCGCCTCTTTCGCAGGTTACGTTGACGCGCCATGATGTCGCCCGTGAAAGCCTGTATGCGTCATGGAATAGGGGTTTTCTTGCCACTAACGCGCCCTATCTAACCGTGTGGAACGTAGACGACAACCACACCCCCGAAAGCCTCATTGAAGGGGTGCGCCTGCTAGAACTAGGCTATACGATGGTGGAATTTAATTATGGGCTACAAACCCACATAGGCATTACACTGCAAAAGCCACGCCTGCACCCCAACGGCAACGTTGGGCGAAAAACGGGGCTTTGTCCTTTTTGGGTGATGTCTCGCACGCTGTATGAACAAGCAGGCGCGTTTGATGAACGCTATCGCATTGCAGGGGATTATGAATGGAGCATCCGCGCCTTGCCCCACATGCGCTACACCACAAGCGAAGTGGTGGGTGGCACATTTTATCAGCACGAAGGCAACTTAAGCGGTACGGGTAGCTTGCGCCAAGACTTAGAGTTTGCGACCGCACTCTTACTGTCACAAACATGGCAAGAACTTGTGCCTGTGCATCCGCCTAGCTTACGGCAGTTATGGCGTGATTGGGGCATTTCTGAAGAGATGTTGCCTACGCCCGTTCAAAGCTGGCTATGGGGAGCAAGCGCGTTATGGCGGTGGCGAGTGTATGTGGCGTTGCGCCGTGTGCCTGCGCTGTATCGGCTGTACCGTGCGCTAATGTTGCGTGGGCTTGTGCCATCGCTACAACTCAATTATCCCCAATAAGGGGCATCACCACGACCTCTTATAGAGTGCTACATTGCTTTTATGTTATGATGTTATGAGAGCTTATTTTAGAGAATCACTTTATTTTGGAAGGCACAAACACCCTATGAAAGCAGACCTAGACCGTTTAATGCAAAAGCGCCAACTGAGTGCCATTGTAGTAGCAGGCGATGAAAGCTATAGCGATGTCCGTGATTATATGAGCAATGGCGCACACATCACGGGAGGCTTTATTGTTAAAAAAGCAGGCGATGACGTGCGCCTCTATGTGAATGGTATGGAAATAGAAGAAGCCAATAAAAGCGGCTATGCGTGTAAAACCTATGGCGATGTGGGCTATTTTGACCTCATCCAAGAGTACCCAATGGAAGAAGCCACCGTACGCTTATGGGGCAACATTCTAGCAGATGCGGGCGTTCATGAGGGGCGTGTGGGCATTTATGGCGTGGGCGCAATCAACGTCTATTTAGAGCTGGTTGAACGTCTAAAAAGCACCTTTCCGCAATACGATCTTTTGGGTGAGAGTGGCAACCCGACCCTTTTTCAGGAAGCCTATTTGACCAAAGACCCCCAAGAAATTGACCGTATTCGCACAGTAGCCGAAAAAACTAATGAAGTTGCTGCGTTAGCGTGGTCGTTTATTGCCTCACAACGTATCCAAGAGGGTACATTGGTAAATAGTGAAGGTGAAGCCGTGACCATTGGCACAGTAAAACGCCTTATTCGCCGTGAACTGATGGAACGCGGGCTAGAGGACACGGGCATGATATTTGCACAGGGGCGCGACGGCGGATTCCCTCATAGTCGTGGCGAAGATAACGAAGCCCTTAAAGAAGGGCAAGCGATTGTGTTTGACCTATTCCCCCGTGAAATGGGTGGTGGGTATCATCATGATATGACGCGCACATGGTGTATTGGTTATGCGCCCCCCCAAGTGCAACGCGCCTATGACGATGTCATGGAAGCCTTCAACATTGCGCTAGAAACTTACGCGCTGGGTAAGCCTACGTATGCGTTACAAGAAGCCGTCCTAGATAGCTTTGAAGCCAAAGGACACCCCACTGCTAGAAGCACCTCCAACCCGACAGAGGGCTATGTGCATAGCCTTGGGCATGGTGTGGGCTTAAACATCCACGAAGCCCCCTCTATGCACCACCTACGCCGTGATGATGTGTTTCAAGTGGGCAACTTTATCACGATAGAACCCGGCTTATACTACCCCCAACAAGGCTTTGGGGTGCGCGTAGAAGATAGCTTTATCATCAGTGAGAGTGGCGAATTAGTAAGCATTACACCCTTTAAGAAGGACTTGGTGATTACGCTAGAGGGCTAGAATGTTCCATTGGGCGCGTTTACCTGTGACTTGCCCAAACTTGTGTTAAAATAACGCTCATACCAGACGAAACGTGAGGATAACTTCCTTGTTCGACATTAAAACACACCTTAAAACACTCTCAGAAACCCACGCGGTTAGTGGGCATGAAGCCCCTGTGCAAGCCGTCCTTCGTGACGCATGGGCGGGCATTGTAGACGAAACCGACCAAGACGGCTTAGGCAGTTTTATTGGCATTAAACGCGCCACGCGCCCCAACCCTAAAGGGCGAAAAATTATGCTGGCTGCCCACATGGACGAAATTGGCTTGATGGTACGCGACATTGTGGACGGCTTTTTGCTGGTGTATCGTGTGGCTGGCATGGATAATCGCGTGTTATTGGCAAAGCCCGTCATTGTGCATGGTAAACGTCCCATTAAGGGCGTTGTCGCTGCCACCCCGCCGCATCTGCTAGACGAAGCCAAGTCCAACATTTACCCTACCTTTGAGCAATTGGTGGTAGATGTGGGCTTGCCCCATGACGAAGTAACGCGCTTGGTACGCATTGGTGACTTTATTACCCCTGATGTTGAACTGATTGAACTACAGGGGGGCTTGCTGGTGGGCAAAGCCTTTGATGACCGCGCCTGTGTAACGGCAATGACGGCGTGCCTGCATTACCTGCAAAATGCACAGCATTCATGGGATGTGTACGCTGTGGCAACCATCCAAGAAGAAAATGGCTTGTATGGGGCGCAAACATCCGCACAACGCCTTAACCCCGACCTTGCGATTGCGCTGGATGTGGGCTTTGCTACCCAAAGTGGTGTCCCTATCGAAAGCCAGCTTGAATTGGGCGGTGGCGCGAGCATTGCACTGGGCAACAACATTCATCCCAAGCTCTTTGATGCGTTGGTGGCGTGTGCTAAAAAGAACGAAATTAAGTATCAAGTAGAGCCAATTGTGGCACATACAGGCACGGACGCATGGGCGATACAGGTGGCGCGTGAGGGTATTCCTACGGCGTTATTAAGCCTCCCCCTTCGCAATATGCACAGCCAAAACGAAACCTGCGACCCACGCGACATTGACCGCATGGCGAGACTACTGGCACAGTTTATCGTCACATTGGACGAAACCTTCATCGAAAATTTAGCCGTATAAAAGTATACGGGCAAGAGGGGCAACAAAGCACATGAGCGACAACGAAACGACTCTTGAGGATGTGCTACATCATTTGGCAAATAACCCCGACCCTGCGGTAAGAAGCGAAGCGGCGCAAATGCTGGGCGAATATGTAAAACAACTATCTGACGAAGAATATCAAATAGCCCACAAAGCACTTAACCAAGCCTTGTTGGATATGCACCCCAGCGTGATTATGGCAGTGATGCAGTCCCTAAGCCGTTTTAGCCGTAAAGCCCGTGAGCAAGCCCGTATTGTCAAAGAAACAGGCGATAAGTCGGCGGCGGTTGCCATTACGCTGTGTAAGGTGTGCAACAAGCCCGAAGCCATTGCCGACGGTAGCGTTTGCCCCCACGACAATTGCCCCTATAAATAACAAGACGCACACAAAGGACACCAACAACATGCCAAAGGCACTCATTACAGGGGGCGCGGGTTTCATCGGAAGCCACCTCTCGGATTATCTTCTAAATCAGGGCTATCAGGTGATGGTGATAGATGACCTGTCAACAGGACATTTTAGGAATATAGAACCTCTGACCAAGAACCCCAACTTTCACTTTGCCATTGAGGACATTCGCAATATCGGCGTAGTAGACCGCTTGGTAAGCGATTGTGATGTGGTGTATCACTTGGCGGCGGCGGTGGGCGTACAAAAAATTATCAGTGAACCCATCAACACCATTGAAGTGAATATTGGTGGCACAGAAGTGATGTTGCAAACCGCCCGACGCTATCGCAAGAAAATCTTGGTGGCTTCTACGTCCGAAGTGTACGGCAAGGGCGTTTCTTTTCCATTTAGAGAAGATGATGATAGCCTTGTGGGTCCCACAGCCAAAAGCCGTTGGAGCTATGCTGCCTCTAAAGCCGTAGACGAATTTTTGTCGTTTGCGTATTATCAAGAAGTGGGCTTGCCTGTGGTGTTGTTTAGGCTGTTTAACACGGTGGGACCTCGCCAACAAGGGCAGTATGGTATGGTGCTTCCACGCTTTGTAAAGTGGGCATTACGCAACGAACCCGTACAAGTGTACGGTGACGGTGACCAATCGCGCTGTTTTGGCAATGTGTTTGATGTAGTGGATGCCATTCACCGCTTGGGTGAAAATGACGAGGCGATTGGGCAACTTTTTAACATTGGGAGTGACGAGGAAATTAGCATCAAGGGACTGGCGGAGCGCGTGATAGAACGGGCAGACAGCGCATCCGAGATTAAGTACATCCCCTACGATGAAGCATACGCGCCAGGCTTTGAGGACTTTAGACGGCGTGTGCCGAGCATTGAAAAAATTGCGAAGTACACAGGCTGGAAACCCACCACGCCTCTTAATGAAACTATCGACCAAATCATTGCTTATTACCAAGGAGAACTTGCAAATGGCTGAAATTACCCGTAAAGAACTGGTGTTGGCACTTGTTTCGGGGGGCGTAAAGCCCCGTTTGGCAGGGGTCGATTTGTCTGCGCTGAATATGTCACGTTTAGACCTTGAAGGCGCAAATTTGCGTGGCGCAAACATTAGCGCATCCAATATGCAAGAAGCTATTTTGCGCTCTTGTAACCTTACCGGCGCAAACTTATCGGTGTGCCAATTGCCCTTTGCCGACCTTAACGGCGCAAACCTAACCGTTGCCAATTTGCAGGGTGCGAACCTACAAGGCACACGCCTAACAGGGGCAAACCTGTCACAAGCCGATTTAAGCGGTGCAAATTTATCACAAGCCACGCTAACAGGCGCAAATGTGACGGGCGTTAAGTTTAACGAAAACACCATTTGGCCCGACGGCAAAAAGGGTAGCCAAGGCAACCCCGCCAGCTATACCTAACGCCTAATACCCCTAAAAACCACAGAAAAAGGGCGATTTACCTCGCCCTACAATAAAAAACAGGTGTAAAATCTCTATGGGCGGTTTTGGGCGTGGCGTGCCTCGTCTTCCACAAATTCAATGGACGCGCTAATGATGGGGTGGGCAGGAATTGTAGCGGGTAAATCGTGAACCGTGAACGATTCTAGGCGTGCCTCATCAATGTTTACGCGCACTGCCCCCACTTGCCCTCCCTCAATGCCCTGTAAATACAGGCAACCCTCCTCTAGTCGTGTGCTATCCGCAGGTGAAAGCACCACACACAAGCGCAACGCAGGCGAAGGTTTAAGCGAAATCACTATGCCCTCATCACGCACAGGCGGCACATCATACCGCCACGCCCCCCCCTGATGAATCAGCGCGACCGTTGTAATGCCCACCAGCTTACTACGGCTAGGCGCATCCAAGATGCCCTCTACATTGACTGCGTGATAGCCCATGCCATCTAAGACGATAATGCTACTGCGCCCCTGTGTTGCGGTGCAATGCCATTGTGAGGGCGTGCAAGATTCCCCTAAATCTACCAAGAGGGACGCACCTTGCCCCTGCCGTAAGCGTTCTAAAAACGTATACAAGCGGGGCAAAAGCGCAAGGTCACCCTGTAGGCGGTGCGTGTAAAACAGCGTCAGATGCGTGGTCATTAGGCGTTTAAGAAGCGCGTGGTTAGGCTTGGACGCTCGTTTTCGTTACTATCCACAATGCCATAGCCGTTGTGCATCCCCTCTGCCCACGCATACCAAATCATGCTTGGCACTTTATCGCCGTATTTCTTTTTAACGTGGGCAATGAATGACATGGCATAATCACCAATGGCAGAGGACGCAACACCTGGCGCACCTAAAACGCCCCATTCGGTAATCCAAACAGGCTTGCCGGGCAAAATTGCCAGATAAGCATCTAACACTTGGTCGATGTGTCCAAAGTGTCCAAGTGGGTCGTTGGCGCGCGGGGAACGCCCATAGGGATGAATCGAAATGCCGTCCGGAATGGCATCTTGGGGCAAGTTCTTTAGTGCATCCTTGATGTATTGGTCGCCACTTTGCGTCCCGGTTAGCCCGCCCGTTAGTACTAAAATGTTGGGGTCGCCCGCGCGTATCTTTGGCACAGACTTCATCAGCAACTCGCGGTAGGTGATGGGCTTCATGATGGCAGACGCTTCGGCACGTAAATCGCCATCGGGTTCGTTCCACACTTGCCACGCCTCTATTAAGCCCTTGCCCGCCCACTGTCTCGCAATCAAATACATCAAATCAGAAAATTTATCAATAATGGTTGTCCACTGTTGGGCGTTAATTTGGGGCCAAGGGGTGTGGAAGTTATTGGCTTCACCATAGGTTTGATGGCTGGTAGTGAACATCACCTTATAGCCCGCCCTCACATAGCTTTCGGCAAGGGGCGCATAGCGGTTATAGGCGGCTTGAATGTCGGTAGACCCTTTGAAATTAGACACATTGTAGCCAAAGCGCACCCATCCCATTTTACCTAGTCGGCTGGCGGGGGGCTTGCCGCGTGGGTGTAATTGGTCAAGGTTGACCCCTGTAGGGTTTACGCCCGTTAGGCGACTCGGTGATTTGATGGTGGCTTCAATCAGCCACGCTGCCGTATAGCCACTTTTGCCTGTCGGGAGCTTAACGCGCAACCAAATATCGCCGCGCCCCACTTTTGCCAGTGTGCGCCCGTGTGTTTCTAGGGTTTCTAGCAGGTCATAGGGTTGTGCCAAACCCAGAATTTCGCCATCCAACGAGGGGATAGAGCGCACACGCACGTTGTTAAATAAGGGGCGGACGCGCACATTAGTAATGTACATGCTTTTGGACGGGTCAACGATGTTGGGCATAGCATAACCGCTTTGTCCGCCGCCACTCTCTTGTAAAATCAACCGTACTTTATCGCCAGCAGCACCGCCAATTTCTGCGCCCACCGCCACATTGTCATTGAGCTTTACTTTAATGCCCGTCAGGTTGGCATATGTGACGGTGTACGTTTTGCCTGCATGTGGGGTGCTAATTTGCACGTATGCGCCAATTTTGAGGGCATCCACACTGGTTTGCACTTTGCTTACTTTGCCTGCAACGCTGGCTTGTACTTTTGCTCCACTGGCACTTAAGAGCGTAATGCCTAAAGACACGCTGGTAGAGGGGATTTCTTCAAAAGCATCCACAATACGAATGGGGCTATACGCGACAGGATAATCAAGAATAAAGCGGTCATTGATGTGTGCCGAAGTGGTTTTTGTGCCGTAGCGGTCGTTATTGGCAATGCGTGTTTGTAGGGCGGTTGCCATTTGTTGGGGGGTGGTGGCGTTAATCACGTCCACTCTGACCACTATAGGGTAAATGCGCCGAATATGGGCGAGGGGGTCATTATTGCTCCACGTTAGGGGGGCGCGGACGGTGGTTACATTGCGATAGCGATTAAGGTCGTTACCGCGTGGTGAGCGCACAATAGCAACCCGCTCAAATTTTTGCGTGTAGGGGCGCAACGCATTCAGCCACTCGGTAAAATTTTCATCGGGTAAAACAAAAGCATGAGAAATAAGCGTTTGTGTCATTTTATTTTTCCCTGTTCTATAAAAACTTTATGTCATTTGTGGAGTCTTAAACCCCTTATCCGCACAATTCTTAGCAGAGGGGATGTGAAAATACCCCTGTTAGCGCGAAAAGCCTTATACCCTTTGCACAGGTTTAATGAGAGATTTGTCAAACTCATGAAAGCCCGCCTCGCCCAAGCGTTGTAGCTCTTTTAACACGGCAAAGGCATCTTCGCGCAGTTGCGCCACGTTCACGCTTTGGCACTCATCGGGCAGGATGTGGAACCACTGCGCGCTACGCTGAAGCATTTTGATTGCCCCGCGATAATTGCCCCGTTCTATTTGATAGTATGCCACGCCCACTTGCAATATGGCGCGGTATAGGTCACGGACGGGGCGCGTGCTTTCTGCCCATTCTGCCTCAAAGAGGTCGTGTTGGGTATAGTATTCCCCTTTGTTAAACAGCTCAATAGCTTCAGCGGCGCGTTCTGGCAGAGTTTCTTGGCATTCGTTGGCAATCGTCTGCTGTACCTCTGGCTCTAGGATATGTGCATGCTTTTTGAGGATAGGCAGCGGGTCTTTAGTAAATTCATGGCGCGTGTACACAAAATCTATGCCATCTTTGTGGGCGTTCTGGGCAATATGAGGTTCATCAGTAAGCAAAATAACGGGAATGCGCCGTGTAGCAGGGTTAGACTTGGGGGCGTGTACCCACTGTTTCCACTCGTGTTCAGAATATTCATCGTCCACGATAATCAGTGAGGCATGTTGCTCAATCAGCGCGTCCACGTAGCCCTCAAAGCTCTGTGTCAGCAAATAACGCCCGATGCTGGGGTGCAAAGGCACTAAAAGAAACGACCAGTTTGGTGTGCCTGTAATGACAATGTTCATGATGTGGGGTAATGCCATCACTCGTCCCTGTTCTTTGTGCGTTGTTTGTTTAATTAAACCGCGAAAGGTGAGGGAAGGCAAATGATTGGGGGATATAAAAAGTGATGAGCCGTGTGTAACTCGGAAACCTACGACACCCGTAGTTGACTCCTTAATGCTGCTGGCTTTCGCCCCTGACATGGTTCGGAGGCTACGCCGCGTAAGTCCGAGCTACATACGACCCACCACTAATGGCGTTTAGTATAGGGGTTGGGGCGTGTTTTCGCAATAGTCACTAATGAGCTACGCTTGCCAAAGGAAGCTGTATCCAAAATTGTGAACCACCTTCGGATGGACAGAACACCCCGACATCGCCCCCTTGTAGTTGCATCATCTCTCTAACAATCCACAATCCTAAGCCTGTGCTACTTTCGCCCCCTGTGGGCAAATTACTTAGCTTGCCAAAGGGCTGAAAAAGCTGGCTCATTTCTTCTTCAGCAATGCCGGGTCCTTGGTCGGCTACGGTCAATTGCCACATGCCGTCTTGTACAAGGGTGCTTAAAAACACCTCACTTTGGGCGGGGCTATATTTAATGGCATTGCTAAGAAGGTTGCTAATCACTTGTGCTAAGCGGTGTGAATCTGCCATCACCAAGCCCCCGACACTTTGCAATTGCAGGGTAATGTTTTTATGCTCGGCAATTACGCGGTACTGGCTCACCACGTCCTGAATCACATTTTGTACGTCGGTTGGGACAATGGTTACACTTAGCACTTCGTCACGGCGCACGTCTACATCTAAAAACTCTTGCACCACGTTAAGCATGGCTTTAATGCTTTGGTCGGCAACGTCTAGCATGTTCAATTTTGATTCGTCTATCATCGAACGGCGCAACACACTAATGGTCATTTTAAGGTTGGTCATGGGGTTTTTAAGGTCATGGCTTGCCACTTGCATCAGGCGTTCTAGGCGTTCATTCATGGTTTGTAGGTGCAAAATCATTTGTTTTCGCTCGTCCACAAATTGCTTTAAGCGAATTTGCGTTTGTACCCGTGCTTGCACGTCTTCAATGTCTATGGGTTTGACGATGTAGTCATTTGCGCCTAACCGTATGCCATGCGCCACGCCACGCCGTTCTGAAAGTGCCGAAATAAGGATAACGGGCAGTTCTGCCATCTGTTCGGATTTACGAATGGTTTCAAGCACTTCCAAGCCACTCATACCTGGCATCATGATGTCTAAAAGTACCACATCAAACCGATTTGCCTTGAGCTTTATCAAGGCTTCTTTGCCATTGCTGGCAGTTTCTACCGCGTGCTGATGAAAAATGCGCGACATCAACTCTAAGTTAGCGCGTTCATCGTCTACAATGAGCAAGCGTGTAATGATGGGGGGGTGTGAGCGCATGAGTATTCTTCCCGACGGTTGTTTTGTTTGTTTCCCGTTTATTATAGCGCATCATGCTAACTTGCAAACAGAAAACTGATAAATTTCCGTTAAAGGATGTACAAGCCTCTTGTGTTTTGGGGTAATGCCCCTTACAATCACGCCATACCTTAAAGAAAGTGTCTGGGGGAAGTTGGTGCAAATCCAACGCTGTCCCGCAACGGTAACGCCCTTTGGCGAAGTCCGATTACCCACCTTTCTTAAATGGCTTTTGTTACCTTCGTGGAAAGAGGTAGCGAGCGTGAATGGGTTTTCCTTTGCCCCCTTCTGCCCGCCCTTATGCGGGCTTTTTGCATTTTTGGCAAAGGTTACTTTTTTCGTGGCGGCGCGTTCTTTCTGCGATGAGTGACTTTATTCGTTTAACTCTCTTACAGGGGGAAATACCATGAAGAAAACCGTATTGCTTTTGCTTGTGCTTGCGCTCCTCAGCGTGGGTTCTGTCTGGGCGCAAGCACCCGCCGAATGTGTCACAGACTATGACGCATCCACCGATTACTTCCCAAACAAAGCCACCGTAGACTATGCTACAGGCTTTACAATCACCTATTTTAACAACTATAAGGTGATGGAAGTGCTTGCGCCTTTTGCGGGGTCTACCCCCGACGATGGCTTTGTATATGTGTTGGTGCAATGTGGCACACCCGCCCCAGAAGGCTTTGAGGGTGCGCTGATTGTTGAAGTGCCAACCAATAAAGTGATTACCATGTCTACCACGTTTTTACCCCACCTTGCCGAACTGGGCTTAGTGGACGCACTTATTGGCGTGGATAGCATTTTGTACACTAGCACACAGAGCGTTATTGAAAAATTTGACGCGGGGCAATTGCTAGAAGTGGGCTTTGGTAGTGGCGTAAACGTGGAAGCGGTGCTGGATGCCGAACCCGACTTGGTGATTGTTAATGCCAGTGGTAGCCCCGAATATGACGCACATCCTGTGCTATTAGAAGCGGGCATTAACGTGGCTGTTGCCGCCGATTACGTTGAAAATACCCCCTTGGGGCAAGCCGAATGGGTGAAGTTTACGGCAGCCTTTTTGAACGCAGACGGCGATGCCCAAACGCTTTTTGACACCAAATCAGAAGAATATAACGCGCTGGTGGCATTGGTTGCAGACATCCCCACAGAAGAACGCCCTAGCCTATTGTGGGATAGCTTTTTGGGGTATTCGGGCGCGTGGCTAGTGCCGGGCGCAAACACCTATGTTGCAACGCTTGTTCGGGATGCAGGCGCAAACCTTATCCTTGCTGATGACCCCAACGTGGCGGACGTAAATGGCAGTGTGCCGTTTGATTTTGAAGTGGTATATGAAGCGGGCTTAGCAGCCAATGTATGGATTCCTGCCAGCTTTGGCGTAACTAGCCTCACTGACCTATTGGCGCAAGATGAACGCTATGCCGACTTTGTGGCGTTGCAGACGGGGAATGTGTTTACCAATGGGGCGCGTGTGAACGCCAACGGGGGTAATGATTACTATGAAAATGGCATCAACAACCCTCAAGACCTGTTGGCAGACCTCATTAAGGTGCTGTATCCCGATTTACTGCCCGAATATGAACTGATTTACACGGTAAAACTTGCCGATTAACACCCTTTAGGGAATTACCATCCACCAAAAACGGATGTTGTTTTGAATGGAGTTGGGCGCACAGGATTTGTCTTGTGCGCCCATTTTTTACATCGAGGAGACAATTCTTCTAAAGCGCATTGCCATTTCTCTTAGCATGGTAACTGCCATTTGTGGCTCACGGTCTAGCTCTTCTAAAAAGTCGAGTTTGGTCAGGGCAAGGCAACGCAATTTTGTAACTGCAACAATGCTGGCAACACGGCTGGCATCATCTAAGAGCGATAGTTCACCAAAGAAGTCGGTGTTGGTTAGCGTGTCTAGTTCGCGTTCTGTGCCATCATCCAGCTTGCGAATTACTTTTGCGTCGCCATCCACAATTACAAATAGCCCAATGCCTAGCTCGCCTTGCTTTAGCACCGCGTCACCTTCGGTAAATTCGCGTTCACGTACGCGCCTGGCAATGCGTTTAAGGTGCGAATCGCTTAGTCCTCTAAAGAGGGGAACTTTCTTCAAAAACCCGCCAATGTCTTCTAGTGTTAGTTGCATAGCCTGTTATCCTTCATCATTCTAGTGTGAACCCGCTTGACGATTTTATCCCAGAACCCCAGATTGCGCTAAAACAGGATGCCGATAAAGAATATCGCCAGGAAAAACCCCATAAACCCGCCGATAATGCCCATCCCCGTAGAAGATAAAAGCACCGTCATAAAGCCTGTGCTTGTGTCTAGCAGATAGGCTTTGCCAATGCGCCGTGCAACTATCGCGCCCCACACAAAAAAGCCCACCCAATTTAAAATTATGGGAAGTAAGAAGCCGTTTTGATAGTCTTGCATAAAGTTAGGCGACGTTACAACAGCAATGTTGGCAACATAGTCGAAGAAGAACCAGTGTAAAACTCCCCAATAAAACAGCACCGCCAGCACACTATACACAAGGTCAGGGATGGCAATATGGTACACAAGGTTTGACCATGTGCCATCACCGTGCATCACACGGGTAGCAATTTGATGCACAATGACCGTATACAGCAGGTAAAACACCAAAAAGAGCATCGTTGTTACGCCCGCAGAGACCACGATAAACAAGCCCGTAAACCCTCTAACCGTGTTAATTAGCTCATTAACGGCAATATAGCCTGTCGTGTTTAGTTCACTGCTAGTGTTTGAGAGGTTCCTTAAAAACGCATCTACTCCAGAGCCTAAGCCCCATCCTACAATGCACAGCGTAACAAAGAAAACCAGCGTAACCACCCCTAGCATAAACAGCGCATCTTGGCGTGAGGCTTGCGTTTCGCGCTTCTTTTTCTCGATTGGTAGGTCAATCGGCGCATCACGAAGGGGCTTGCCCCCGATAAGGTTGTAAAAGTCGTTGTCGTCTTGAAATGGCATGTGTGCCTCTTTTTCTTTCTATCCCACTCTATAATGCGCCACTACATACAGAACACCCATGCTCACACAAGAGAGCATCACTGCTCTCTTGTGAAATAGGTACAACACATTAGGGCGTAAACCCACCCGTTAGGCTGGCGAGAGATGCCCCAAATACGGCACTTAGCCCACACAATAATAGAGCCGCTACAATGCCTACGGCAACAATGGTTAAGCATCCCTTGGTGGTGCTAAAGCGATAGGCTTTACCAATGGCACTGGCAAACCAGAAAATAGAGATAAACCCAAGCAGAGACAATAGCCCCGTTCCGCTTAAAACGCCCCCTCCCAACGATGGGTCATAATTAGATGGGGCAAGTGTGCCATTGCTTAGCCCAATAATGGCACCAAACCTATTGTTGACGTACAGATAAACCACCAGATACCCGCCAAAAATGCCTACCACCCCCGTGACCAATTGATAGATGGTAGTGTGCTGAATCAGTTCGGGGAATGTGCCATCGCCACCCATTAAGAACTTGGCGACAAAGTGTAAAAACGTATAGCCGATGAGGATGCTAAAGATAATTTGCACCCCTGCCGACAAACCCGAAATAACGCTCGTAGGAACATCTGCCGTAGAGAGCGCGTAGAACGCCCCCAAATTTTCTGTGATTCCTCGAACAAAGGGGCTGCCAGGATTATTGGCAATGGCTTCTAAAAGGCGGGAGGTAATGGGCTGAAGCAAGAGGGGCAACAAGATATTTGCCACAATAGTTGCGCCACCAATAACCACACCAATAATCACCAAATTTAAGAGGGCATCGCCCCAAGTGACTTCACTTTCTGTGCCACCCATATCATTTTTGCGTTTGGGCTTGTCTTTACCGCCCAATAGCACTTCGAGCGCGTCCTCGCCCCGTTGTCCCGTAATATCGCTAATGATGCCCCCGTAGTAGGCTTCATTGACAATGTTGGGGTTAATTTTGACGGCTTTTTGTGCCAGTTCAAACGCCCCACGCTTGTCGTTGGCAATGTCGCGTTGCATCGCACGATCGATTAGTTCTTGGCTACGGCGACGGTCACCTTCAGAAACGCGCACTTCTTCTTTGGGTTCTTCGGCGGGTGTGCCTTCTTTGGGAGGCTTGCCCTGCCATTTTACCTCTTCTTGTTGCTTACGAATGTAACGCCCTGCTTGTACCGCCAAATCACGGATTTCAGGGTCGCTATCGGTTTTGTAGAGGGCGGCGAGATAGGGCAACGCTGCACTATCGGCGGACTGCGCCATGAGCTTAATAGCGCGTTTGCGGTCTTGCGGATTTGAACTGTCTAGTAAGCGTGAAATTTCTGGTGTCATGCGCTCGTCATCTCTTTTCTTATTTAGCGTACTAACTCCACGCTTTAAGTCTATTCTAAGGTGTACAAGTGCGCAAATACCCAGTTTCTAGGGGGATAGCGCGTTTGCCAAACTTAGGATATAGTGATTTGTAATTAAGGTCATCAAAGGACAAATGTAAAGATGGAAAACCCAGAATCACCCCCGCCCATAGATACCCTTTTAACAGAATATGCCTTCCCCCAAACCGAAGGCTATCAGCCCGAATGGACTTCCTTTACACGCCAGCTTGCCAGCGTTAGCCTGGTAGTTGCGGTAGTGTTTGCTTTAACGTTTTTGCTGCCTGTGCTAACGTTAGTCATTACCACAGCACTGCTAGCTTTTTTAATTCAAGTGCCTGCACGCATTGTTGCAAAACAAACAACGCTAACGTTTGGCGGGTCTGTGGTGCTGGTTTACCTGCTTCTTTTGGCTGCGATTCTCTTTTTAACGCTGGCAGTTTTGCCAAACGCATTGCAAGGTATTATTAGCCTAACGCTAGACTTTCAAACCCGTTATGAAGAGTTTCGCGTGTTTCTAGACACCTATACCCCAGAACAAGGGTTTATCGTCATTGTGGGCATCACCATAAACATTAACCCATTACTTGCGCCCTTGCGTGATTTGTTACTGGGGACGGCTGATGCTGTGGTGGCGGGGCAACGCCTACAAGAACAAGCCCCCTTTGACATTGGGGGCGTGGTCACGTTTGTTACCGCTACGCTGGCTTCTTTCTTGGGTTCTGTGGGGTCTTTAGCCTCTACAACGTTGTTGGCATTGTTCTTGTCGTTCTTGATTTTGATGGACTTGCCCAACTACGAAAGCATGACGCTAAAATCGGTGTCGCCTGCGTATCAACGCGAATTTTCCATTCTCATGAATCGCCTAAGCACTGTGTGGAACGGCTTCTTTAAGGGGCAACTCACGGTTGGCTTTATCATTGGGCTACTGACATATATTCAGCTTTTGCTTATGGGCGTAAGCCAACCACTTTTGGTGGCGATGGTGGTTGCGCTTATCTCACTTATTCCTACCATCGGCGGTTTTATTGCACTTGTGCCGCTGGGCTTAGTGCCTCTTATTCAGGGGTCGAGCGTATTTGTGGGGATGAATAACATCGTCTTTGCGCTATTGGTCGTGGGAATCAACTTGCTGTGGACACAAGTGATTTGGAATGTGGTTGCGCCTAAGATTATTGGGGATGCGGTGTCCTTGCCATTGCCTGCCATCATCATTGGTATCTTTATTGGTACGGCATTAGGGGGCGCGTTGGGTGCGTTCTTAATTGTACCCATTTTGGGGTCTTTGCGCGTGATTTTATTTTATGTTGTCGCAAAAATTAACCGAACAGACCCTTATCCGGGCGTACCCACCCCCGAAGTGGTTAAGCTATCGGCACTATAAACCTAGAAAGCGCGTCCTTACACACGGCATTTTATAAAGAGAGTTTGTAGGGATATTCGTTTTTTGTGTTTTGACACACATCCTAAAATACCAAAAAGGGCATCCTACTATGGGATGCCCTTTTGTGTCGTGTTTTAGCCTTTGGGGGCTTCTACGTCCTCATCATCGGTAATAGGCAACGGCTCAAATTCGCTGTTTGAGCCATTCAATGTGGGGGGAAGCGTCACCACGGGCGTTTCGCCCGTTACAAGTACGGTTAGTTCCTCACCGGTGGTGGTGATAGGTGTGTCGATGTCGTCCTCGTCCACTTCATCTTCTTTTAACGCCAGCTTCGCCATCATTTCCTTGCCCGCCCCCGATTTTAGGTTACTGTTTAAGGAACGGTCAATAAGTTGTTGGCTATCAATGGCACTCTTGCGCCACAGACTTTGCTCGCGTCTAAAGATGTTTTCCATGCTTGCCACAAAACGGGCTTGAACGGCGTGGTCTTTGCGTTCTTCACCGCTTAGGATGTCCCACTTATTTAGCTCAATCCGCAGCTTGCTGGCTGTCCAATGGAAAATGCCATAGGTTGCACCATACATGCGCGTATCAGCACGTGCGTTATACGCCACCCCTAAGGCGGTGGTAATGGCTACAATGGATTCAAGGTTTTGCCCCAGTGCCGCAAACACCGACCCCGCCCCCGCAATCAAGAGCGCAGTCAGGCGATAGTTACGCATGTCTTTATAGTCGCGTTCAATGCGCCCACTATACCAGTCAATTTGACTGCGCACGCGGTTATCAATGTAATCGGGTACAGGCAACGCGCTTAAGCCATCGTCAAAAGGCTTCAAGGGGTTGTTTGGGTCAAAAGCCGCTTCGGTTTTGGTGCGAATGCGGTACTTGATTTTGTTTTTATCAATCGCCTTACTCTCATCAATGGGCTTCATGTAGGGCAGGGTGGCATTGGCTTCATCAATTCTTTGGTCGGCTTTGTTAATGACATCTAGCAAGCGTTCTTGGGCTTTGCGCTGGTCTAAACGAAAGAACTCGCCAGCACCAATGCGATATTCATAGATTTTTTGGCGAATGGTTTCTGCGCCCACGCGGTACTCAATCCAGGCGGTGCTAGAGGCAAACTGTGAGGAGTAGTTCATCAAGCCCACACTAATCACGGGCAAAATGATGAGTGCCAACCGAATACCATCACTTATCGTTTGGGGCGCACCATTCAAAATAAGAATAGAACTCAAGATAGCAATCACGCTCGTGATAAGCTGAATGGCAATGATGTACTCACGAATACGAATGGATTGCTTCTTTTGGTCTGTAGATACTCGGTCATAATCTAAAAAGCGTCGCCATGCCGCAATCAGCGCGTTGTCATCTTTTGTAGGGTCAAGATTAATGTCCTTAATGGCGGGTGGTAGTGTTACCTGTGCCGCAACTTCCTCCACCAACTTTTCGAGCGATGTCGGCTCACTTTTTGGTGGGTTTTCGGTGGGGCTTGTCTTGCCTGTGGATTTCTTGCTTTCTTCTACCATAAAGACCTTCCCTTAGCGTTATTCATTCGGCAGATTTTACATAGTATAACGCGATTACAACTTTTTGGTTGAACAAGTGGTCGTTTTTATGTTGTTATGCCCACAAAAGGGCATCAATGATGGCTTCCCTACAAGTGCTTTTTGGCAATAAGGGCGCGAACCACTTGGTGGGCATTACCAATGAGGGGTGCGCCATGCCCCATCAGTAAGTTTTCTACGCCCAATTCATCCACGCGCTTAATAGATACTTTCACACGCTCCCAATCTACCGATGGAATACGTACAGGCATCACCAGCCCCATAATGGGAAAATTCATAAGGACATCACCCCCTATCAGCGTTTTTTCTTCGGGAATCCAAAAGCCCGATTGCCCATAGCTATGCCCGTCCAATTGCACCACCGTTAAATTGGGAAGCACTTGGTTAAGGGTGTCGCCATCATCAAAGGTGCCATCCACACGGGCAGGAATAATACTCCCGCTACCAGAGCGCATACCGTTTTGCATAATGCGCCCAAAGAAACCGAGTGTGCTTGGGTCTGCCATTTGTTGGGGTTGTTCGCCACGCACCACTGACGCATCTAGCCGATGAATCAGGGTGGGAGCGTTGGTGTGCTTTTGCAGTTCTGCCAGCCCACCAATGTGGTCGGGGTGATTATGTGTGATGAGGATGTTGGTGACGTTTGACCACCCTAGCCCTAGCTCTTGTAATTTTTTCTCAATTGTTTTGACAAAGCCCGCACTCACCCCTGCATCAATAATGGTCACTTCTTGTCCGTTGACAATGAGATAGCCATTTAAGAGCTTGCCGAGCGTTAAAACGCCGTGTACATGCGCTGTTAATTTGGTCATATTAAAGCTCCCTCTATAAGCTGATTAACCTGTGTTAATAACCGCCCCATCCATGCTTCGGCGGGGCAAGAAATGCTGGTATCCTCTACATCATACTCGTTTTCGGGGGTTTTGACGAACAAACCGCGCCTGCCATACACAGTATGGGTAATAAACACTTGCCACCCTGTCCCTTCGTGGGTGTAAGTATAAGGGACGGTGGCAGTGACTTTGGTTTGTAGTAACCAGTCGTCATACACCACTTGCCACACGGGAAGGGGGTGTTTTTGGGCGTGGGCGCGTAGCACCTCATAGGCATAAGCCCGACACGCGTCACCAAAGCCCGCTACCGCAAACGCCACTTCAGGCGGGCGCAAACCAATCTGCGGGTTCGCTTTAAGTAGTGCAGCTTTAAACATTGCGTTGAGAACATCATATACACTTAACAAATTGGCATAGGCAATCGCATGTGGCACAGCGTTTAGTAGTGTGGTTTCTAGGGTGTGCATGGCATCACTTGCGCCCTCTAAATGTGCCAAACCACTAAAATCTTTGGGTTCAAACGTCGTTACGCCCCAATTTTCTGGCAACCGAAGATGTGTGCGAAACGCGCGAATGTTATACTGAACACGGGTGTCTTTTAACACGCGGTTTACCCTTCATTAGTGATTCTCTGGTACGATTTTAGAGTAACACAGGTGTGTTACAAAACATCACCTATTTTCATACAGAGTTTTAGGGAGAATTAAGAAAAATGGCACTTCGTAGATTAGTTGTTTTGTTGTTGGCGTTGCTTGTTGGCATCGCATCCGCCCAGGAAGAAACCTTTGACCTGACCATTTTACACACGAATGACCAACACGCTGCCCACGAACCCAATAGCGCAGGTAATGGCGGTGCGGCACGTCAAGCCACTGTCGTTAAGCAAGTTCGCGCCGAAGGTGGCAATGTCGTACTTTTGGACGCAGGCGACCGCTTTACAGGCTCGCTATATCACACCGTTTACTTAGGGCAAGACCAAGTGCAAATTATGAACTTGCTCGGTTATGATAGCATGACCTTGGGCAACCACGAATTTGACAATGGTAACCAAGTTTTGGCAGACTTTTTAAGTGGGCTTAACTTTCCTGTGGTATCTGCCAATGTGGACGTTACAGGCGTAGAAATGCTCAATGGCTTGTTTGCCCCTTACACCGTGATTGACGTAAACGGCACGCAGTTGGGTGTGATTGGTCTAACCACCGCCACCACTGTGTTCTCTTCTTCCCCTGACGATGCTATTGTGTTTGATGGTGACTATTCCACAGTAGCAAATGCCGCCGCCGCCGAACTTACCGAACAAGGCATCAACAAAATTGTTTTGCTAACGCACTTGGGCATTCAAGACGACCTTCCCCTGTTGCCCTTGCTCCAAAACATTGATGTGGTACTTGGTGGACACAGCCACACCCTTTATAGCAATGCCTATGCTGGCGCATTTGGTAAATACCCCATTACCGCAGAAGACGCAGACGGCAACCCCGTATTCTATGCCCAAGCAGGCGCAAACGGCACATACTTAGGACGTTTGAACGTTACGTTTGATGCGAGCGGGCTTGTGACGAGTGCAGGTGGCGATGTTGTTTTGTTAAGCCGTTACATCACCCCCGATGCCGAAGTAGAAACCCTACTCGCCGAGCTTTCGACTGCCATTGTCGCACTCCGCGACCAAACCATTGGCGCAAACACCGAAGTGTTCCTAGATGGTGACCGCCGCGTTTGCCGTATTGAAGAATGTAATCTTGGCAGTATCATTGCCGATGGCTTGCGTGCCGAAACAGGCGCACAAATTGGCTTAATGAATGGTGGCGGTGTGCGTGCCGACATTGAAGCAGGCGAAGTTACCTTAGGCGATGTACTCACCGTTCATCCTTTTGGTAACTTGGTTGCCACCTTTGAACTTAGTGGTGCTGATTTGTTGGTCGCGCTTGAAAACAGCGTGAGTGCCATCACATTAGATGCCGACGGCAAAATTCAACGTGACGGTGGTAGCGGTCGCTTCTTGCAAGTAAGCGGTTTGCGCTTTACCTACGACCCCAAGCAAGAAGCGGGTAGCCGTATTGTGAGTGTAGACGTAGAAGCCGAAGACGGCACATTTGCCCCCCTTGATGAAACCGCCACTTACAGCATTGCCACGATTAACTTTGTTCGTACCGGTGGCGATGGCTATACTGTGTTTGAAGAAAACGCCATTAACGCCTATGATTTTGGGCGCGTGGACTATGAATCAACCAGTGCTTACTTGGCAAGCATCTCACCCATCACACTTGTTGTAGATGCCGAGAATCCTCGCATTACTGCCCTAGACACCGAAGTTCAAGACCGTTAAACAACTCTTATTCAAAGTCCCTCTTCATCCAATGGAGGGGGACTTTGAAAATCACGGATAATGCAGGCGTTTATCCCTACGAATGCACGTTTTTATACCCCAAAATTATTAGGGACGGCGATAATCACCTGTGCTGTGGACGTACACAAAAGCATCGGGCTGATTGTCATCGGCTCGCTTGGGGGCTTGTTCAAAGAAATCATACACCCACTTGGCATCACTAATGCTTAAATTGACACACCCTCTACTGCGCCGATACCCAAAGAAGTCATGCCAGTATGTGCCGTGTAAGCTAATGCTTTCATCAAAATACTGCACCCATGGCACATTTTGAAGCGCGTAGGCGTTAGGTGCGCCCGTCGCGCCACTCATGGGGTCACGCGCTAGCCTTGCCCACACAGGAAACACGCCCTCATTCGTATCTGTGCCGGGAAGCCCCGTAGAGATGAGCGTAGCAAAAGCGGGTTGGTCTTGTTCGTTATAAGCCACCAGTGTTTGCTCATACAAATCAACGGCTACCCAACGCCCTTGCACATCTTCAGGACGGGTGGTGGGCTTAACAACTGCCATGTAAATTTGTTTTACCCATTGGTCGGGACCGACCATATAATACATCCAACCGTCCGCACCCATTTCCTCGGCGAAGATGTTGTAACGCTCATAGTGTAATGGCACAAGCCCACTTTCAGAGGTGCTGGGACCGCCCGGATATGTAGACGCATAAATGCCTGTGGTATCTAGCACCCATGCAAACGGCTGATTCCAGCCATCGGGCAGGCGCACGCCCGTAAAGAACGAAGGTTTGACGTAGTAGGCATCTGTTTTTGCAATCCATCCGCCGTTTTCGCTCTTAATCCAGCCTTCTTGTTCTTCTGTGACGTTTACAAAGTTAAAGCCTTGTGGAATTTGGCTGGTCACTTCGCCATTAGGGGCGTTATGTACATTCACGGGGTTGGGCCCCACACGCCAAAAGCTATAATTTGTTAGCGTATAGCCATCAATATTGATGGGTTCTACATTGGGTTCGGGAAACTGGTTAATGATGGCAATACACGCTTCGCTTGTGCGTTGTCCTTCTGCATAGCGGCATTCATCGGGTTCATACGATTGGACGCTAACGATGCTTGGGGTGTTTGGCGTGGGTGTTGCTATAGTGCCAACGGGGAGCGTCGTCTCACTTAGGGGCGTGCTGGTAGCAAACGCAGTAATGCCCTCTTGTGCGCTCATAGGCAAGCCCATCATGGCAAGCGTCATCATACCCAAAAGGGTCATTAGAAACGCAAATTTCCGCATGAATTTTTCCTCTTTTACTCGGTGTGCGTTATTGAAGGCTTATTGTGGTAAAAAGCACTCCAAGATGCAAGATAGCGTAGAGTAAACGTAGGGACATAAAGCAATGTCAGGGGCTATTTTCCCTCTTAAAGAGGGCTTAACTTGACGAATTACGTGCTGTACTCTACACTTGATTGAAACGCTTTGCGCAACAATTCGCTTTTAGGCGGTTTTGTGCCTATTTGCGTCCGATTTTAGTAAGCAAGTTTTAGGAGTTTTTCAAATGCCAGAACGTATTGTAGGTGAAGTCAAGTGGTTTAACTCTGAAAAGGGTTTTGGATTTATCAAGCTAGATGGTGGTGCAGATATTTTTGTTCACTACTCAGCAATTGTTGCCGATGGCTACCGCGCCCTCAACGAAGGTGACAAAGTCGAATTTGAAGTTGTCGACGGCAACAAGGGCAAACAAGCCAATAACGTGCGCGTTCTCGGCTCAAACGAAGGTTAATCGCTTTTGGCGTGAACACATCGCGTCACAACGTTGACAACATCACGGGCAAGAGAGATTCTCTCTTGCCCGTGTTTTATTTAAGTCTAGTGTCTAAAACTAGGGTGTGGTGACGTTATAGGCGTTGCCACCCAAAACCACCAGCACGTTCTGTCCAATGGCAAGATAGGGCGCAAGCTCTGGGAATTGTTCTAGCAAGTCAAAGTATTCATCGCTTAAGAACTCCACATCTTGCACGGGCGTTACACCCTCTAAATAGCTGGTGTCTGTCCAAATGCCGTTGGTAGGCTGGATGAAGGTCTTTTGACCCACATTTTGAATCAGATTTTGTTGGATGCTAGGTTCAGCAAAATCTGTTCCTTCGGCAGGGCTTTCACTTTCACTATCTACCACACCCCCCAAGCTATTTTGCGTTGCATTCGGCACACTGCCCGCAGTCGCGGGTGCAGATTGTGCTTGAAGTGGGGAAGGAGGTGGCGCAGCATTTGCCGAGCGTTGTAAGCTATTGGCAAGGTCTGCGGCATCGACTGCGCCAGAACCCGTAAAGCTCTCCGCTAATCCTTGCGCTTCTTCTTGGAATTGCACGTTGGCACGGTCTTGACCGGCTTGCGTTAGAATGTCATCTTCGGTGATGAGGAAGCTGGTATAGGGCGTGATGATGCCATAGCGAATCGACAAGCTAACGACACTATCCACCAATTCCTGCGTTTCGCCTTCTAAACGAATTTTGTTAAGCAGGTCACCAATGCGCCGTGTTGCCCATAACCGTGAGATAAACTCTGTGCCATTGGCGCGGTCATTAAACGCTAAGTCGCTATACGTGTAGGTCTTGGTTTGCCCGTTTTGATTGCCCGTTAGCGTTACCGTTGCGCCTGCTGTGCCACGCCGATATTGCCCTACGACTGTTACCTGCTCGCCTGCGAAAAGGTCGGGCAATGCCACAGGATATAGGCTTTGGGTGGTAATACCGTCAATTGTGAGTACAAGGTCACTTAAAACGGGCGAGCTGATTTTGTTGTAAAGGGAGGCTACTTCGTCCTCAATGCTCTCATAAGGGCGAACGTACGTCCCTAAACCATTAAACGCATTGGCAACGCTGTCCAGCAAGAAGGTGTCTACGTCATCACCCACCCCAAAGGTAAAGATGCGGGCGTTAGGCTTGGCGATGCTGTTGAGGCTTTCGATGATGTCGGGGGTGTAGGTAATGCCCTCTGTGGCTAAACCGTCTGTCATAAACAAGACCGCCATTAGGCGTTCATCATCGGTAAAGTTAAGCGCAGTCGTTAGCCCGCCGTTAATGTCTGTGCCACCTTCGGCATACAGGCTTTTTACCCATGCAATCGCGGGGCGGGCATCACTGGCGGGCAATAGCGTTTCACTGTATACGCGCCACCCTGTGCTAAAGGCAATCACATTAAAGCGGTCATTGGGGTTAAGGTTGCCCAGAACATAGGTAGCCGCTTCTTGGGCTTGTTCCCACTTTGTGCCTTCCATACTGCCGCTTTGGTCTAGCACGATGACCACGTCTTTAGGCTGAATGGCTTCGGCAGATAAGCTCAGTGGGGGCTGAAGCATGAGCATAAAGAACCCGTCCTCATCTGAGCTGGCTTTATAGGTGAGTAGGCTGGCGGTGATGTCCTCACGTCGCACGCCATAATACAATTGAAAATCGCCTGTGGATGTAAAGTCATTGGCTTCAAAGCCCGCTACAAATGAGCTATCACTGGGGCGACTAATGGCAATGGGGTATGAGGGCGAGTATACATTGCTGAGGGTTTCATCGTCCGTCACTTCTACGCGGATGCTTACCTGTTTAACACTACGTGAGGTTGTGGGGTTGGCGTTTAGTGGATAGCGATACGATAGCAAACCATTTTCTAAGGCTAACGCTTGCCCATAACGAATGTCTATCTTGCGGGATTCACCCGCTGGAATGGGGAACACGCTGGCTTGAATCACGTCACGCCCTACGTATTCTAAAAGCGCGGGGTCACGGTATTGGCGCACAATTTCATCGTAAATGGCGCGGGCTTCGTCGGCACGCAGTAAATTGGCTTCAATGACTTGCCCATTGATGGTCATCGTCAGGTTGTCTACGGCACTTTCGGGGGGCAATGGGAATAAGAATGTGCCTTCGGCAAGCCCTTCACCATTGTTCGTAAACTGCATCGAAACTTCGGTGATGGCAATTTGGTTGTCAATTTTGACATTGACGCGGTGAAAATCCACGCTCAACCCGTCGGGATTGGTATCTACACCGGGGGGCATAAGAATGACTTGGGCTTGTGCGCTGATGCCCACGCCCAACATAACAAATAAGAGAACAAATTTAAGCATAGTTTTCATGGTAAAGGTCTCACTATTTTTGTCAACGATACTCCATAGACGAAAGCGATGAGGCATTAGTTCCCAAAAACTTGTGCTACAATCAAACTAATACCTAATGTAGGCA
The DNA here is from genome assembly GCA_034437555.1 of Anaerolineae bacterium. Classification (GTDB taxonomy): domain Bacteria; phylum Chloroflexota; class Anaerolineae; order Aggregatilineales; family Phototrophicaceae; genus JANWYT01. The sequence goes on along the minus strand of DAOTTQ010000058.1, from coordinate 16,861 downwards.
ACAATGGAAAAGAACGGGCATGACGGATAAAAAAAACACCAGCGAAGCAGTAGAGGACTTCTTAAAAGCGGTCTATGTGCTTGAACAAGCCCTCTCTACACAAGAAGGGCGCGTTTCTACCAATGCGTTACGTGACGTGCTGTCAATTTCTGCGCCAAGCGTTACGGATATGGCACAACGCCTGCATGATGAGGGCTATATAGACTATGTGCGCTATCAAGGGGTACGGCTTACGCCCAGCGGTGAACGCCTTGCGCTCAATGTGCTACGCCGTCATCGCCTAATAGAACTTTATTTGGTGCAAGAATTGGGCTATGCGCTTCATGAAGTTCACGAAGAAGCCGAAAAAATAGAACACGCCGTGAGCGAAGCGTTTATTGAAGCGATTTCGCATAAGCTAGGACATCCCACGCTCGACCCCCACGGCGACCCCATCCCCAACCAAGAAGGGGTGATGATGTCTGCGCCCACACTGCTTCCGTTGGCAGAAGCTCCCTTACAAGCACTTTCTAGGGTATCACGCTTTGTCACCAGTGACCCGCAATTGCTACAGCATGCCCAAGACAAAGGCTTTAAGCTACAGAAGATGGTGTGCATTTTGAGCCGTGAACCCTTTGAGGGACCTCTAACGATTCGGCTTTCTGATGAAGTGCTAACGGTGGGGCATACGCTGGCGCAAAGCATTCTTGTTGAAGTTTTATAGACTTTCACACCCATTTAACACAACTTACATGAAATTCGTGATATGCTTTCTTTAGAACACTGTTTTTATAAGGACTTTTACCATGTTTGCGCCATTGATTAACGACCAACCCATAGAAAGAGTACGCGCCGTCTTGCTAACAGAGAACAATACGCTGATGATGATTAAGCGTGTGAAGCCCTCTCGTGAGCATTTGCCGTATTGGGTTGCGCCGGGCGGTGGGGTAGAACCCCACGATTATGACCTGCACAGCGCGTTATACCGCGAACTCTATGAAGAACTGGGCGCGGAAGTGCGTATTTTACGCCGTGTGTTCGTGCTAAACCACGTTAAAAAAGACCGACCGCTTCAGGAGCATTTCTTTGTGTGTCGGTTAGAAAGCTATGATTTGTCGCTTCGCACCGGACCAGAGTTTAACGACCCCACACGGGGAGAATACCTGCCCGATGAAATTCCGTTGACACGGCGACACATTCAACGTCTTAACTTCAAAACACCTGAATTACAAACGTGGCTTTTGCGTCATCTGGACACCTTAATCTTCGTATAGAATAAAGAATAGATTACGCCCAAAAAGCGCAGAATGCGTTATAATCCTCTGATATTTCAAACCACGTTGTGGGGGGACTATGACTATGGCAAATCGCATTCAAGAATGCTTGCTTAAGCTACAAAATGCTGATGTTGATGTGCAACAAAACGCAGGCATTGAACTGATTGAAATGGGGCAAGAAGCATTAGACACGCTGATTGTTGCCCTAAAATCACCTAATGCCCAAGTACGCTATTTATCCGCTTGGATTTTAGGTGAAATTGGCGATACTCGCGCCGTTGTGCCACTCATGCACGCCCTTTATGATGCAGATACCCGTGTGCAAGATTGGGTAACTCGCGCACTAGGTGAACTAGGGGATGCCCGCGCTGTTGATGCGCTCATCCAAGCACTTGGCACGCGAAACACCAGTGTGCGCCGTCACGCCACCACAGCCTTAGGTTGGATTGGTGACCCGCGTGCCACCGATTCGCTTATCATGGCTTTGGACGATGAAAACGCCGAAGTAAGAAGTGGTGCCGCCGATAGTCTGGGGCGTTTGGCAAATCCCGCTTCTTTACACGCTTTGATACGTCATGCACACGATAAAGATGATTGGGTAAGAATGCGCGTGATTTATGCCATCGGGCAGCTAAAACACCCCAAAGCACTCCCTATCCTCTCTCAACACCTTAAAGACCGCAGCGAATGGGTGAGAACCAATGCTTGCCTTGCGCTGGGTCACATTGGTAATAGTGACACGGTGGTATTGTTGGCGCATGCCCTACACCATGATGAAAGCCCGAATATGAGGCGTGCCTGTGCCATTTCGCTCAGCATGTTGGGTGGGGATAAAGCGGTAGAGTCGCTGGTTTCTGCGCTTGCTGATTCTGAAGATATTGTACTAGAAGCCGTAGACCAAGCCCTACAACACTTAGGCTATAGTGTAGATTAGCCCTTTTTAGGCTTTTTAGCTTTTTTAACTTTTGGGGTAGCAGGGCTAGAGGGTTTGGACGTGCTTTCTGCATTGCGTTCTTGCAAGCCTTTTTCCACGCTATCCATGCTATCTCCCCTTAATAGGCGTTGGGTGGCATCATGATATTCGGTTGCCATGTCGGGGTTTGTGCCTGCCACCTGCTGAAACATTTCGCCGACAGCGCGACTATCCCCACTACTAAACACATTCAGCATGTCATTAGACGACATTTTGCCATAATCACGTGACCCCGCCCTAATGGCAACGCGCTTAATGACCCGCGAAAGCGCGTCGCTTTGGCAATTGGGGCAGGCTTTTAGGGCTTCTTCATAGGCTTTTAGCGTTTTGTACGTTAGTACAAATTCGGTTTGGCAGTCTTTACAGCGAAAATCATAGCTTGGCATATGTGCCTCCTCATCATCGGGTTATCTAGTGCGTTTGTCTAACGCGTTAAGATGAACAAACCCGCAATAATAACCAGTGTACCCGCCAGCTTTTGCCATGTAAACGCCTCTGCAAACAAAAACACCGATAGCACCAAGACCACCACATAGGCAAGGCTCATGAAGGGGTACGCAAAACTCAATTCAAATTGCGTCATGGCTGCCATCCACGCCAGCGAAGCTACAAAAGCCGCCGCAAAACTAGAAATCACCCAAGGCGTAAACAAGAGCCTTACGATAAACCACACTTTATCGATTGTTTCGGGTGGGAACTCGCCGGCAAGGTTGACCTGCCACTTAATGACCACTTGCCCATAAACCGTAAACAAAATGGTTAAACCAATGTAGACAAAGCCCATCCAATTCACAGTATGCCCCTTTTTCGCTGGTGTGGTGTTGGTTGTGTTCACAATTTGCTCCCTAACGGCGCACAAGCACCGTAAAATCATACATAGTATAGTCGTGCAAGAGTGCCACATTTTTACTTAGGTTGCGCTTGCAAAAGTCAAAAATGGTCATCGGGTTGGGATAATACAAATGTGGCTTCATATATTCGGGGTCACTATAGCTGGTGAGCGAGTTAAACGACAGCCCCTTGCTTGCCAAGCCCCACATTTGCCGAATCGTGGCTTCCATATGGGCGTGCCATGCATCAATTGGGGCTTCTAGGCGCATGTTAAACAGTCCACTGCCCAGCACATAATCGTATTCGCTCAAGTCGCTTAGTTCGGTGGTAAAGGTGACATTGGGCAAATGGGCGTAGGTTTGGCGTGCCGTTTCTATCATGCTGGCGGTCATATCATAGCCCACATACGTAAAAGGATAGCCCTCTTGATGTAAATAGGTTGCCAGTGCGCCATAGCCACAACCAAAATCCAGCAAGCTAAAGGGCGTGTTTTTGTTTGGCACAATTTTCATCAATTGCTCAAAACGAAGAAACTGCGATTCCTCGCCGTTCCAGTCTACGCCAAGCGCATTTGCGCCGTGTGCTTTAATTCGGTCGTCAAAATAGGCTTGCAGGTTTTTTAGGGTATCGTCTACGGTGGTCATGTGCTGTTGCTCCTTTATCCATATGTCATGGTGCTATTCGGGGGAGTCATCGTCGTTATACCATACCTTACGAACAACGGTATATGGGCGTTGCTTTACTTCGGTAAAAATAATAGAGATATAAATAGCGATAATCCCCAAGATAAAAATAATCAGCCCGCCCAAAAACCATACCGACACAATAAGCGATGTCCAACCGTCCACACCCACAGTGTAGCCCAGCAAATATTGCGCCAAAAAGAAGATGATGAGGCTTCCGCTAGGAATGGTGATGAGCAAGCCTAAAGAGGCAATAAAAATCAGGGGTTTGCTACTCATGGCGGTAATGCCGTTAATGGCAAGCCACACTTTACGGCTAAGGGTATAAGTAGACGCGCCCTTATACGATTTTTCTATGCTAATTGGCACTTGATGATAGCCCGTTAAAGCCCACAAACCCTCTATGCTAAAGTTCTTTTCTCTAAAGCGTAGCAAGTTTTTCACATAACGGCGCGTCATAAGGCGTGTCATCAGGATATTTTGTGGGATGTCTTGCTCACTTAATGCCCGTACCACCCGATAGTACCAATCGCCCGCCACGCGCCGAAACAGTGAACCTTCACGTTTTTCTTGGATGCTATAAACAGCATCGGCATCGGGGTTTTCTTGCAGTCTTTGATAAAACGCGCCTAATGTTTCGGGGGCTTCTTCAAGGTCACAGTCAATTAAAAATACAAGGTCGCCTGTAACATACGATAGCCCCGTCATGATGGCTTTATGATGCCCAAAATTGCGTGACAAGTCGATAATCACAATGCGTTCATCGGCTTGTTGCAGGCGTTTGGCAACCTCTAGGGCTTTATCGGGTGAACCATCGTTTACAATGACAAATTCATAGTCGAACGTAATAGGTAAAACGGCTTGCCGACTGCGCTCATAGAACGCTTGTAGATACGGCTCGGAATAATACAGTGTAGTGATAATTGACAGCTTCATACATCATCATTTCTATGCCAATAACCCAGAAATTATATGGGAATGGCACAATATGGGCAATCCGCACTTATCTTTTATTGTGCGGGGTGTGGTGCTAGAATAGAGTGTAAAGATACAGTAACCCCATTCTGCCCCTTATATTGGCAAAGCGGAGTGCGAAAAGGGTCTTAACCCCTCTTCATAAGTTTACTGCGTAAATTCCATGTCATAGCCATTATTTGGGGTACTTAAGGCGGGGGTATGTCTGTGCGTGTGGTGTCTATTATCCAGTCCAATTATATTCCTTGGAAAGGCTACTTTGATATTATCAACCAAAGTGACCTTTTCGTCCTCTACGATGAGGTACAATACACCAATAACGATTGGCGTAACCGTAACCGTATTAAAACAGCACACGGCATCCAATGGCTAACCATACCCGTTCACTACGTGGCAAAGTTTGAGCAAAGTATTAAAGATACTAAAATTGCCCAGCCCAATTGGTATGCTAAACACTGGAAAACGCTCCAGATGGTTTATGGACGCGCGCCCTACTTTAAGCACTATAAAGACCGCCTAGAAGCCCTTTATATGAGCATGGAAGGCGTAGAGTATCTTAGTGAGATTAACGAAACCTTCTTAAGAGCTATTTGCCAGTGGCTGGGCATACACACCGAATTTAAGCACTCTACTGATTTTGCCCCCACCAAGGGGCGCGTGGAACGCCTTATTCACCTATGTGAACAGGCAGGCGCAACCCACTATCTTTCGGGTCCTTCGGCAATGTCATATATTGAGGGGGTTGCCTTTGAACCGCACCACATCCAATTATGCTATATGGATTATGAGGGGTATGCCGAATATCCTCAAGCCTATCCGCCGTTTGAACACAAAGTCACCATCCTTGACCTGCTGTTTAATGTGGGCGATGATGCCCCCAAGTATTTGAAGTTGGATGCCTATGATAACCGACTCTCAACGCCGTGAACTTATGGATTTAAGACGCTATGCAAAGGTTCGTGACCAAGAACAATTGCAATTTTACACCAAGCGTTTACTGCAACAATTACCCTATTTTTACGCGCTGGCAATTGTGCTAGAACCTGCCTACCGCCTATTGCCCATTTTTGAAAGCTACTATCCCGAAGAAGAATGGGTACGCAAGCTCTTGGTGAGTATTGCGTCCTTCGGTGCGCCCCCCGATGACAGCGTGGCAGAAATGGCACTCTCGCAGTCCTTTTCAGAGGCGGGCATGGGCAATTATATGAAAGCCATCTACGACATTACTCAAGCCATGCAAGATAAGCACACCCTAGAGGCTCGCGTGGGATTTATGACCAGCGCAGTCGTGAATGTGGTCATGACAGAGCTTGTAGAGGCGTGGTATGGAGATAAGCCCAACCTGTGGCACACAGTGCGCGTAGACCCCCCCACAGAAGAAAGTGTGGATATTGCCTATGAGTTTTGGACAAGTGAGCAAACCGCCCAGCTAGACACGCAAAATTGGCTTGACTTAGCCGATACCCTAGAGTCGGTGTTAAACCGTTTGTAATGCCTGTTGTCATTTGACGTGCTTGCACTCACACGCTATAGTTTTTAGTGATGTTTTAAGTGGAAAGAACGCAATGACAACCCTAACACAAGAATTTGTGAACAATCGTTATCGCTTAGAAGACGAAATAGGGCGCGGAGGGATGGGCATCGCGTATCGCTCACACCATCATCACGCAAGGGGCGTAAATCTTCGGTATATTGTGGCTCTAGTTCCGTTTCTAACCACATAGGCGCAACTTGATGATAAAATCCTCTTTCTGGATTGGGGAAATTCTCATCACTGGGTATATGGATGATGACTTGTAACTCTTGTGCGCTAACGGGTGAGAACATCATCACTATCAAAAAAGTCTATAGGGTTAGGTATAAGTATTGTTTAGGCATTTTATCCCCTTGTATTAGAGAAATTACTCGTGCAATCATAGCATAAATATGGCACGCCTTATAACAAATTTTTACTTTTTTATTGAAGCAATGCCAGCCCGACCACGTTTTACATCCGTGAAGGGTATACGGGCATGATGGACGTTTTTCTGGCAGTTTATGAGAAAGACCCCACCCCCGCAAATTGGCAACGCCTAGAGGCAGGCTTAGAACTTTTGGCGCGTTATGCAAAAATCTTCCGCATTGGGCAACCGCTAAAGCTGTACTATGAGGGGCATCTGCTTCGTTTAGAAAATAAGACCGAAGAAGCCACAAAGAAATTCACAGAGGCGTTAGCACTCGCGCAAACGCTAGGCATAGAATATGACTTGCCACGCTTGCAAAAACCCCTCACCCTCGCTTAATCCGCATCTCGTATGATAACGGCAGACAAATCATAAACAGGGGCTTTGGTATGCCAAGCCCTGTTTTTCTCTCGGTAATGCGCCCATACGCCCCTAGAATGGGCAGTAAGCGCACAGCATAACAACACAATAAAGATAAGGTTGGGTGAAGATGGGATTGTTAGCGATTTTACGGTTAGGTATACGGTATAGCAGTCGGCGGTTGTTCCAAAGTGTACTGCTAATTTTGGGTGTGGCGGTGGGTGTGGCAGTCGTGATTGCCATTGACCTTGCGAATGGGAGTGCCAGCCGTGCGTTTGGTTTATCAGCACAAAGCATTAGCGGTAATGCCACCCATCAAATTATTGGCACAGCATCGGGCTTGCCTAGCGATTTGTATCGCCAATTACGGCTGGACTTGCGTTTGCGTGATAGTGCGCCTGTGGTCAGTGAAACAGTGCGTTCTTCGGCATTGGGCAACCAAGCCTTGCGCCTATTGGGGGTAGACCCCTTTGCAGAACCCCCCTTTCGGGATTATCTCACCACCGTAGAGGTGATTGGTGAGGGCGAGACAAACGCCACCGAAGCTCTCTCAACGTTCTTAGTAGAACCGAATACCGTCCTCATTAGCCAAACATTGGCAGACCGCTTTGGCGTTACTGTGGGGGATACTGTGCCATTACAAAGTGGTGCAAACGTGGCGCAGGTGCGCGTGATTGGTATTCTTCAGCCTCAAGATGACCTAAGCCGACAAGCCCTTGATGACCTTGTGCTGGCGGATATTTCTACGGCACAAGAAATTGCGGGCTTTACAGGACGCATTAGCCGTATTGACCTTATTCTGCCCGATGACTATGACTTTAGCGCGTTATTGGCGGTGCTTCCTGATGGCGCAACGCTGGTAAGTGCCAGCCAGGCGGGCGGTGCGCTACAGCAAATGACGGCAGCTTTTGAAATTAACTTGCAGGCACTATCGCTTTTAGCGGTGGTGGTGGGCGTGTTTCTTATTTACAACACCATCACGTTTAGCGTGGTACAACGCCGCCCCATCATTGGTATTTTGCGAGCATTGGGCGCAACCAAACAGCAAATTTTTGTGCTTATCATCGGCGAAGCGTTGGTGCTTGGGCTAATTGGTACAGTCGTGGGCATGGGCTTGGGCGTGATTTTTGGGCGGTTTACGGTGGTCTTGGTATCGCAAACCATCAGTGACTTGTTCTTTACGGTGAATGTGACCACCATCACCGTAGACCCGTTTAGCCTAATTAAGGGGGCGGTGTTAGGGATAGTCGTTAGCGTGGCTTCTGCCATCATCCCCAGTATTGATGCCACCCGCACCGCCCCCATTGGCACAATGAAACGCTCTAGCTTTGAGGAGCAAATTACGCGTCTACTGCCGTATATCACCCTTTTGGGGGTGGTGGCATGCTTGGTGGGCGTGGGCTTGTTGCAATTGCCCACCAATAATTTGTTTGTAAGCTTTGGCGCGTTGTTCTGTGTGGTCTTGGGGGGTGCATTGTTTACACCTGTTGGCTTGGTGATTGGGATGCGCTTGCTTTCGCCCCTTACAAGCCGTTTCTTTGGGGTTATCGGACGGCTTGCGCCACGCGCTGTTACACGCTCTCTAAGCCGTACGAGCGTCGCGGTGGCTGCGCTGACCATTGCTGTTAGCGTGATTGTGGGCGTTAGTGTGATGATTGCCTCATTCAGAGGCACAGTAAGCGATTGGCTAGAAACGACCATTGGCGCAGATATTTTTATCTCCTCGCCCTTGCTCACTAGCAATCAATCTACTGTAGACGTAGACCCCAATATCCGCCAGCTTGTGCGAGAGGTGGACGGCGTGCGTGATGTCAGTGCGGCGCGGACGGTGAGTGCCGTTGCGCCCGATTATCCCGACTTGTTACCTGTGAATCTCACGGCGGTGGACTATGACATTAGCGAAGGGCGCGGTTTTGTGTGGCTAAATGCGCCCAATAACGAACACAAGTCCTTGCTAGAAGACGGCAAAATCATCGTCAGTGAGCCGTTTGCGTTTCGGCGTGGCATTACCCAAGACAATAACACCCTTACCTTGCTTACGGATAAGGGGCAACAAACGTTTGAGATTATCGGCGTGTTTTACGATTATAGCACCGACCAAGGCTCTGTGATTATGTATCGCAACGTCTACGATAGCTTTTTTGACGACCGATCTATCTCACAGTTGGCGGCGTTTATTGAACCCGATGCCGACATTGAGAGCGTGCTAGAAGACATCCGCGTTGTACTGGGGGCGTATGATTTGCAAGTCCAAAGCAATCGCTCTTTGCGTGAAGGTGTATTTGAAATTTTTGACCGCACGTTTACGATAACGATTGCCCTGCGCCTCTTGGCTACGTTGGTGGCGTTCATTGGCATTTTATCGGCACTCATGAGCCTGCAACTGGAACAAGGGCGCGAATATGGGGTAATGCGTGCCAATGGCATGAGCAAAGTGCAGTTGTGGCAGTTTACGCTTCTACAAACGGGCTTGATGGGAACAACGTCGGCGGTGCTGGCGTTGCCCATTGGCTTGGTGCTGGCAACGGTGCTTGTATACGTCATTAATGTGCGTTCTTTTGGCTGGACGATGCAATTTACCATTGCACCCGAAGAACTGGCAGGGGCGGCGATGGTGGCATTTGGGGCGGCATTGCTGGCAGGCATTTATCCCGCCTTTCGCCTAACACAAATTTTGCCCGCCCAAGCCCTGCGGAGCGAATAGTAGTAAAAAATATGGCGTGCTGATATGAGGGGCGCAATTGCGCCCCTCATATCAAAACACACAATGCCTCACACATTCTTATAAGGTAAATGCTCCTCATGCGTGTATATAGCCCTTGTGTTGCAACATTATCGCGTAAATAAAAATGAGGAAAACATGGACGTTCAGTTCAAAGACACATCTACTTCAATGGCAACAGCACTCGAAAACACTTCAAAAGCAGTGGGTGAAAATGTCACTCTTCGGGAATTGTTAGAGCTAGTGGGCGAGCAAGGTCTATTGCTCTTTTGTAGCCTATTAACCGTTCCCTTTATGCTTCCTGTGTCGATACCGGGAATAAGCACTGCTTTTGGGGTTGTCATCATTTTGATTGGGGTGGGTGTAACGCTTAATCGTGTGCCATGGCTTCCCGAACGTTTAATGAATCGTTCTATCGCCCGTGAACATTTGACCCCTGCCCTAGAACAAGGCGCAAAGATTTTTCGTCGTTTAGAACGCTGGCTAAAGCCACGCCTAGAACAGATGACAACGGGTGTTTTTGTTAACCGTTTAAACGGAATTGCACTCACATTCGCGGGCATCTTATTGCTATTTCCGCTTAGTTTTGTTCCTTTCTCAAACACGCTTCCGGCACTTGCCATTTTACTGCTTACATTTGGTATGTTAGAGCGTGATGGCTACTTTATTGTGGCGGGGTATGGCATGGTGATAGCCACCGTCATTTATTTTGTGGGGCTGGCGTTGCTGGTTGTGATAGGTGGTCAAACGCTATTGTTATCATAAAAAACCGCCCACCTAGCACGCCAAGCCATCATGTTGGTGTTGTAGGTGAGTGCGTTCTTGTTGGTTTTGGCATAAGTTTAGGGCAAGCGCATAGGCTTCTTTTGCCTCTATACAACGGTCTGTTAGGCGTAGCAACGATGCCCGCGCCACATGATAGGGGTAATAGTGCTGTAAGGCTTGCCCCAAACGCTCTAAAATGTGTAAGCCTTCACTTGCGCCCTCTGCCATCCCCACCGCTACCGCCCAATTCACCTCGACTACAGCCGAAGGTTGCACCGAATGAAGCACACGATATAATGCCACAATTTGCGCCCAATCGGTGGCATGAGGGGTATGGGCTTGGGCGTGTAACGCGCTAATAGCTGCCTGAATTTGGTATGCGCCCACATGCTTATACGCCAGCGCGTTATCCAGTAAGGCAATGCCCTCGGTGATTTGTGACGCGTTCCATTGGGTGCGGTCTTGTTCGCTCAACACAATCAGGTTTCCGAGTGAATCGGTACGTGCCTGACGGCGTGAATCGTGCAGGAGCATAAGTGCCAACAAGCCTTCTGCTTCACTACGCAACGGCACAGGGGGCAATAAGCCCACTAACACGCGCATCAACCGTATGGCTTCTTGGCACAGTTCGCCACGAATGAGGGCATCGCCCTCTGTTGCACAGTAGCCTTCGTTAAAAATGAGGTAAATGACCGCAAGAAGCGAATCTAAGCGTTCTGGCAGGCGTTCTAACGGGGGGACTTCATAAGGGATGCCTGCCGCCTGAATCTTTTGTTTAGCACGTGAAAGGCGTTGTGCCATCGTATTTTCGGTGGTTAAAAACGCCCGCGCAATCTCCGCCACAGACAAGCGTCCCAATGTTTGTAAGGTAAGGGCAATTTGGGCTTCTTTGGCAATGGCGGGGTGGCAACAGGTAAACATCAGTTTTAGGCGTTCATCGGGGATAGTCGTCATATCATCATACTCATCAGGGGCGGCAAAAGGGGCAGCGGTGTCTAGCTCGGTAAGAAGGAGCGTGTGCTTTTTTGCCAATGTTTGCTGGCGACGTACACGGTCAACGGCTTTTCGTTTGGCAATGGTGGTCATCCATGCTGCAGGGTTTTTAGGGATGCCTTCTGTTTGCCATTGCTCTAGCGCAATAATCATCGCGTCCTGTAGTGCGTCCTCTGCAAGCTCAAAGTCACCCAAGTAAGCAATGAGGCTGGCAAGCACGCGCCCCCCTTCTTCTTGAAAGGCGCGTGCAACGGTGTCACTAATGGCGTTTGGCATCCCTATTTGCCCCATCGTTTTGGCTATTGTTCCCACACCATTAAGGGACGAATTTCAACTTTGCCGTTTTTTGCGGCGGGAATTTTGGCTGCCATTTCAATTGCTTCATCCAGATTTTTGCAATCCAATAAATAGTAACCGCCCAATTGTTCATGGGTTTCTGCAAAGGGCCCATCCGTGGTAATGGTTTTGCCGTCGCGCACGCTAACGATGGTGGCGGTGGCGGTGGGCTGAAGGGCTTCCCCCCCGAGCATGATACCGCGTTGTGTGGCTTCTGCACTAAACACGCCATATTCAGCGATTTCTGCTTGAAATTCTTGGGGTGTTTGGGTATACGATTCGCTTCCGTACAAGAGCAGCATGTATTTCATGGTGGTGTCTCCTCATAGATTTGATTTTTGGACAAGAAAGGCAGTATTTTTCTGTCCTTATAACCAAACGTCGTTTAACCCGCCCTTAAAATGACATTGATGCCGTTCCTCTCATCTTTCTCTCATCTTTGCACAAAAATGTGAGTCGTGTTTTGCTCTTTTGGATTAGCTTTACAGTATAGCATCGTTTTGTTTAAGGGCGTGGTCTTGCCTTTATTGCTTTATCGCTTGACAAGTGTATTGAGCCGTTGTATTATACCAATAAGTTAATTGACCAAATGGTAAAATATGACGTTCCAAAAAGCAAAACCATCCGAAGACAGCCTAAGCCTTACTTTTATGGCACTCTCCGACCCCACACGACGGGCAATTTTAGCGCGGTTGGCACAAGGAGAGGCAACTGTGAAAGAACTGGCAGAACCCTTTGACGTGACCCTGCCCGCCATTTCTAAACATTTAAGGGTGCTAAAGAAAGCGGGACTCATCATACAAGGGCGCAAAGCACAATGGCGACCCTGCAAAATTGAGACAAAACCGCTAGAAGAGATGTCGGTATGGGTGGAGCAATATCGGCATCTCTGGGAGGCACGTTTTGACCGTCTAAATGATTACCTAAACACATTACAGGATGAGGGAGATGAATCACCATGAAACAAGCCATTGGTAACACGCAAATTAGCGCAGAAGGGACACAAATTCGCTTAGAACGCTACTTTAATGCCCCCCGTGAACGGGTATTTGCTAGGATTAGGCATCATTTTACACGCTAAAGTTTAAAACGTCTTTCTACGTGCTTACTCTGCATCCGTATTTGTACCGTTGATTTTAGAGTTTTACGCAATACAATATAATGCCTTTTAGCAAAATGGCGGTTTATCTTGTCAAAGTACCAAAAAGGATAGCGATGCACACCATTCAAGAGGCTCTTTTATGGGGGAAGGCACGCCTCCCCGACTCCGAATCGGCAAGCCTAGAAGCGCAATTGCTTTTGGCGCATGTGCTAGAGCAGGGGCGCGTTTTTGTGATTGCCAACCCACAGCACACCCTAGAAAGCGACCAAATCGCGCACTATCAATCCCTTATCCAACGGCGCGAAGTGGGTGAGCCGTTTGCGTACATTATGGGCAAACGTGCCTTTTATACATTAGAGTTTGAAGTATCGCCCGATGTGCTTATTCCGCGCCCAGAAACCGAACATCTGATAGAAGAAGCCCTACAAGTAGCGCAAACCCACGCTCACCCTATCATTGCGGATATTGGCACGGGAAGCGGTGCAATCGCCGTAACCATGGCGGTTCATGCCCCCCACGCCACCGTATACGCCACCGACATGAGCCACCAAGCCCTCGCCGTTGCCCAGCATAATGCCCAACAAAACGCACTATCCCAGCGCATTACTTTCTTGCAGGGCAACCTTGCCATGCCGTTGATAGAGCGCGCAGTGCGCGTGAGTTTATTGCTGGCAAATTTACCCTATATCCCCACCGAAGAATGGCGTACCCTTGCCGTGAGTGAGCATGAACCGCGCCTTGCTTTAGAGGGTGGCGACGATGGTTTAGACCTTATTCGGGAGCTATTGGCGCAAGTGCCAAGCGTTTGCGAGAAGGGCGCGGTTATTTTGCTAGAGCATGGCGCAGGACAAAGCGAAGCCATCTTGCACCTTGCCGAAGCCATGCTTCAACCGCGTGATATGCGCGTGATTTACGACTATGCAGGGCATGACCGCATCGTAAGGCTAGACTTATCACCGTGAGGAGCTTTTACAAGATTATTTAACACCTTTTTTGAAAGGAACTTTTGATGAAATTACGTTTATTTTTACCCATAGTTTGGCTTCTTTTGCTTGGCAGTGTCTCTGCACAAACAGGCTCACTTCCGTACCAAGATTCGGCGTTGCCCATTGAAGAACGGGTGACAGACCTGCTAGACCGTATGACCCTAGAGGAAAAAATAGGGCAAATGACGCTCATCGAAAAAGGAAGCATTACCCCTGATGCTGTAGCAGTATATGCTATTGGCGGTGTGCTTAGTGGGGGCGGTGGCTATCCTACAGGCAATAACACGGTGCAAGGCTGGGCAGAGATGGTGAACGCCTATCAAGGCGCAAATCTTGGCACACGGCTGGCAATTCCTGTGATTTATGGGGTGGATGCGGTGCATGGGCATAGCAATTTGGCGGGTGCGGTTATTTTTCCGCATAACATTGGCTTGGGGGCAACCCGCAACCCCGAATTGGTGCAAGAGATTGGGCGTATTACTGCCCTAGAAATGATAGCAACGGGCATTTACTGGAATTATTCGCCCGTGTTGGCTGTTCCCCAAGACATTCGGTGGGGGCGCACGTATGAGGGCTACAGCGAAAACACCGACCTTGTGACCGAACTTTCAACCGCCATGCTCATTGGGCTACAGGGCGATAACATTGCCAACGCGGAGACGGTACTGGGAACGCCCAAACACTTTGTTGGCGATGGCGGTACGGCGTTTGGCACATCCCCCCTTAGTGATGGCTTATTGGATAGAGGGCAAACGAACATTGACGAAGCGACTCTTCGCGCCGTTCATTTGCCCCCTTATCTTAGTGCCATCGAAAATGGCGCAAGAAGCATCATGATTTCATTTTCTAGCTGGAATGGGATACGGATGCACGGGCAAACCTATCTCATCCAAGAGGTATTGCGTAAGGAGCTAGGATTTACGGGCTTTATCGTGTCAGATTGGGCAGGCTTGGATGATGCCGCCCCCGATTATTATGATGCGGTAGTGCAGTCCATCAACGCTGGCATTGATATGAATATGGTGCCTTACGACTATGCACGCTTTATCACCGCCACCACCCAAGCCGTCAGCAGTGGCGACATTAGCCAAGAGCGCATTGACGAAGCCGTAACCAATATCCTACGGGTAAAATTTGAACTTGGCTTGTTTGAACGCCCTTATGCTAACGAAGAATACCAACCGTTGGTGGGTTCAGAAGCCCATCGCGCCGTAGCTCGTGAAGCCGTGAGCCAGTCGTTGGTATTGCTAAAGAACGAAAACAACGCCTTACCCCTTGATGCCAATGCCACCCAAACCGTGTTTATCAGTGGACAGGGCGCGGATAGTCTTGGGATGCAAAGTGGCGGTTGGTCGCTTGAATGGCAAGGCTTTAGTGACAATAATGCCACACAAGGCACAACCCTCTTACAAGCCCTAGAAAACGCCTTCGGCGAAAATACTACCCTGCGTTTTAATGTGCGAGGGCGTTTTAACAGCAACGGCGCACCCGATTCTGCCGACATTGGCATTGTGGTGGTGGGTGAAGCCCCGTATGCCGAACAATTTGGCGATGATGCCGACCTTGCCCTTACCGCCCGTGATATGGGCTTGATTAACAGTATGCGCGGTCAAGTAGACACGCTGATTGTCATTCTCTTGTCGGGTCGTCCGTTGGTGATAGACGCATCCTTAAACCAAGCCGATGCGTTTGTGGCGGCGTGGCTGATTGGCACAGAAGGGGATGGCGTAGCGGATGTTTTGGTAGGAGAGCGCGATTTTGTGGGCAAGTTGCCGTTTACATGGCTACGCAACATTGAACAATTGCCCTTCGATTTTAACACGCTTGCCACAGAGGGCTGTGAAGCCCCCCTCTTTCCCTTTGGGTATGGGCTAAGCTATGCCAATTCAGAAGCCACCGCTACTTGGCTAGAGTTTGCAGAGGCGTGTGCGCCAAGCCCTAGTGGGGGTTGATAAGCCCTAACTTGCTCTCTCAATAAGCGTAAAAAAGGGGCAATTCATCATCAATGAGTTGTCCCTTTTGTGTTCTACTGTATGTTTTTTTGATGCCCCTTGCCCCCTTCTCCCAAGAAAGATGACGTAAAACAGGGGCTTAACTTCTCTTAAGAAGTGTTTTTGTAGAGCAAGTACGTATGTTTTGTATTGTTAGTTATTTAACCAATCCAAAGCGTTAGTTTCTCGCTAAGGGGTTTTTCCAATGCACGAAGGTATAGTGTAGCTTTGCCATAGTGAATAAGCAAGGCTTGGATGTAAATTTGCACTTGCGCGGCAATGGATACATCAAATCCGCGCGTAATCATCTTGGTATCTACTTCTTCTTGGGAGAGTGCCGAAAGCACGTTTTTAAGCGATTCGTCTAAAGAAGCAAACCACGCTTTAAGCGTCTCTAGGGTTTCGCCATGCGATGGGTCTACGGGAACATCCCAAACTTGCTGGAAAGTACTAAATGAGCCAGTGTAGCTTTGCTGGATTGTCCCCATCTCTAGTAATAGCTCGCGGAGGGGTAAATTATTGGGCAAGCGGTATGCCAAATCGGCATCTTCTAGTACAGCAAAAACGTCGTCGCGTAATGCCAACGTGCCAAATAACGTCTCAAAATCGTTGGTAACAATGCTATTCATAAAGCAAACTCCTTGATGTACGGTGCAAAGTCTTACACCCTCAGGATAGCACTTTTGTTCTAAGAAGTCAATCAAAAAAAGAGGCACAACACTGTGCCTCTTTAGAATATTCGCTTATTTAGCTATCGTCGCCATCAGCGTCATCGCCTTCTGCACCAGTGTCATCGCCTTCTGCGCCAGCGTCATCGCCTTCTGCGCCAGCGTCATCGCCTTCTGCACCAGCGTCATCGCCTTCTGCACCAGCGTCATCGCCTTCTGCACCAGTGTCATCGCCTTCTCCGCCAGTGTCATCGCCTTCTGCGTCATAGTCACCATA
>DAOTTQ010000057.1:0-122317 GCA_034437555.1 Anaerolineae bacterium | reverse complement strand
CTCCTTCATTGACATTGATATTGCTGTACCTGCCCACACCACCATTCAGGAAACAGAACGCATTGCCGATAGCATCCGCGCCACCCTAAACCAACAGTTTACGGGCATTGAAGAAATTGACGTAGACTTTATTTCGCATACCCCCCAAACGCTCGCCCATCCCCTTAACGCCTATTGAAGGTTTTCTCTCTCATAAACTGTTAAATAAAAAGTGATTGACATTATCACCAAATGAGATAAAATAGTCTCAAATGAGGATAATGAGTTTTATGAACAACCAAGACAACACCGCAAAAGAACAACGTCGTCAAGACCTGCTAAATGCTGCCAGCGAATTACTGATGCAAACGCCCACCGCATCCTTAGCAGAAATAGCCACCTATGCCAAAGTGGGCAAAGCCACGCTTCACCGTTATTTTCCCGGTCGAGATGACCTCATGTTAGCTTTGGGCTATCGTACCCTAGCGCAAGTGTCTAACGCTATTTTAGAAAGCCGTCTTAACGAAGGAAGCATCACAGAAGCTCTTGGACGCCTTACAGAAGCCCTTGTGCCATTAGGCGATAAGTGGCACTTCTTGCTTACAGAACCCATCCTAGACACCCACCCCCACTTTGTAGAAGCCGACGCTCTAACGCAACGCCCCATTTTAGCCCTCATCCAACGGGGGCAAGCCAATGGAGAACTCCGCGCCGATTTAAGCGCAGAATGGCTATTGCACATGATGAACTTTGCACTTTATGCCACATGGGAATGTGTTTTTGACGGGTCGTTAGCACGTAAGGACGCGGGGCGTTTATTGATGACAACACTCTTAGGCGGTATCGCACCGCGTTAGGCGCAACACACCCATTTTAACCTGTTTCGTTTTTTGGCAGAGAACCCTTTCTATTGCCCTTAGTTTTGTTTTGCCTATTTCCAAAGGAGAAGAAGATGACTGCTATGCCCCTTAAACCCATTCAAGAACGGCTTGTGCCATTAGATATACTGCGTGGCTTTGCGCTATTTGGTGTTTTACTCGTCAACATGCTTGATTTTAGCGGGTCTGCCCTACGCGCCAGTACGTTAGGAGTGCGTGGCAATGAGCTAGACCAATTGATTGACGTTGCGATTGCACTTTTAGCCATCACCAAGTTCTACTTGCTGTTTAGCTTTCTATTTGGTGTGGGATTTGCCGTGCAAATGCGCCGTATGGAAACCACCAATCGCCCGTTTGTGGGCTTCTACTTGCGCCGATTGGTGGTGTTATTCGTCATTGGCATGGCACACGCTATTCTGTTGTGGGACGGCGACATTTTGCGCCTTTATGCAGGCGCGGGTGTGTTATTGCTCTTGGTGCGCGGATGGTCAGATAAGGCACTACTCGCTACAGCACTCGCTATTGCCATTGGCGGTTTACTTATTTTTGGCAATATCCCCGTTGATGTTGCCAGCGATATGACAGGCACAGAAGCGATTGCCCTCTATGTTAATGGCACATACGCCGACCTAGTGACACATCGCCTTAGCCAGCCGCTAACGCTTGATATTCAAATTCCAATGGTCTTGGTGATGTTTTTAGTGGGCTTGGTGATAGGGCGTAGTGGCATCCTAGACCACCCAGAACACTATCAGCCTTATTTACGCCGTGCATGGAAGTGGGCATTGCCCGTTGGGATTGTGGGGAATGTGCTATTTCTGATTGGCTACAGTGAGGGTGATTCTTGGTTTGTGAGCTTTGGGATTCATGTGGGCGCGCCTGCCCTTAGCTTTGTGTACGCCTCTTGGGTGCTTTTGTGGGCAGAACGCCTGCGTGTTATTGCACCGGTTGGGCAAATGGCACTGAGCAACTATCTTAGCCACTCGCTCATTTGCACCACCCTGTTTTATGGGTATGGGCTGGGCTGGTATGACCAAGTATCGCCCACGCTCACGTTTGGTTTAGTATTTCTCATCTATGGGGCGCAAATTGTGGTCAGCACGTTGTGGCTTCGGCAATTTCGTTTTGGCATTATGGAATGGCTGTGGCGTTGCCTTACGTATGGGCAATGGCAACCTCTACAGCGTTCATAAAAGGGTTTATCGTCCTTTACCAACGCCGTTTAACGCTGTTTATCCGCATGACCCAAAGACGTAGGGGCGCACCCTTTGCGTCATTCAAATATATTCGTAGGGGCGAGTCATTGGCTCGCCCAAAACACAAAAATGATGCGCCCTCTAAACATCAGTCATTCAGCTTTAATTTTAGCCCCAACCACACGCCCAAGAACACCGCGCCACCAAACACCCATCCCGAAACGGCAAACGCGCTAATGCCCGAAAGCAACGTGCCAACGGTGCAACCGAGTGCAATCATCGCGCCCCACCCCATAAACACGCCCCCCAGCAGTGCTGTAAAGCTGTTTTTTAGGGTGAGTGTGGATAGCTCAAATTTGTTCGAGAGCAACGACACCGCAAAAGAGCCTGCCACCAACGCCAAAATAAACACGCCGTTATCGGTGATAAATTGCGCCACAATGGTGGCACAGCCTGCAAAAGCATCTAAGCCGTTTAAGCGACCTTCTAGCAAGCCCACATCATTCAGCACTGTGCGCGAAATGCCCCCTAATTGTGCTGTAACACCCAAAGGTTCTACGCGTAAATAAGACACCACGCCCAGCACGCCCACCAATGCGCCCGTTAAAATAGGATTCCAGCGTTGGCGAAAGAGCGTGTTATGCAAACGAGCCAATGTGAGCTTACCGCCTTCACTGGGCGCGAGCGCAGGCACATAACGTAACAAAAACAGCGTTATCAGCCCCAAAACAACCAAGTGAACCACCAACGCGCCCGTATAGCCAAAGGTCGCAGGCAACCACGCCACAGGCGCATCGGCAATCGTGCTGACATATAGCGATTGCCACGTAAAGAAGCCCAGTCCAAAACCAAAGAGTGAGCCAAAGAGCGCAATCGGAGCGCGAGCATAGCCTTCGCCCAAGCGATACAAATGCCCACTAAGGCACGCCCCACTAAGCGTCATCCCTAGCCCAAACACCATACCCGCCGCCACCGTTGCCCAACTGACGGGCCCAATATGAGCATCAGCAGGCAAACGCCCTGACATGGAGTTAGAGAGGAATGTTTCAAAAATAATGGTGTAGCCAATGCCCCCCACCGCTAACGCTGTTACCACCGAAAGCAAGGGGCTACTGTTGCCATACACAATAAAATCACGGATGATGCAGTAAAAGCAAAAACGTCCACGCTCTAGCAAAATGCCAAACGCCAAGCCACTCATCAACGAGAAGCTAGAGGCAGCACCCCGCCCACTTGTGCCGTGCAACGCCATGGCAATCACTACAGAACCGCCAATAATCAGCAATGCCACCAACGCGCTAATGGCATCTTTACGCCCCATCGTGCGCCAAAAGGGGGCAATACTCGCGCTATTTTCCATGTCTTTTCCTCACAAATTTGCTTAGTTGTCACATAATGAACTTACATCAAACCCCGTTCTATGCCCATTTCTGCAACGCTTGGGGCAAGAGAAACACGCCATAAGGCAAAATAGTTTGTAAACATACGCCAAAAAGGGGGATACTCCTTAGAGCATCCCCCCTTGATTGTGGCTCGTAATTGCAAAGGCTTATTGTGCGCCCCACACCGTACCAGCGGGATTTTCAATGGGCAAGCCTACGGTGTTGCCGTATTCTGTCCAAGAACCATCGTACACTTGGGCTTCGTAACCCAGAATGCGGTTGAGAACGAACCAAGTTAGGCTGGCACGTTCACCAATGCGGCAATAGGTGATGATAGGTTGGCTACCGTCAATGCCTACTGCGGCGTATAGTTCACGAAGTTCTGCCACGCTCTTGAATGTGCCGTCTTCGTTCACATTTTGTCCCCAAGGCACGTTCAAAGCGCCGGGGATGTGACCTGCACGGATGGACAATTCTTGAATGCCTTCGGGGGCAAATACGGTGCCTGTAAATTCGGCATTAGAGCGAATGTCTACCAATGAGCCTGTAGCATCACCATTCACAATTTCTAGCACTTCTGGCAAGAAAGCACGCAGTTCTACGTTAGGTTCGGCGGCAACAAAGTTACCTTCGGCGGGGGCTTCTACACGGGTGGTCAATTCACGACCATCGGCTTCCCACTTTACGCGACCCCCATCAAGGATACGCACGTCTTGCGCTCCGTAGATGTCAAAAATCCATACGCCCCAAGCAGCAAACCAGTTGTTGGTGTCACCGTAAAGAATAACGGTGGTGTCGCTGTTGATGCCAGCAGCGCGTACTAAGACTTCAAAGTTTTCACGAGTCACAATGTCACGGCGAATAGGGTCTACCAATTGGCTGTGCCAAGACACATTTACTGCGCCGGGGATGTGACCACGTTCATAAACACCTGGGTTTACACTCACTTCGATGATACGCACGCTTGGGTTATCCAAGTTTGCTTCTAGCCAATCTGCACTTACAACAGCCGTTTCGGGCAATGCTTCGGCTTGTGCGCCAACGGCAAATGCACCAATTGCCAAAATTACCAACAACACAATGAAAGATTTGATACGCAACATTTGTTACCCCTTATTGATTGAACATTTTGTATAGACGGACGTTATAAACAAAAAGTGGTCATCATCCCTCATAAGCCCTGCCTAAAGGCGCAAAAAAAACGCCCCGATGAGCTTTCACTTATCGAGGCGTTTCTGAACCGTTGAACTTAAGCCAACATCAATCAACCCGCACTCGATGGTGTGTGTTCTTCATACAACACATCATACACATCATAGGTTGGAGAATTGCTTGTTGGAATTGCATGGGTAGATTCCCTTTTTGTTGATTAACCTTATGGTTATGATGAATATAACTCAAAGGTTTTATCGTGTCAAGGGTTTTTAGAAAATTAGGTGTGAAATTCGTTTTCAGCCGACTCATACAATGTTGTGTCACTTGATGTATCCGAAACACAAAGAGGGCGATTCTTGTTAGAACCACCCTCTTTTGTCGTGCTTATCGCTGATGTATAAGCTAAATTACTTCTTCATCACTGTGCCAAGCGCGGCGCAGGCGGGGCAAGCACCACCGGGACGGACGATAGCGTAACCGCCCATGGGGTCACTATCCCAGCGTGTAAAGTTCACATTCCAAATAATCATCAAACGCACACCACGAGACGCGCCCAATGTAGCAGCTTCTGCCAACCAAGCGGCTTGTTCTTGCACAGTAACGGGGTCATTAGGTGTCCAGTTAAAGCCCGCAGGAATGGTTGAACCCATGCCTTCAGCAGACAAGTAACCCAATTCGGTGTAGCAAATAGGCTTGCCGGGGAAGGGTTGTTGACCACGTGAAGTCATAGAACCAAAGAAGTAAGTGGGGTAGCTACCGCGGGGGTCGCCGCTCGCCGCACTTGGGGGTAATACACCTTCGTTGTAGTGCAAGCCCACACAGTCAAAGTATTGCGCTGCGCCAGCTTGTGCCATTTGTTGCATAAAGGTATCGTCGTTACAGCCACCATCACCACAGCCACCGCTGCCAAAGAAACCCGTAGGCGCAGGCGCACCGCTTACAATGAGGGTGTTCCTATTGGCATTACGAATGGCAACCGAAGCTACAGCCAATAGTTTGGTGTAGTTTCCGCCGCTAATGAGGCTCTTGGGCCATTCACGGTCGATATTGGGTTCGTTCCATACTTCAATGGCATCTGCACCGGCTTTTGCCAGTTCTGCCACATAGGTGGCGTATTCAGGCGCATAAGCATCAATACCAATGGCTTCCATGCGTGCCTTGTCACCAATCACGCCCAAAAGAATCTTAAAGCCTTTGCCTTTGGCATCAGAGATAAGCGCAAGTGCTGCCGAAAGTGACGTGCCACCGGGAACTTGCTTCTTTACCCACGTCATGCCCGCTTGTTGCATGGCAGAAACCGTGTTTGCACCCAAGCCATCCACGTGACCGCCTAGCTCAAAGCCACCCGTTGCCGCAGACCCTGCTATAGGCGCAGGCAAGCCCGCAATCGGTGTGCCACCTGGCACAGGTGTGGGCGCAGCCGTTTGGGTTAAAATATCACACACAGCTACCAATGTTCTGTCAAAGCTGGTACGTGCGCCGTAGACAGTGCCATTAAGCGCGGTAATAAAGAAGTTCCAGCCGTAGTACAAAGGACGCGCATCAAAGGCGGTTGCCGTAGACACACAGCTATCAATACCAGCAAGCCCAATGGGATGCGCTGCATTACCCGCGCTCCAGTCGGCTTGTTCAAAGTCCCAACGGGTTACAATAGTTAAATCTACGTTTTCCTCTTCTTGGATGGCATCACGTGCCGCCGAAAACGCCAACCAAATGGGGTCATTGGGGGTAGCGGTAGGCGCAACGCCCTGGGCTTCGGTGGGGCGTGCAGGCAAAGTAACTGCCATCGCCAAAAGCATCATCACTGCCATCATGGCAATAAAACTGTTTCTCATTCTTAGAGTCTTAACCTGCATAACCTTATACCTCATATCGTTACTTGTCTTGTCGGATAGGACGGCTATCAAGATAGCGATAAACTGCTAAAAATTCTAGTGTTTCTCGCTATCCCGTAGGTAAACCGTTGTTTTCTAAAGCGCACTTAGTGCGTCTAAAACCGTTTGTAGGCGGGCATGAACCGCTAATTGGCTAGGGTCTACCGCCTCAATAACTGCGATACAGGTCTCAATCAGTGTTTGCTTTTCAAATTTGCTTCCGTCTGTTTGAAGCATCACTTGCATTTGGGCTTCACTTTCTGCCCCCAAAAGCGCGTTTACAAACAGCAGTTCTTCGCTCATTTGGCTTTGTAGGGCTTGCACCACATGCTGATGCACCACTTGCAACGCCGACAGCATCTGCTGGTCACCACGCTTTTCAGCTTCTTGCAAGTTCGCGTTCAAAATTGACATAAAGTTATTGTCAATCATATCAAGGTTTTCTTGAATGATGGCATCTGGTTCGGGGCTATTCACCAACATTTGTAAGAACTGCACCGATTGTTGCATTTGGGCGCGTTGTTGTTGGTCGATGGTATCCAAAAATCCCTTAATGCGCTCGCTCACCGCTTCTAGCTTCTCATGGTCTTGTTCGGCGGCTTGGCTGACAAACTGCGTAAACTCTTGGAAAAACTGGGCATCAAATGCACCACGCACCAGCCCCACTAGAGCTTGCAAGCGTTGTTCATCATCCGCATAGCTAATTGCCAGCCCCATAATATCGGTACGAGTGGCTTGTTCACCCATCGTGTTAATGTCTGCGACCACTTCACGCACAATGCGTTCTTGGTTTTCTTGTTGTTCGGCAACTTTTTTGCCGTATGATGACACCGAGAGCAAGGCTTGTTGTAGGTTCATCAAGCCCATTGCAATGTCTTGGCGACCATCTTCAAGCACCCGTTGCGCCATTAAAGAAAGCGTTTGAAAGAATGATACATCAATTTCGGCATCACGTTCTGTTGCCAGCGTTAGCAATTCTTCTTCGCTAGAAGCAGCCAACAAGGATTGAATCAGTTCAACACGCCGTTTTTGTGCATTCAGCATATCGGGGGTAATGCCGTCCGCTTCCATTACTTGGTCTAACAAGCCTTGCATGGTTAATGCGCGTTTGGGGCTAAACATATAAGAGCGAAATTGCTCTTTGGGTAAACTGCGTGTGAGTTCGTTTAGTAAATCCCCCACAATTTTCTCATCCGCTTGTCCACTCTTTAAGCTAACTTCCATAGGAATCATGGCAATAAGGAGCGATTTATCGGCATCGTGATACAGCAAGGGCGTTAGCACTTGGTTAGTATGCCCACAGTGAGGGCAGGGAAAAACGTTAAGTCTGCCTGCCATCAACAAATTTTTGCCCTGTGGGTCACTAGCAACGTCTAGCACCGTGCGAATTTGTGCGGGGAATGGTTGTCCACAAGAGGAACACCGCATGGTTTGGTTGGAAGGGGTCATAAGAAACTCCAGATAAGGGTTGTAACGTATGCCCTATTGTCATTTATTTTTTAGTCGCGTGGTAGGATAAAGTAGAAAGTTGCGCCATGTTGGAGCTGACTTTTAAGAAATACGTTGCCACGATGTGCTTCTACAATGGCTTTTACCAAGTATAACCCGAGTCCCGTCCCTTTTGTTTTTGCCGTCAGCTGGCTATCCACCCTGTAGAAGCGGTCAAAAATACGCTTCTGCTCAATATCAGAAATACCCGCCCCTTCATCACGCACAAAGAACGTGATAGTGTTTTCGCTATAGCGTCCGCCCACCGTAATGGTGCCACCGTTGGGCGAGTATTTAATGGCATTCGTTAGCAAGTTATCAATCACTTGCCTTAACAGCTTGCTATCGCCATGTAGCGAAGGAAAGCCCTCTTGAAACGACAATGTAAAGCGATGCTTGGTGGTTTGGGTACTAATGCGCTCTACGGCACGCGCCCCTAGCAAATCTAGCCTTACATCCGCCAACAAAAGGCGCACTTCACGCTCGGCTTGTATTTTGCTGGCGGTTAGCAAATCATCAATGAGTTCGGTTAGGCGGTCTGCTTCTTCTTCAATCACGTTTAGGCTTTGCTTCACGACCTTCATATCCCATGAAGCATCCTCACGAGTCATGGTACTGGCGTACCCCTTGATGAGCGCAACCGGCGTTCTTAGCTCGTGGCTAATGGTGCTAATGAACATATTTTGCATTTCTTGGGCTTTACGAAAGTTCGTAATGTCGCGGATATTGCCGATGATGTTTGCCAAACGCCCTTCAGGGTTAAATAGGGGGGCATAGGTAATGCCCACACCCTTCACTAAACCATCAGGGCGCACCATATCGCCCTCAACATACAAGGTATTCGAGCTTTCGTTTTGGCGGGGGAATTGCCCGCTTTCAATGGCATGTTCTAAGTCTTGTTGGTCTTGTTGTCGCCATACAATTACACCCATTTGGACTTGCCCAATAACATCTTGGGCTTTCCACCCTGTAATCAGTTCAAAGGCTTTGTTGACCTGTAAAATCATCAAGTTGTGGTCAAGAATCATCACGCCGTCACCGCTATTATTCACAATCGCCGCTAGGCGTTGGCGTTCTTGGTTAATTGCCCCATAGAGTTGCGCGTTATGAACAGCAATTGCAGCTTGGTCTGCAAAACTTTGCAAAATTTGCAGGTCACTTGCGCTCGCCTTAGATTGATAAGAGCGAAACACAATCAATAAGCCCAAGGGGGCATCGGCAAAAATAAGGGGCATCGCCACCGATTGCGCCAATGCAGGGTCAATAATATCTGCCATTTCGCGCAGTTTGCTATTTAGATAGTCTAGGTCGAAGCCCTTGCCGACCTCGTTCATCATCTCATAGAGTTTGGCATTAAGCGCAGGCACAATCTCGCCCGATAGCCCCGCATACGCACGCACAGAAAAGCCGTCATCGTCCTCGTTTTTAAGGGCAACCACGCCCATTTGGGCAGCAGTCATCACCACAGACGCATGAAGCACACGGCGCAACACTTCACTCAAATCTAGCTGGGCGGTGATAGCACGGCTAATTTCCAGCAAGAAGTCTCGCTGGCGGATGGGAAAGTCGGGTAGGCTTAACATGGCATTATCTTCGCACCCTTCCGTAAGAATCGTATCAACGCCCCCTGTCCCTATTCGTTCATGGCAGCAATAACGCTGGTTACATCCGATTGTCCACCATACGTTAGCACCAATGCCGCCGCCCCCACCACAGAAACATCCCCCCCTAATTCGGCGGAGGCAATCTTAAGGTCGCGCCAATAGGCTTCGTCTAGGGCGTATTCTTTGATGGTCGCTTCTATCTTGTCGAATAAAACTTTGCCGATATTGCTAACACCACCGCCAATAACCACCACTTCGGGGTTAAACAAGTGTAGCAAGCTCACAATGCCAAGCCCCACGCACAGCCCACAATACTCAACGGTTTCAAGGGCAAGCGCATCGCCTTCATGGGCAGCTTCACGGATGGTGCGAGCGGTCATTGCGCTTAAATCGCCCCCCAGAAGGTCGCTAATTAAGGATTTTTGCCCCCCCTCAATTTTGGCACGCGCACGGCGCACCAACGAAGGACCCGCCGCCTCTTTTTCTAAAGAAGAAACGCGCCCATCAGCAATCAGCAATTGTATATGCCCTGCTTCGGCAGCCAGCCCGTCCTTGCCCAAAATCAAGCGACCATCATACACAATACCGCCCCCAATGCCCGTACTAATGGTAATATAAATGGCATGGCGATAGCCCCGCGCTGCCCCACGCGCCACTTCTGCAAGCGCGGCGACGTTGGCATCGTTACCACAATACACGGGTACACCAAACGCCTCTTGGAGCAAATCACTCAATGGCACATTATGCCAGCCCTTTAAGTTAGGGGGCGCAACAATCACGCCCGTGACAGGGTTTAGGGGCCCCGGTGCAGAAATGCCAATGCCTAACAAGGTTTCGCCCTCTGTGGGCAACACATGGCGAATCGCATCCTTAATGCGCTCCATAGTGGGGGCATAGCCTTCGTGAGCTAATGTTAGGGTTTCGTAGCGGTCAATAATATTTAGCCGCGTATCAAGGCGGGCTGCGCGAATTTGTGTGCCGCCTAAATCAACGCTAATCAACGTGTTTGACATGAAGGGTTTCCTTTCCCAAAGAAATCAGAACATTTGTTAAGTATTGGTTGATGCAATTCATTCCTACTGCTAAAATGATAGCCTACTGTCTCGTTCTTCACCAATAACAATTTACAGGAATAGGCTCATGGCAAAACTCACCCCTGCCCGCAAACAGTACCTAGACATTAAGCGCGAAGTACCCAATTGCCTGTTGTTTTTTCGCATGGGTGATTTTTATGAAATGTTTGACGAAGATGCCATCATTGCCTCTCGTGAATTAGACATTGCGCTCACCGCACGCCAGCATGGGGCAAATTCCGAGCCTATCCCCATGGCAGGCGTACCTTATCACGCCGTAGAAGCCTATGTCGCCCGCCTGATTGAAAAAGGCTATCATGTGGCTGTATGCGACCAAACCAGCGAACCCGATGGGCGTGGCATTGTAGAGCGTGAAGTGACGCGAGTCCTTACGCCCGGCACCCTCACCGAACCCAACCTATTAAGTGATGACAAGCCCAATTATCTCATGGCAATCTTGCCCGTAGGAAGCCCAAACGATATGCGCTGGCAAATGGCGGGTATTGCCTATGCCGATATTTCCACAGGTGAATTTGCGACCACACAGCTAGAAGGCGAAAATGCCGCCGTCCTTGTGCTAGAAGAAATTGCCCGCCTTATGCCCCGTGAAGTGCTATTGCCCGAAACATGGGTAAAGCGTGGCGTTACCCTGCCCGAAGGCATTCACCTTACCAGCGTGCAAGACTGGACATTTGAACACAGCCAATCTGACCAAGCCATTAAAGCGCAATTCCACATCCACACCCTAGAAAGCTACGGCTTACACAATAAGCCCCATGCTACCCGTGCTTGTGGGGCGGTGTTGCAATATCTAAAGACCACTCAAAAAAGCGCACTGGCGCAACTTAGCAAAATTAGCCTGTACAGCACCGACCAATTTATGGTGCTAGACCAATTTACACGGCGTAACCTAGAACTAACGCAAACCATCCGCACAGGCAAAACCAGTGGAAGCGTGCTAGGTGTACTAGACCGCACCGTTACGGCAATGGGGGCGCGTTTGCTACGCTCATGGATGAGCCAACCCCTACTGGACTTAAACCGCCTGAATGCCCGTCTAAACGCCGTAGAAGCCCTTACATCCGATGAAGTAACGCGCCAGGAGCTAAAGCAAGCCCTTAACCAAGTGGGCGATGTGGAACGGCTTGTCAATCGATTGCTCATTGGCAAAGCAAACCCGCGTGATTTGCGCTCATTAGCCCTCAGCCTGCAAACCATCCCCCACCTACGTGAGATGATACGTCCACTCAACGCCCTAGAAACGCTCATCACGCGCCTAGACCCCTGCGAAGATGCCGTAGACCTCATTAACCGCGCCCTGACGGATGAACCCTCAGCGGTTATGAACACCATCGGCACAATTAGAGAGGGCTTTTCCGCCGAGCTAGACGACATCCTAAGCAGTAGCGCACATGCCCGCCAGTGGATTGCCGAGCTAGAACCCAAAGAACGCCGTAGAACGGGTATTGCCAGCCTGAAGGTGGGCTATAACAAAGTCTTCGGCTACTACATCGAAATTACCCAAGCCAATGCTGATAAAGTCCCCAGTGACTACATCCGCAAGCAAACGTTGGTAAACGCAGAACGCTACATCACACCCGACCTTAAAGAATACGAGAACATCGTTCTCAATGCCGAAGAAGAAATTTTGGCGTGCGAAAAGCGCATCTTTGAAGCCCTCTGCAAAGAACTTAGTCAATACAGTGATAGTATGCTTAAAACCGCAAATGCCATTGCCCTCTTAGATGTGTTTTTGTCATTGGCAACGGTTGCCACCAATGAAGGCTATGTACGCCCCCACCTGACCGAAGATGCCAACACGCTACTCATCAAAGGCGGAAGGCATCCTGTTGTCGAGAAACTCTTGGGGTCGGGCGTGCGCTATACCGCCAATGACACCCACTTTAGCGCGTCATCGCGGGTTCACATCATCACGGGACCCAATATGTCGGGCAAGTCTACGTATATTCGCCAAGTTGCCATTATTGCCCTCATGGCACAAATTGGCAGTTTTGTTCCGGCGGATGAGGCAACCATTGGGCTAGTAGACCGCATTTTTGCCCGCATTGGCGCACAAGACGAAATCCACGCCGGGCAAAGCACCTTTATGGTAGAAATGGTAGAAACCGCACGCTTGCTATCGGGCAGTACGGGGCGAAGCCTTGTGATTTTGGATGAAATTGGGCGTGGTACGTCTACGTATGATGGGCTGGCAATTGCCCGCGCCGTTATTGAATACTTACACAATCACCCCCGTTTGAACTGTCGCACGCTGTTTGCCACGCACTATCACGAACTTACCGAATTGCCCAATATTTTGCCCCGCGCCCACAATTACAGCGTGGCAGTCACAGAACGTGGCGACGACATCATCTTTTTGCATCGTGTGATTAGTGGGGGCGCAGACCGCAGTTATGGTGTGCATGTGGCACAGCTTGCCGGTATGCCTCGCCCGGTGGTAGACCGCGCTAAAGAACTGCTCGCTCACCTAGAGGGGCAAGGGGGCGATTTTAAGCTACCCCAACAAGCACCTGAAGCCCACCCCACCCCTTCAGAGTCTGCCCCCGTTGCTCCATCAGCAACGCGCACACAGCAACTCTCGCTGTTTAGTGGGGGCAATTCGCCCGTAGTAGACGCGCTGAAAAACCTAGAAATCGACACCCTAAGCCCCATCGAAGCCCTCACAAAGCTATATGAGCTAAAGCGCATGGCAGGCGGCTAAAACAAAAAAGGGACAATTCGCCACGAGTTGTCCCTTTTTAGAAAATGCGTTTTTATGCCGTGTTAGGATGCCTTAAAAGAAGGCGACACGGCACTAGGGTTAGGGGGAGGAATGGTGGCTTCTGATTCACTAATTAAGCCTTCGCTAAACAACACACGCTTAAACGCTACAATCGCAACTTCGCACATGGCAAGGTCGGGTTGGCGCGTGGTAAGGTGTTGTAGGGCAAGGTTGGGGATAATCACCCAACGCACCCAACGGCGATGGGTATTGGCAGCTGTCCACTTTAGCCACTCATAGCTAATGCCCGCAATGACAGGGATAAAAATTACCCGTGACAAAATGAGTAGTAAAAACGGTGGGCGACCAATAAGCGAGAACACAAACACACTCACAAAAACCACCGTCAGCAAAAATGCCGTCCCACAACGCGGATGCTCTATCGGGTATGTGATGACGGTTTCGGGCGTAAGTTCTGCGCCTGCTTCATAGGCATTAATGGTTTTATGTTCTGCGCCATGATAGCTAAACAGGCGTTTGACATCCTCTAAACGGCTAATGAGAGTAATATAACCCACCAACAAGCCCAACTGAATGACTGCTTCAATGCCGTTAATCACGGTCGCTTCCCACCCAATCGGCAAGGCTTCATAGAACACGAAAGGACGTGCTTCTTCTACGGCAGGGGCTTCGGCTGTTTCGGAGGTTACTTCGGTGGTGGTTGCCGTAATGCCCAATAAACTGCCCACGCCAGTGGCTGCCACGGTGGGCAACAAAAAGAACAATCCTACGCCTAAAAGCAACGATACCGCCACTGTTGCAAAGCCAATGGGCCCATTAAACGATACTTGCTCTTCCTCGCCAACCGCCACATCCGCCGACCACATCAGGGCGCGTGTCCCTAGCCCCAAAGAGTCCCATAAGCCCACCAACCCACGCAAAAACGGCGTTCTGGCAATGCGACCACGATACAGCGTTTTATTGAGGGCTTGCTCATGGACAACAATTTGCCCTTGTGGGTCTCTTACGGCAATGGCGGCGGTTTGTGCGCCACGCATCAGCACGCCTTCTATGACGGCTTGCCCGCCATAAGAAAACTTGATTTCATTGACGGGTTGTTCTAATTGGCTCATAACTATTTTTCCTTCATGCTAAATCATGCTGAGTAGAGTTTACATATCAAAAAGCGTGTTTATCCGCGCAGGGCAATCGGGCAAACCTATCACGGAAATACCAGCGTTGTTGCGCCTTCACGGGTGGCACTTTGCCCGCTAACTTGCACTAAAACGCGCACATCCCCCCCAATAAAACAGCCGTCGTTGGGGTTGCATTGTGCAGGTGGCAATGCGACACGGTACACGCCCTCTTGGGGTGTAATAATGCTTAGGTTGCCTTCTTGGTCTATGAGATAGGCTTTTTCACCTGTGGCTTGCACGCTAATTTCGGTGGCTGTTTGTGTTCTTGCCCACAAAATAAGTGTTTCGCGTGGGTGAGCATGGCGCAATCTTACCACACTTGCGCTATTTGTTTGGGCATGGCTTGCGTCTGTAATGTCGGTAAGGTGGGTAATAATGGCTTTCCATGCGTAAAACGCGGGTCTTGGGGACGCATCCGACGGCGTAACAATACCAAACGATTCATTGCCTGCGGGCAATTGCTGGTCATATAGCTTATACACCGCCACGCGCTCCACATCCGACGCTAACGCCAGCCCCACCGCCTGCCACAAAAACGCGGCTTGTTGGTCTAAATTGAGGGGGTATTGGGGGCGTACCACTTGCCAGCTCGGGTCATCGGTGGGTGACGCATTCGTTTCGTTAATCCAGATGGGCTTGTTAATGCCGTTGTGCGTCATGGCTTCGCGCACTTCGCCCACCAAGCGCGGTATCGTATCCACCCTAAAGTAAACGTGCAGGCTTGCCACATCAAAATAGAATCCATTGGCGACAGCGTCGGGGTCCTGGGCTATGCGCTCAAAGAGGCGTTCTAAATAGGGTTTGCGCCCTTCGTTTACGTCATGCCAATACGTTGTGCCTGCCAGATGAATCACTGTGGTAGGGTCGGTGTCTTTAGCGACCAAGTACGCCACCTTTAGTAGCTGAAAATAGTCGTCTAGCGTGCCACTAAATTCAAAACCATAGGACGTTTCTTCTATGTCGGGTTCATTCCAAATGATATAGTGCTTTACCCCACGACTGGCATAATAGCTAACCGTCATCCGAACAAAGTTTGCCCAAAGGTTTTCGGGGTCATCAATGGGCGCGTACAAGCCTTTGGGAACACCTGCGCCAGTAATGCCTTCGGTTGCCCATGCGGGCGTGTGCTTTAGCAACGCCACCACTTCACGATGACAAACGTCCGCGCCCTTTAACCATCGGTCATCCACATTCAGCGTATACCAATCGTCGGCTTTGGTGGGTTGGTGCTGTTCCCAGTTAAAGATAATGCGTTCCCACCCCACCCCTAGCTCACAGGCGCGTTCTGGCAACCAAAACCCTTCCACAATCCCAAATGGGCTACGGTTGACGGTTTGCGCGTTTACGCCCGTCATCACCCCTAGCAACGCCACCACAACCACTATAAAACGCGCTCTTTTCGTCATCAGTTGCCCTCCGAAGGACGCATGTCCTCTATCCGCATTTGCAAATTACGCCGCCCTTGCCACTCGTTAATCTCTAAGTGATACACCACGTCAATAGTGCTGGGCATGGTGTCTACCCAGTCACC
Organism: Anaerolineae bacterium; assembly: GCA_034437555.1. Lineage (GTDB taxonomy): Bacteria > Chloroflexota > Anaerolineae > Aggregatilineales > Phototrophicaceae > JANWYT01. The sequence continues at coordinate 106,239 of DAOTTQ010000057.1, read as the reverse complement.
AAAGCCAAAGCCGATGGCATCTATGGGCGGCTGATTGTCGCCACGCAGTTTAAGTTTAATGTGCTGGTTATCGTTACCTACAGTTCGCACATCCACTACATCCAAGCCTCGCGTCATAAACAAGGGCGCAGGGTTGCCGTGTCCTGTAGGTTCTAGCATCCGTAAGTCCTCTGCCAATTGCACCGTCAGTTGGCGCAAACGCAGTTCCATGTCTACAGTTACTCTAGGGAGTAGTGCTTGCCCGTCCAACGCCTTTTTCACTTTTTGAAGCAGGCGTTGATACAGCGCGTTTACGTTTTCATTCGCCACCGTAAAGCCCGCTGCCATCGCGTGTCCGCCATGCCGTAAAAGCAAATCGCCGCACTCATCTAGCGCCTGTGTAATATGAAACTCTGGAATACTACGACAAGACGCACGGCTTTCGCCCTCACCGCGTTCTAGCACAATAGAGGGGCGATAGTATTCTTCGGTCAGCCTGCCCGCCACCAAACCCACAATGCCGGGCGGTACGTGGTCATCTTGGGCAAATATCAGCTGTTCGCGGTTTGCGCCCGTATCTTGGATGTGTTGGCTAATGCGCTGTTGGGCATCACGGGTAAGGTCTTGGCGTTTACGATTAAGTTCTTGCAGTTTCTCGGCAAGCCCTTTAGCTTCGCCTTCGTTGCTAGAAGATAGCAATTCATACGCCGTTAGCGCACTCTCTAGCCGTCCTGCCGCGTTAATGCGCGGTCCAAACGCAAAACCAATATCCATTGCCGTTACGCTGCCTTGCTTTAGTCCACTAATTTCTGCCAATGCCCTAAGCCCTAAGCGTCGCCCTTCGTTGATGGTTTTTAAGCCATGCGTCACTAAAATTCGGTTCAGCGGGCTGTTTAGTTTCATAACGTCTGCCACCGTGCCAATGGCTACCAAGTCCAGCAAATCCGACAGGCGCAAGCTAGGCAAGCGGTCTTTGCCGTATTCTTCGGCGTGCTTCATCATCATGCCACACGCCACCATAAACGCTACACCACAGCCCGCCAGCGTTTTATCACCCTTGCAGTCGGCTTGTTGGGGGTTTACCACAGCAAACGCCTTCGGAATTTCTGCGCCCGCCGAATGATGGTCGGTAATGACAATATCCAGCCCTGCCAGTTTGCCTGCTTCCACATCCTCTACACTACGGATGCCACAGTCAACGGTAATCACCAGCTTTACGCCGTCCTCATGCGCTAATTTTTGTAAGGCAGGCGTGTTTAAGCCATACCCTTCATCAACGCGATTAGGAATATACGCCATCGCATTTGCGCCAAACGCCGTTAGCACCTGCATCATTAGCGCGGTGGATGTTACGCCATCCGCGTCAAAGTCACCGTAAACGGCTATTTTTTCTTTGCGCTTAATGGCTTGCCTTATTCGCCCCACCGCCAAGCCCATATCTTTCATGATAAACGGCGAGTAGGTTGCAGGGCTAAACTCCAAATCATATAAAAAATGAGCGGCTTGTAGGGGGTCTATCAGCCCTCTGTTATACAGCACTTGCGCCACAATGGGGTTAATATCTTTATATTTGCGAAGCAGTGACAGGGGTGCGACAGGTAATAATTGCCATTCTTTAAGCATCGTAGACATAAGAACACATTCTCACTACAATCAATAGTCGTGACGACTAGAATTTATCTCACCAAATAGTACCAGTTTAGCAGGTTCAAAAAAAGGCGTGCATCGTATGATTCGTACTGTATTTATGGGAACGCCCATGTTTGCCGTTCCATCCCTAGAAGCCCTTATCGAACACCCCCTCTTTGATGTGGTGGGTGTTGTTACCCAGCCCGACCGTCCCGCAGGGCGCAAAAACGAGCTTACGCCACCGCCCATTAAGCTATTAGCACGGGCAAACGCCATCCCTGTACTACAGCCCGAAAAGCTACGCGCCAAAGAATCCGTAGAATCCTTGCGTGAATGGCAACCAGAACTGATTGTTGTGGCAGCCTTTGGGCAAATTTTACCCAAGAGTGTGCTAGACATGCCCAAACACGCCTGCATCAACGTACACGGCTCTTTGTTGCCGCGTTGGCGTGGGGCTGCGCCCATTCATGCGGCAATCCGCGCGGGCGATTTTGAAACGGGCATCACCATTATGCTAATGGATGAAGGGCTAGACACGGGCGCAATGCTCTCTAAACGCGCCGTTCACATTGACCTTAACGACACAACCGCCAGCCTACACGATACGCTGTCCCAGATCGGCGCAGAATTGCTGATAGACACCCTGCCCGATTACATCAATGGGGAGATTACACCCGAAGTACAAGACGAAACATGGGTAACATACGCCCCTCAAATTCAAAAAGAGGACGGGCGCATTAACTGGAAGCAAAGTGCCGTAGAAATAGAGCGCACTGTACGGGCATTTTCGCCGTGGCCCAGCACCTTTACCACATGGGAAGGCAAAACCCTTAAAATTTTAGAGGGCGCAGTCGGTAACGGCAGGCTCTCGGCGGGGCGCGTGGGGTGGGCAAGCGGACTGCTCTCTATAGGTACAGGCGAAGGGGTGTTTCATCCCATAGTGTTACAGTTAGAAGGCAAAAAACGGCTGGGCATCGCCGAATTTGTGAATGGCTACCCCACCTTTATCAATGCACACTTAGGCTAAATAGCGCATAAAAGGACGGCTTCGCGTGCGCCCACTCATCACCACGCCTCATCAACTACCAGAACTCGCCCACACCCGCGCCGATGCGTTTGATGTTCTACGCCATCAGCTACAGCTAGACGATGACCTAGACGATGCAACAGTAGATGCGTGGGTGATGAGTATCGCCACGCCCATTATCCGTGCTATAGACTGTACTCAGTGTGGCAACTGTTGCAAAGCCCTTGATGTATATTTGGAAGAGGGTGACGTAGAACGCCTAGAAACAGGCTTGCACATCCGCTTTGAGGACATCATGACGCGCTATGTAGATACCGAAGTGGCGCATACGATGGGCGAATGGGGCAAATTTCACCACAAGCCTTGCGCGTTTTTGAATGGCACACGCTGTACAGTCTATGCCCATCGTCCGCAAACCTGCCGTGATTACCCCGCGTTTACACCCGATTTTCGGTGGCTTTTAGACGATATGATTGATGGTGCAAGCCTTTGCCCCATTATCTATAATGTGCTTTTGGCGTTGATAGATAACGTAGACAAATTTATTCAAGAGCAATCTTGAAACCTTTTTGAAGGGCGTGCGTATTATCTATCATAAGCGCATAACTAAAACTCACTAAGGAGAAATTGACATGAACAAGCGTCTTTATCGTTCTACAACCAACAAGTTTGCTGGTGGCGTATGCGGGGGCATTGCACAATATCTTGATGTAGACCCCACCTTAGTTCGCCTAATTACCGTCTTGCTCATTATGTTTACGGGCGTTGGGCTTATCCCTTACATCGTGCTATGGATTGTGATGCCTGAGGGCCCAGACCCTCTGGGAGACACCCTCGACTACAAGCGCAAGCGTGATGTCATCATCGAAGAATAAAACCATTAAGGGGTTTGGCAATGTGCCAAGCCCTTTTTTTATTCGTCGGCAAGGATGAAGACTCTATGCCGAAACCGCGCGTATTAGTTAAACAACGGGCGCAAGCCTGCCTCTAAATCCTTTGCATTTTTCACAGGCGCACCACAATCAAACAGTAAATACCGCCCTTTTTCTAGGGGGGTAGCGTGCGCGTAGCTGGCAATGCGTAAGTGTTTTCCCCCCACCCACTGATACCCACCAGCACGTACCGTTACATGCCCCGCCACCAAAAACGCTTGGGGATAAGGGCTAAACGTGCTGGTTTGCGCTAAAAAGCTCTCCACATCCGCCAAGTACACCGTAAAGCCACTGTCACTTTCATTATGCCCAAAGAACGCACTCCACAATTCGCCAAAGGCTTCAGACGTTTGGCTAATCAGTTGTCCGCGCAGTAGTTCGGTTAGGCGTGGGTCTTTGTTATTTTGCACCGCCAAAAATTGACGCGCTTGGCGCACGTAATTAGCATCCTTCGTCATGTGCTTTATGTCGTAGCGTTTGAGTTGGTCATCAGCAAGGCGTAGTACCGCGTCATGGTCAAACGTGAGCAAGTTCATGAGGGTATCTTGCAGTTCAGAATGGGGCGGCGCTCCCGCGTGCGTTAGCGTTACCCCTGCTTTCGTCCACACATAAAACGGCAAGCCACGCAAAAATCGGCGCACTTCTTCGCGCTTATAGGGTGCGGTGGCTTCTGCGTTTTGCAGTTGCCACTCTAGGGTATGCGTGTACTCATGGTCGCCCCGTGAAAGCGTTGTGCCGTAAATGTGCGGTATTTCGTGGTTGCCACACAAAAGCATCACGCGCTCTTGTCCCCATTCGGCTTGCAGGCGCATGATGTCATGAAGTATTTTTAGGCTGGCATCGTCATCACCCCGACGGCGCGCATGCACCACATCCCCACAAAAAATAAGGCGGTGCGCCTCCCCCCGCTCATGATGGGCAAAAAAGCGTGAAAGGGTTTGTTGATAGGCGTGCCAAGAACCGTGTAAATCGGTGACGACCATCGCCACCCCATCCTCTAATTGCCGTGTGCGTAAAAACAAGCGAGCCTCTCTCTGGTGTGGTGTGGCTGTGTTCAACAAATGTTGTTTAGCCACCGTATAGCGTGCGGTAGATGGCATAGTGGCTATAGATGCGCTCCAAGTATGTGCGTGTTTCTTGGAATTGTATCGTTAGCATCAAGGCATCTAGGCTACCCCCACTTAGGCGCACCCAGTCTAAAGCACGTCCCGGACCGGCATTATATGCGGCGAGGGCTGCTGCGACATTGCCATCAAACAAGCGCAATTGCTCATCAATGTAAAACGCCCCCATCGTTACACTCACATGGGGGCGCGTGAGGTCACTGGCATTAAAATCACCATAGCCAATTTTACCCGCGATGTATTGCCCTGTCGCAGGCATCACTTGCGTTAAGCCCGTTGCGCCAGCACTACTTACTGCGCTCGTGTTATATAGGCTTTCTTGGCGCATCAGTGCAAATAGCATCAGGGGGTCAAAGCCATACTTGGAGGCTTCTTGCGTCACAAGGTCGGTAAAATACACGGGGTAACGCATACGGGCAATATAGCGCGGTGCATCCAATGTAAGTACGCCCGAAGCCACAATCACATCAGCGGCTGCCACGATGGAGGAGTAATACGCGCCCAACTCTTTTAGCACAATCGCCAATTGATAAGAGGTTGCGCCGTCCCGACTGGTGCGGGCTTCTTCTAAGATGCCGTTAAATTCAGCAATCGCTTCGCTATACGCTGCCAATTCCCACAGTTCCAGCCCTCTTACCATTCGGGTATCGGTTTGTAGAGTGGGCGATAATTGGCTTAAATCCACGTCCGTAGGCACATTAAACGTCTGTCTTATCCATGCGTCAGCGGTGGCGCGGTCTGCCACATCATCAAACGTAAGGCGCACCTGTGCAGGGGTAGTAAACGGTTCTACGCCGTTCAAAATATCCGTTGCGCGCGCCCCAAAATAGCTGTCAGGAGAGGCGGCACGCGCCAATTGTAATGCCTCGTCACTGGCGCGGATGTCCCCTCGTTCACGGGCAAGCCGTCCCACCCATAAATACGCCGCCGCTTTATTTGCGCCGGTGCTAATGGCAGAAATTCGCCCATACAAATTTTCCGCTACCGCCCAATCTTGGCTACTAACGGCTGCCGAAGCTGCCAACAACAAGCCATTGCTTGCCCATTCGCTGGTAGGATACTGATTTGCTAAAGAAATAAACGTTTCACGGGCTTTGATGGGGTCGTCGTTTGTGCCGTATAAATAGCCCGCCCGCCACATGGCTTCAGAAGCGGTAGCTTCTAAGTAGCCGTAGGTCTGCGCGATACTCAAATAAGTGTTAATAGCATTGGGGATGTCCCCTGCTAAAAAGCGCGTGCGCCCTTGTTCTAATAGCGCATCGCCAAAGAGCGGGTCGTTCTTGTAGCTTTGGATGATGGTTTGGAACGCCACCACCGCCGCCTCACTATTGCCAATTTCACGGTAGGCACGCCCTAACGTAAGATACAAATCGGCGGGGATGCTATCTAATGTCACCGCAGAGGTAAACTCATTCAGCGCGTTGATGGCTTGCACATAGTCCTGTTGGGCATACGCCACGCGCCCCCGTGATAGCCCGTCAATGGCTACGCCGTTTTGAAGCAAGATGCTCATGGCGGTATACGCGCTTGGGGTGCTATTGTAATTATCAAACACCGCCCGAACACGCATCATGCCCTGTGAGGGGTCGGTTAAGAGCATGGCACGCGCCGCCTGTAGCTCAATACTAGCGCGATAAGGGGCGTTTCGGGCAACCGCTAGAATGGCATCATATTGGGCAATGGCTTCGGCATCACGCCCATAGGTCAGCAAAATTTGTGCCACTTTTTCTCTTAGTGCCAGTTGTGGCACTAAAGAACGGCTGGCATTGGCAGACAATTCATAGCTGGAAAGTGCGCCGTCCGTTTGCCCTAATGCAAGCTGGGCATCACCAATACGCTCGTACGCATAGCTATCTACCAAATTAGGACGCAACGCGAGGTATTGTGTAAAGTCGTTTAGGGCTTCTTGCCATTGTGACAAGCCCAAATGAGCATCTCCACGCAAGAAATAGGCTTGTGGTGTGCGCTGATCATTGGGGAATAGGCTAATGAGCGTGTTGAGGGCATTAAGGGCTTCGGTAAACAAGCCTTCTTGTAGGGCTGCTTGCCCCAGACGAAACGCCGCTTCTGCTCGTACTTCAGGCGAGAGCTGGTCGCCTTGTGTCAGAATATCGGTATAGGTGCGTGTGGCTTGCTCAAAATAGCCGTTAAGCAATTCTTGTTTGGCGCGTGCCATTGCCTCTACAGGTTGCTGATAGGGTGTGGGTGTAAGGGAAGGCAATGCGGGCGCAGGGCTGGCAACGACTTGTGCCACCTCTACCACAGAATTATTGGGCAAGGCGGGTAAGCCCTCTTGCGATTGTGGCGTGGCAGTAATGTAAATCACGCCTTCGGCATCGGGTGTGGGTAAATCTGGCGTGGCAGTAATAAAAATTTGGTTGCTATCGTTGGGCGTGGGCAAGGGCGTATTGTTCATGTTACACGCCGAAAGGCACACCACCCCTGCCCAGAAGAACGTTTTTACGCGCATAAGGCTCTCTAATGTCTATACAATGGGTAAAGGCATTATGCGAAAGTGTAAGGGCGTGTGTCAATTCACAGTTGCCCCACGTCATCCCTACGCTCTTCACAATGAGCTTACTGTGGGGGCAATAAATCGCCTTCTAAAAACGGAATGCCGTACCCCACCACCAAATACCCCGATTCTGCCAACGTTTTGCCCAATGAGGTCGTATCGTTAAACGTCCACCAATGGTCAACATTGGGTAAGATATTAACGCCGAAGTCACCCACCACCAATTGACTAAGGGTGCTGTGAAAATAACGCGGATGTTTATTCGGTTTGGGTACATTGAAGGGGGTGCGTGTAAGGGACACCCGAAAACGCGAGGACGATTCAGAAGCATAGGCATTGGGCGTGTAAATAAGCACTTGGTAGTCAATAAAGCCCCACAGGTCATCCGTGAGAGGTTTTTGCCAGCGTATCATGCCCCCCATAGTGCGAATGGGGTTGTCATCTAGCGCATAGCCCGCCGCCCCAAATGCCTGCCCTGCTACGGTAAGCAGCAACGCTCTAAAGTAATCTTGTGCGCTTTGTCGGTTATCGTTCATTGTGTCATTTGCCCCCCATCATTGTTACCACCCATGACGGCGCAAGAAGCCCGCGCCATGTTTTTGTACCATATAACTTACCAATGCAGCAATGTTATAAGCGTCATCATGCCCACGATGTGCTGTGCCTTCTTGGGGTAATTCTACCGCTTCTAGGGCAAATTTTAAGCCCAACCGTTTGCCGTGTGTATCTTGAAATACGCGCTTAAAATTGACGTATTGCTTGATAAACGGGTAACGCACGTTGCGCCGTTTGCATTGTTGGCTCATTAGCGTGTAATCAAAGCTGCCCCACGCGCCCCAAAGGCGATGAGAAGAATCGTACTCTGTTTCTAAACGTTCACACGCTTCACTAAACGCCATGCCTTCGCGGTCTACAAGGTCTTGGGTGATGGTGGTGAGGCGCGTGCAAAACTCGCTAATGATGCTTTCGGTGGGGCGCACTAACAGGCTTTGCTTTTGTGTAATTTCAAACGTGGTCATATCGAGTAGGCAAACGCCAATCTCTAAGACTTCGTTGGTTTGTCCTTTAGGGGCATGATAGCCTTCCCAACAGGTGGCTTCTAGGTCTACGATAATCAATTTATCTTTGCGGATGTTCAAAAGAGATTCCATTTCTAAAGGCAGAATTGCGGGTCATTGCGCCCCTAATTTAGCAGATGAACGCTCAATCCGATAGAGGGGTATCGCGCTTTGTACATATATCCTCCCCTACTATGGGCGTTACAGAGTGTGCTAAAATCGCGCTACACACACACTTTCGTTCACAAGATGGAGCAAGAAAAACACCATGCTAAAGAAGCAATACGACAAGAGCGGCAAGAAGTGCAAGGTCACATTTCATACCAACCCCGAACTAAAAGCCGAAATGGTGCATTTAGTAGGCGATTTTAACGAATGGGACGAAAAATCTCATCCAATGGAAGCCCTTAAAGACGGGCGTTTTAAGCTCACCTTGTCCTTGGACGCAGGCAAAGAGTATCAGTTTCGTTACTTGGTAAACAACACCATTTGGCACAACGACTGGGACGCGGATAAATACGCCCCTAACCCCTATAACGGCGATAATTCTGTGGTCATTGTTTAATCAAAAAAGGGGCAGTTCGTTATGAACTGCCCCCCTTCGCTTTTTATAACCTGGCACAATGGCTTTACATCAAGCCCTGCTTAGCTATGCCCAAGTCACTAAGCCCGTTTGGAAAGGGCTTGCCAAAAATTCGTGGTGGGGCATTACACGCACAGACAAGCCTTGTTCGCCAGTGTTCACATACTTATGTGCCACCTTAAAGGTATAAGAACCGTCGTTATTGCTTTCTGATAACTCCATATCCACCGATTCACCGTTCACAATGTCACCGCGTGTATTCAATGTGCCGTAGTAAAGCTGAACGCGCACATCTTGCGGTTTTAGCTCACCTAGCTCAATGCGTGTGGTAATATCGCTCTTTGCGCCCACTTTTACGGCTTTATCATCCACATTCACCGCCAATACACGGACGGCTTTCCATTGTTGTGGCAGGCTTATTTTCCATGTCACATAGGGAAGCGCATTTTCCAGTTTGGGGGTGGTCATTTTGTGAGCGCGTTCATGCGCGGGCATATAATAGGCTTCGGTGTATTCTTGCACCATGCGATGCGTGCTAAAGAAACCCGCTAATTCACGGATGGCGTTCTTCATCTTGGCAATCCACTCACGGGGCAGGCTATCACGCCCACGATTATAGAATGTGGGGATAAGTTCTTTTTCTAGCACATTATACAGCGCAAGGCTTTCGATGCGGTCTTGGTCAAGCGCAAAGGCTTCGTCATATTCTTCGCCATTGCCAATTGCCCAGCCGACTTCGGGCGTGTACGCTTCTGCCCACCAGCCATCCAAAATGCTAAAGTTGAGTACGCCGTTGTAAATGGCTTTCATGCCACTGGTGCCACTGGCTTCTTTAGGACGGCGGGGGTTATTTAACCAAACATCCACACCCTGCACCAAGTAACGCGCCACGTTCATATCGTAATTCTCTAAGAACACGATGCTATTACGGAACTTGGGGATACTTGCAACACGCACAATTTCACGAATAAACGCCTTACCTTCGTTGTCGTGGGGGTGCGCCTTGCCCGCAAAAATAAATTGCATGGGGCGGTCGGGGTTGTTTACAAGGCGGTCTAGCAAGTCTAAATCTTGGAAAATGAGCGTTGCACGCTTATAAGTGGCAAAACGGCGCGCAAACCCAATGGTCAGTGCGTCGGGGTTTAGCACTTCATCAGCAAACGCAATTTCTGATTGTGATGCACCTCTGTTCAACAATTGTTGTTTTAGCTTAGTGCGACAAAATGCCACCAAACGCTCACGACGGCGAGCGTGAGTGCGCCAAAGCTCACTATCAGGAATGCTGTCCACCCCTTCCCAAACATCCTTGCGCCATTCTTCGGTGCGCCATGCGGGGTCTAGGTAACGGTCATAAAGTGTTCCCATTTCACGGCTAAGCCACGTTTGAACGTGAATCCCGTTGGTAACGCTTTCAATCGGCACTTCTTTTTCCGGCACTTGCTTATACATCCATTGCCACATTTCACGGCTTACTTCACCATGAAGCTTTGCCACACCATTTGCGCCATAGGACATCTTTAATGCCATTACAGACATAGAGAACAAGTCGTATGTTCCCATGTTTTCGCGCCCTAAATCGTGAAATTCGTTGCGTGTTAAGCCGAGTTCTTTCATATATTCCACAAAGTGTTCGTCTATCAGGTCATAGCCAAAGCGTTCCAAGCCCGCAGGAACAGGCGTGTGTAACGTAAAGACGGTACTGGCAGACACAATTTCTTTCGCTTGGGAGAAAGACAAACCATTTTCACCCATCACCAAGCGAATCCGCTCTAGTGCCGAAAATGCGCTGTGACCTTCGTTCATGTGAACAGCAGTTGGGCGCAAGCCTAAGGCTTCTAGGGCGCGAATACCGCCCACCCCTAGCACAATTTCTTGGCGAATACGGGTGCGCTTATCGCCACCGTATAGGCGGTCTGTTAGACTACGGTCTTCTTCACGGGGGTTTTCGGGGATATTAGTATCCAGCAAGAATAATGGCACGCGCCCCACTTGCGCGCGCCAAATTTGGGCGTACAGCCTGCGATTGGGCAATTGTACGTCAATCCGCAGGGGTTCACCGTTCTTATCGCGTTCTAGCTTAAGGGGCATATTAGCGAAATCGTTAATGGGATATAGCTCTTGTTGCCAACCATCGGCATTCAGGTATTGTTGGAAGTAGCCCTCTTGATACAGCAAGCCCACCGCCACCAACGGGATGTTAAGGTCACTGGCACTCTTTAGATGGTCGCCACTTAAAATACCCAAGCCACCACTATAATTAGGAAGGCTTTCGCCCAAGCCAAATTCCATAGAAAAATAGCCGATGACAGGCTTATTATTTTTGCCAGTGATGGGGTACTTATCGGTGTACCATGTCTTTTTGGGTTGTAGATAGGCATCAAAATCGGCAAGCACGCGCTCTAAATTTGCCATATAAGCGGGGTCGTTCTTGAACGCTTCAAACTTCTCTTGGCTGGTTAGCCCTAGCGTTAAAACGGGGTTGTGATGGGTCTTTTCCCATAGGTCGGGGTCAAGACGACGAAAAAGGCTGATTGTTTCATGATCCCAAGTAAAGCGGAGGTTATAAGCCAATTCTTCTAAACGGCTCAATGCCTTAGGTAATTTGGGCATCACGTTCACCGTTGCCACCGGTTTCACCATGATTGTTCTCCTAGTTTTAGGTCTCTCTCATCTTCAATGTTGCAGCTGGTGCATCTTACAGCACACAACCATAACGTTATCTAGTTAAACACGCAAGAGACTTTCAAGTTCCGCAGGCGATGTTGTAGGATTTGCACAAATAAAATGCCTGCAAACATACGCTGTGGGCTGTCCGTCTTTTTGGGGGCGATGGTGCAAAAGCGCAATTGGCTCTTTCTCGCTGTCTTGGATAGACTCACGCGCCAGCGCGACAACGGCATTAGGATAGTAGCCTTCGTGCAGTACCGCCAACAATGCCTTTGTGGGGGCTTGGGTGGGATTGCCGATAAGTGCCACTTCATACGCGCCCCGCACCAGCATATCCACCGCGTTAAGGGCTTCGCCAAAAGCTTGGGGGTATTGTTGCATGGCAGGCAATAAAGGACGAAGCGCGTTGCGTGCCACTTCTTCATAGGTGGGGTTGCCTGTTAGGGCAAAAAGCCTCAATAATTGCTTGCTCATCATGCTATTGCCACTAGGAACAGCGTTATCTTGTAGGCTACGGGGGCGCACAATGAGTTGCTCGTGGTCGTTACTGGTATCAAAAAAGCCATCTTGCGTTTCGGCTAAAAAGTGCGCCAACACAAATTCTGCCAGCTTTTGCGCCGCCACAAACCACTTGCCTAAGAACGTAGATTGATACAGTTCTAAGAAGGCATCTATCAGGTTGGCATAGTCCTCTAAATAGGCATTGCCCTTGTGTACCTCATTTTTAGACGTACGAAACAAACGCCCATCACTTGCCATAATGTCATTCAAAAAGAAGTCTCCGCCACGCTCGGCTGCCCCTAAATAGTTGGGACGATTGAGCAAGCGCGCGCCTTCAGCAAGGCTGGCAAGCATCATGCCATTCCATGACGTAATCACCTTGTCATCTAGCAATGGGAACGGGCGATTCGTGCGGGTTGCGTAAAGCCTGTCCTTAATTTGCTGGATTGCACTCTCTAATTCTTCAAGAGGCATGCTAAGGCGTTTAGCAACCACGCTGGGTTCGGTGGGGATATTAAGGATATTCGTTCCCTCAAAGTTGCCCCCCCGTGACATGGAAAAATACTCTATGGCAATTTCGCTGGCATTGGGGAGTGTGGCACTAAGAGACGCAAGTGACGCTTCTAACTCATCAATTGTCCACACAAAAAACTTGCCCTCTTCGCCCTCACTATCGGCATCAGTAGCACTATAGAACCCGCCTTCGGGCGCAGTCATCTCGCGTAGCACATAGTCGTAAATGTCACACGCCACACGCTTAAACGCCTCATTCCCTGTTGCCCGATACGCTTGAGCATATAAGCGACTTAATTGGGCGTTGTCATACAGCATCTTCTCAAAGTGTGGCACTAGCCAAACCTCATCTACGGCATAGCGGTGAAATCCACCGCCCACATGGTCATAAATACCGCCATGCGCCATCTTTTGTAGTGAAAAGGACACGGCACTCAGGGCATCATCGCGCTGTGTGTGGTGTGCAAAGCGCAGTAAATACGCCAAATTCATGGGGTTAGGAAACTTAGGTGCGCCTCCAAAGCCGCCGTTAATTTCGTCAAAGTCTGCCAGCAAGCCCTTTGCGCCCGCCTCTAAGAGGGTTTCACTAAAACCGTCATCACTCACATCATCCAACCGCAAAAAAGCGCGGTCTAGCGATGACGTTAAATTGTCGGCTTGTTCGCTTAGTTCATCATGGCGGTTCACATAGGCATCATACACCGCGTCCATCACCTGCATAAAAGACGGCATCCCATAGCGCGGTTCACGGGGGTAATATGTGCCTCCGTAGAACGGGCGACCATCAGGGAACAAGAAAACGGTCATGGGCCAGCCCCCACTACGGCGCATTGCCATAACTGCCTGCATGTAAATATCGTCTATGTCGGGGCGTTCTTCACGGTCAACTTTTACGTTGATAAACAGGCGGTTCATCATCTCGGCGGTTTCGGGGTCTTCAAAACTTTCGTGCGCCATCACATGACACCAATGGCATGCACTATAGCCCACACTTAATAAGATGGGCTTGTTTTGGGCTTTCGACTGCGAAAAGGCTTCTTCACCCCACGCATACCAATCAACGGGATTATCTTTGTGTTGAAGTAAGTACGGGCTTGTTTCGTGCTGTAAACGATTCAAAAACGGTCACTTTCTCTACCAAGTTAAAATAGGTTTGTCGGGGTCATCGGGCGTTATCGGTTTTGTCCATGCGTTATGGAGCCACGCCGTCAGTTGCTTCATAATGGGCGCGGTCACGCGCACACCCGCCTCAAAACGATTGGGTGAAAAGGCAAAAATGTTTGTGTGGTGACGCCGATTCACGCAGATAAGATAATCGCGTGTCCAACGGTTTACCCCCCACAAAAACGATAGTCCGCCCCCATCACGGCGCATTAAGTCCATCCAGCGCGTTCTATCTGCATCACTTAGCTCATCCATCATAAAACGTAGGGTTAGCATACTGCCCAACACAAAAGAAAAATGCGTTACTTTGGTGCTTTGGTCGGTTTCAATGAGAAACGAAGCACTGTTGTCTTGGGTGGTGAGCGTGGCAATATGGCGTTGGGGGTTTGCGCCTAGCGTGCGAAACTGCAACGTAGACATCATGGGCAGGTTCGGCATGCGTTTATTCAGTTCAAGGTCAAGGTCAACCTCACCGTTAAAAAATTGCTCTAATGCCCACGGGGGCGGTGTTGGCACGTCCTCTGTGCGTGATGAGGAGGAGGAAGAAACAGGCTTTGGCACTTCCCGCGAAGCCACCGATTGCAGGGGCTTTTCTGTTTTAGTAAGGGACGTTTCTTGGCGTGTTCTGGTAGAAGCCACTTCATCAGGGCGCGCGCTTCGCCCAGTAGGGGGCATTTCTTCAGAAGTAACACTTCGCATTTCGTCTGTACGCAATATCCCAATCACCTTTTTTACCACTTCAGAAGGTGAGGAGGGTTGTTTTTGTACGTCATCATCACTGGCTATGGGTTGATACGGTTGGTCGCTCATGGTTATTTTCTCTGGTTACAAAACTTGTCTGTATTATACCGCTTGCCCCACCGCATGACAAATGAGCATCTCGTTTTCATTTATGCTTATCTGAGCAAACGCTATCAGTTTTCTAACGTATAATGCGCTATAATAGTTTTAATTAGTGACATTTGGGTTTAAGGTATCGTGATGCAACCAAACAACAAGAAACCAAATCCCAATCAGGACGGTGGCAACAATCAAAACGGCAACAACGGTGGCAATCAGCCCCCCAAGTTACCCCAAGATTGGCGGCGTTGGCTTTGGCCCGCCCTTTTGCTGTTTTTCCTCATTTGGATTGTTTTATCGTCTAGCAGCATTATGAGCAATAACAGTAGCAACACGGGTTTGGTAGAAATTCCCTACTCTGTTCTACGTAACCAAGTAGAAAATATCACGCAAATCACGTTTGATAGCGACGGCATCAACGTTCAGGGGCGTTTTAGGAACGCCATCACCATTACCACGGTTGCCGAGCGCGAAGTGACCATAGATCGCTTTAGAGCTGTGTTGCCCCTCGGGAGTCAAGAGCTTATCCAGCGCGAGCTTTCCGAGCGCAACCCCACCGCCAGAGTAGAGGCACAACCCCCTCAAAACACCCCCCTCTTGCTGTCGTTGCTCATTAACTTCTTACCCCTTATCCTTATCATTGGCTTCTTTATTTGGATGTCCAGACGCGCACAAGGGCAAATGAACGGCGTATTCGGTTTTGGCAGAAGCCAAGCCCGTGAATACACCGCCGAAACACCCCGCGTCACGTTTGATGATGTGGCAGGTCAGGACAGTGCAAAGCGCGAACTGGTTGAGATTATAGACTTCTTAAGCAATCCCGATAAATACATTTCGCTGGGGGCGCGTGTGCCTCGTGGTGTTTTACTGGTGGGTCCTCCCGGTACAGGTAAAACCCTTATGGCGCGTGCAGTGGCAGGCGAAGCCAATTGTTCATTCTTTAGCATTGCCGCTTCTGAATTTGTAGAGATGTTTGTGGGTGTAGGCGCAAGCCGTGTCCGTGACCTCTTTAGCCGTGCCAAAGACAATTCTCCTGCCATTGTGTTCATTGATGAAATTGATGCCGTAGGTCGGCAACGTGGCGCAGGCTTGGGCGGTGGCAACGATGAACGCGAACAAACGCTTAATCAGATGTTGGCAGAGCTAGATGGCTTTGACCAAAGTGCTACCGTCATTGTGATGGCAGCCACCAACCGTCCTGATGTGCTTGACCCTGCGTTATTGCGTCCGGGGCGTTTTGACCGCCAAGTAACCGTTGACCTTCCCGATAGAACAGGGCGCATAAGTATTCTTAAAATTCACACACGCGGTAAGCCATTGGGTGATGATATTGACCTAGAACTTTTGGCAGGCGCAACGGTGGGCTTTAGTGGTGCCGACCTTGCTAACCTATGTAACGAAGCTGCCCTTAACGCTGCCCGTTATGACAAAAAGAAGCTCACGCAAAACGACTTCTCAACCGCGTTTGAGCGCATCGTGCTGGGTACAGAACGTCCTCCCCTCTCTAATGAATCCGAGAGAAAAGTGGTAGCGTTCCATGAAGCAGGTCACGCCGTAGCCTCTCACTATAGTGGCGATGGCGACCCCGTGCTTAAAATTACCATTACCCCACGTGGGCAAAGTTTGGGTGTTACTGCCTATTCGGCTAACGATGACCGCCGTAATTACCCCCGTACCTACCTACAAGCCAAGCTCATATCAGCATTGGGTGGGCGCGTTGCCGAAGAAATCATCTTTGGTGACATCACCACAGGCGCATCACAAGACTTGCGTCAAGTAACCAATATCGCTCGCCGTATGGTGTCCCAATTTGGGATGAGCGAAGCCATTGGGCCCCTTAACTTTGGCGACAATGAAACGCAACCCTTCTTGGGCTATAGCATTTCACAAGGGCGCAACTACAGCGAAGAAACCGCCGCCCACATTGACGCAGAAATTAGGCGTATTGTGGGCGAAGCCTATCAACGCACGCGCGTTATCCTTACAGAACATCGCGCTCAGCTAGAAGCCGTTGCCGCAGAACTGTTAAGCAAAGAAGTGGTAGAAGGCAAACGCTTCTATGAACTTATTGGCGCAGAACTGCGTGGCACATCCGCCCAAGAACTGGTTGGGATGGCTCCTGAAGTGCGTGAAGTCCTTCTGCCACCTGTGGAAGAAGAGGAAACCGAGCCAGTTATTGCACCTGATGGCGAAGCACCAGCAACCCCCGATACACCACCAACAATCGTTTAATAACAACTAAACGCAAAAAGGGGCGTGTGGGAACACCGAATATCAGGTGTCCTACCGCCCCTTTTTTTATTTGTACTCACAAAACGTTACAGCGAAGACCGTAAACTATACACCGCAGAAGTGAGCCATGTGCCAGCCGTTACAAACGCGCTTCTTAGGCGTGTGGTGCGCGTGTAATTGCTATGCCCTACCCGATGCTTAAAGCGATTACTAAGGGCTTGGGCGTGCTTATAGTGCGTTTCTAGCTGTGACATGATGGCTGACCAAGGGCGTGTTTGGGCAGATGCGAAGGCATTTTGTGCCATGCTTGCCCGCAATGTGGGGTTAGCGCGCAAGGTGCGGGCGGCTTCGGCAAAGGCTTGGGCGGTGTGGTCTACCACAAAGCCCGTGATACCCTCTTGCACCAGTTCGCCCACGCTGCCCCTATTGGTGACTACACACGGAATCCCACTTGCCATTGCTTCTTGCGCCACTTGCCCAAAGGTTTCGTTGCCCCCTGTAAAGAAGAAGGCATCCGCGCTGGCATACGCTTCTGCCAGTTCTTGCCCCACAAGATAGCCGGTAAAGTGGGTATTTGTGCCACTAAAACGTTCTTCTAGGGCTTCACGCACATAACCATCACCGACAATGGCTAATGACACGCCCTCTAATTTGGCAGTGTCTACCAGCAATTCTACTTCTTTTTCATTGGCAAGCCTGCCCACATAAACGCACAAAAGCGAGTCGTTATCACGCCCATCCAGCAGGCGTTGGCGCATGGCTTCATTGCGATGGGTGGGGCTAAAGTGATTAAGGTTTACCCCACGCCCCCACACTTGCAGGCGTTTGAAACCGTGTGATTGCAAGTCTTTTTTCACAGTTTCGGTGGGAACTAGGTTAAGATGGCATCCGTTATGAATATAACGAAGCCAATCTCTTATGGGTTTTTGCAATAAGGGCGCACGATAATGGCGGGCATAGCCGGGCAAGTCGGTTTGATAATTTGCCACGACCGGGATATTGAGTTCACGCCCCAGCATCATGCCATACACGGACATGATAGCAGGGCTTCCCAAGTGAATCACATCGGGCTTAAAGTCCTTAATGCGCTTTTCAATGATGGCATTAGGGACAGCAACCCGTGTTTCTGGGGCAACCGAAAGCGGAAATGAGGGCAACGCCACCACTTCACTACCGTACACCTCATGAACAGACGTATCAGGCGCGAAGATAAGCACTTCACGCCCGCTTTGCTGTAAATATCGTACTGTCAGATAGCTTGTTTTGCTTACGCCGTCTACCTTAGGCAGAAAGGCTTCTGCCATTAGCGCAACACGCTTAACGGGGGCGCGTTCTAGTCCCCACCCACTGCCAACGAGGTCATCTTCGCCGAAGATGTCATCACCCGCCTCTGATGCTCTTTGTGTAAGTATTCGATGTAATCGTTGATGTTCCATGCTGTTCCCTCCGCGCTGGTGCTTGCGGATTCAATGGCACGCCGTAGGTCGGCAGCTGTGCGCCCTAAAAAGCGCGTTTTGCCGGCACCAATTGCGCCAAGTGTATGGGCATCACTATTGCCAAGCTGTGCCAATCCCACTTTTTTAGCGACATGACGCGCCGCTAAATTGCTCCCCGGATGGGCAATGCCGGCGTTGTGAACCTCCACGCCATTTAATCCTGCCTGTAGTAACACCTCTGGGGTGCGCCAGTAACGGCGGGCATTACGCCGTACAAACTCCATTTGCATATGGAATGGATGCGCCAATACCGAAAGACCCCCCGCCTCACGAATGGCTTGGGCGGTGTCCTCAAGGCTCATACCCGTAGGAATGGGTTTATCCACCCACAACGCCAAGATATGTCCGTCACGGCTGGTCACTTCCACACCTGTAATAATGTCAAATGAGTACAAGTGACGGCGTTCATACGCCCAAAGGCTTGCATCTAGTGTATCATGGTCTGTGATTGCAATCACGTTCAAATGAGAACGATGTAGGGCGATAAAATCGAGTGCTTGTTGTACGCTGGGCTTGCCATCGCTGGCGGTGGTGTGCATGTGTAAGTCTGCATAGCCGAGAAGTTGCGTCATGAAGTCTCCTAACGAATACTCTCTTACGGTCTCATGCTAGTGACCTTGTGTAAAATTGTCGTTAAGTGTGGATAGCAGATGCTTTAACGCTTTACCACAACACAAAACAAGACATGCGATATAATGGGGTTATGGACAATCATCAACCACCTACACCACCCTCTAAAACTCACTGGCGCACTTGGAGCGCATTTTTTGCGTTGCTGGTTATTTTGGTGCTTATGGTGGGCTTGCTGGCGTATGGGTTTGGCACGATGGGTTCATTATCGGGCAACACAGAAGCGCGTCTTACGCCTTTTGACGTGCGCCAAGCCGTCTTAAACGGCACGCCCTTCACGCGATTTTCATTGGTACAGCCCGCCTATTTTGACGTGGTAAACAATGGCGTTTCGCCCTATGAAGGGGCGCGTGTGGGCGTTATCCCTGATGTACAATCATTGGGGGCGTACCTGCCCTACAGTGGCAACACACAGTTTGTCTTTGTGGGGGCAACCCCGTTACCCACCCCCCTACCTTACCCAACGACACCGCCCCTGCCCTTACCGCCCATTATTGGCGCATTACCCACTGTTGGCGCAGACGGGCGCACATTACCGTATAGTGGCGCAGGGTGCGCCCCGTCAGGCTTGCCTATACAAGGCATTCTAACACAGCGTTATCATGCCTATCATCTGGGCATCGACGTTGGGATTCCGTTGGGAACGCCCGTTTTAGCAACACACAGTGGCACAGTGGTCTATGCTGCGTGGAGCGACGTTGGCTATGGTTACTTAGCGATTATTCAAAATGAGTCCTTTATTACATATTACGCCCACAACACCAGTTTTAACGTTAATGCAGGGCAACAAGTGGGCAAGGGAAGCGTGCTGGCATGGAGTGGTAGCACAGGCAACAGTACCGGCCCCCATGTGCATTATGAAGTACGCATCAACGATGTACCCGTAGACCCTCTGACGTTTGAATCTAGGGGCTACGGCACATGCTAACCAAACACATAAGACGGCAGGATAAGCGATGATAAAGCCTTTTGGCAAAGAAAACCCCTTCTTCATTTCGTTGCGGTGGCGCGTAGTTTTTCCATTAGCGGTTGCTGTTATGGTGGTAGCAATGATAGGCGCGTATGCTGTCGCCAGCGTGCTATCGGAGGGCTATGGCGTAAGTGAAGAAAGCATCCTGTTGCAAAGCGCAGAAGGCGTACTAAACGAAACGGTGCGCCTCTACGAAACACAAGCCAATGAAGCCCTTCGCATTAGCTACACACAGGGTATTGCAGAAGCCTTACAGGCAGGACAAGCCGATGCACTCTTTGATAGCCTTAAAAGCCTTGCCCAAGTCGCAGACCTTGATACCGTCGTAGCCATTAACCGCAGTGGCGTAGAAGTGGCGGGCGTGGTGCGCGTCACATTGCCACAGGGCGGGCAAGAATACAGCGTTAGCACAAACACCAACGCCGGCGATATTGTCCCCATTCGTGCTATTTTGGATGGAAAAACCATAGGTACTGGGCTTTTGCTAACCACAGAAAACCTCATGCTTGTTACGGCGGTGCCTGTGGTGCTTAATGAGCAAACCGTAGGCGTTCTTATGGTGGGGCAAGTGCTTTCAGAAGCCCTCACACGCCTTAAAATCAGTGCCATTGCGGATATTGCGTTTTATGCCCCTAATGGCACGTTGGCAAGTACCACACTTGACCTCAACACAGAACGCCTTGCAGGGCTAGTGCTGCCCGCTAACGCGCTGTCACAAGCCCTCACAGAAGGCGTTCCCATCAGAACAGCCCTCACAATTGATAATGCCCTATACCGTGTGATTGTTGCGCCATTTGTCTTTGGTGATGCCACACTGGGCGCAGTCGCCACACTTACCCCCAATAACATCCCGTTTGTAACTCAAATTGGACGGCAAATGACCGCGTTGCTTTCGGCAACATTGGCGGGCGTGGCGGTGATGGTGGCGTTTGGGGTGGTGCATCGTGCCTCTGCTCGCCTAGAACAAGTGGCAGAAACCGCTCAAGCCCTTGCCAGTGGTAACCCCCAAGCCCGAACACGCATGAAAGCCAATGATGAGGTCGGCGCAATCGGGCAAGCCCTAGACCAATTTGCCGATGAAAGCCAAGCCCAACAAGACCGCTTTAGAACGCTATTGCGCCGTGAACGCCGTGAACGCACCTATTTATTCTCGGTGCTAGAAAGCCTGCCCAGTGGCGTGATTGTGCAAGATATGGCGGGGCAAGTGCTAGTTATGAATGACCACGCTCGCCAATTGCTGGGGGCGCAAGCCACGTTTTCTAGCGCCATGCAGGGCTTTCAGCATGTGGTGAATGAAATGCTGGGCGCATCACTCGCACCGGGCATTTATGCACTTGGTAAGCCCCAACAGATTGAGCGCAATGGCACAATGCTAAGCGCACAAGCCGCCGCCGTGCTTTCGCCCTCACACGAGCGTTTAGGAACAGTAATTTTACTAAGTGACATCAGCCAGCAAGTGCGCCAAGAACAAGCCCGTGAGCAGTTACTTTCGCAACTTAGCGAGGACATTCAGCAACCCCTTCAAGAGATTGCCCAAACGGGCGCAAATGCCCCCCAACCCATGATGAACGACTTTGCCCGCGAAATTAGCAGGCACGCCGCCTCGTTGCAAAAGATGATTGTGGACATGCGCGAACTAACACAATACAACCGCGCCCAAGCCCGCCAAGTCCAACGCGCCCTCTCGGTAGAAACGTTGCTGTGGGCGGTGGCAAATGATTGGCGACAAATTGCCCAAGCTGCCTCTCTTACACTCAGCGTCCAAATTGATAAAACGGGCTTGTTTGTGCTAGGGGATGAAAGTCGTTTGCGCCTTGCGCTGGGCAATGTGGTAGACAACGCCACTAAATACACGCCTAGCGGTGGCACGATTAGCCTAGAAATTAAGGATGCCATCGACGGCGCGGTGCATTTACGCGTGCGTGATAATGGCGTGGGCATTAGCAATGAGGATATGGTGTACTTGTTTACGTCATTTTATCGTGGCACGCCCACCCACGCTGATGGGCAAATGATTCGTGTGCCAGGCATGGGGCAAGGCTTGCCCATTGCCAAAGGCATCATTGAAGCGCATGGGGGCTTAATTAAGGTCAAAAGTCGGGTGGGTATAGGAACAGCGGTTTACTTTGCGTTGCCCCTGACATCAGGTATCAGCTATAGCCTGCCCATGATGAATAACGCCGATTTAGAAGGGGATACGGTCGCCATTCCACCCAACACCGATTTAGAAGCGTATTGGCGCAGGTCATAAGAAAGAAGGCGACCCTACGGGTGCGCCCTTACACACCATAAAATAACGCATTCGTATGGGACACCCTTCTGGGTGTCCGATTTTTATAGATTGTCGCGTGCATCGGGGTTTTTCGCCAACGCGCCAGAGGTACATCCGATAGGGTTTAGTTTTGGAGCGTTAGCAAATACTTGATAAGGTCATACACCTGTGAATTGGTGAGTGTAGCAGGCACGCCATCAGCCTCGCCGTAATGGGGCATTAGTGTCATACCCACAAATTCTGGCACAATATACGCTTGTGGGTTCAAAATAGAGTTATAAAGATACGTATAAGGGGGTTCGCCCTCTACACGGGTTAGCGCATGTATCCCTACGTTTAGCTGGCTGGGTCCAATTTTAACGGTTTCATCGGCAACACTATGGCAAGTGGCACATGCCCATTGTTGTTCGTTCACCTCTAATTGTTGGTTAAAAAGGGCTTCACCACGCGCCGCATCCGCAAAGTTATCTACAGCAAATTTGTGGGGGTCATCTGCGCCATAATCTGCGCCACCAATCACAATGTCACCACCACTAACGGCTGCTTCGGTCGCTTCTTCGGTTGGGGCTTCTGTGGGGGCAAGGGTCGGTTCTAGTGTGGGGGTTGCTGTAGGGGGAACGGGTGTTGCCGTTGCAGGCGCAACCGTTGGGCTTGCCACTGCCGCCACCGCTTCACCATCCGCAGGGGCTTCTACAACAGCATTAAATACGGGTTCTGCCACGGTGCCACACGCCACAGCAAACACAGCAACACTCATTATCATCATGATTTTGCGTAACATAACGTCTTTTACCTGCCTAATTTGTGAATTTGCGTACAATACCCATGAGTATAACGCGCTTTAGCTCTTTAGGGAATACTGCTTAAAAGCCCATAGTTTCGGGGCGGCGATACTGAAGGACGCGTTGTAATGCCTTCAATTCATACGGCGAATGGTAAAATTCCATGCGATACCGCCAGCCGCTAAGGGTATTTAGCAGTCGTCGCATCGTTCCCTTCAGGCGTGTATCGGTAACAGTTGGGTAAAAGGCGTTGACGACCGTTTCAAAGTCACGCACTTTGTTTCTTACAGGGTCACTAGAGAACGGCGTTTGCGGGTCACGGCGTAAAGAACGTTGCGACCATTCTGGGCTTGCCCATTCTTCAAGCGTTTGTGGGAACGCAAAACCCGCCTTTACGGCTTCGTCTAAGAGCGTACTGCCTTCTTGAGGGGTGGGCGTGTAAAGATAAAGCACCAGCTCAATCGTGGGGTCGATGGCTTTTAGCCTGCGGATGAACTGAATTGTTTGCTCCACATCGGCAATCGGGTCGGGGGGGTTGCCCATCACAAACGACAACTCTGGCACAATGCCAAAGCGTTTCATGCGCTCCACAATGGCAACGGTCATCTCGATACCACTCTTACCGCCCTTGTTCATGAGCTTTAGCGTTTCATCGCTACCACTTTCTGCGCCCATAAACACCATTTTTAAGCCACTTTTTGCCATTTTGCTAAAGGTTTGGTCACTGTAGCCCATCAAGGTGTCTACGCGCCCCAAGCCCCACCAGTTAATATCTAGGCTTGCCATCCCATCGGCAATAGCTTCTGTGCGCCCTTCATTAACAAAGAAGTCCATATCATGAAACTCCATACCGTCCACGTTGTAGCGTTGCTTTAGGTGGCGCATCACATCCAGCACGCGGTCGGCACTTTCGGCAAGCCAGCGTTTTTGTGCCAATGGCACAACCGCACAAAAGTTACAGCTAAAGGGGCATCCCCAACTGCTATGATGCGACAACACGCGCTCGCCTAAGTAACTTTTGCCAATGTATTGGGGCATATCAATGACATCATAGGGGTATTTGGGCAAATTATTGAGGGGTACAAACGGGGCGCGAAGGCTCACTTTGATGATGCCATCGTCACGATATGCCAGCGAAGGCACATCATCAAGGCTGCCGCCCATAAAGAATGTATCAACAAATTTTCTAAACGCGGTTTCGCCCTGCCCAATAATCACGAAGTCTATATAGTGGCTTTTGAGTACCGTTTCATAGTGATTGCTAGGAAAGTATCCTCCCCACAAAATACTCAGTTGCGGGCATTGGGCTTTCACACGCTGGCACACTTCAACCGCTTGGCGCAATTGCGGACCCGGCATCACCGTTACACCCAGTAGCTTTGCGCCCGTTTCATTGGCGCGTTGGATGATGGCTTCGGCGGGGTCGTCGATAAGGTTGCCGTCTAAAATATGCACGTCATAATCGTTGGCAATCACAGAGGCAATAGATAAAAGCGACATGGGCAGGCGTTGCTTGCCCTTTGACGTACTAATGGGGTTATACAGCAAAACACTGTGGCGCATGACAAGAAGACTTTCTCACTGAGTTGTCGGGTTATTTAACCTTAATTCAATCGTAAAACTCACAAACGCGCAAACACGCCCCTTGTTACATTGACGCGCTATGTGCGTTTCGCTACAATACGAGAGAAGACTTTTATAGGATTTAACCATGAAATATCATATTTTAACGCTAGGTTGCCAAATGAACACGGCAGACTCGCAACGTCTAGCCAGTGAACTAGAACGTTTAGGTCACTCTGCGGTAGAAGATGCGGACGAAGCCGAAATTATGGTGGTGAATACGTGCGTGGTGCGCCAAAGCGCAGAAGACCGCGCATTTAATCGCCTACAAATTATGCGCCGCCTTAAAAAAGAAAACCCGAATAAAATCATCGGCGTGATGGGGTGCTTGGTGGGCGTAAAAGACCCGCTGGCATTGCGTAAAAAACTCCCGTTTGTTGATGTTTTCATGTCACCCTCAGAGCCAGAACCGATGGTGAACTTCTTGATGTCTCGGACAGAAGAAGGCGAATGGCGCGACCAAGAAACACAAGCACGGTATCATCGTGATGCCGTTCAAGATGGCGAGATTGTATTGCCCACCCGCCAGCAAAATAGCTTGGTGTCGGCGCATGTGCCAATTGTTTATGGCTGTTCGCACGCTTGCACATTTTGCATTATTCCGTTTAAGCGTGGCGTAGAACGTAGCCGTAGCGTGGGTGAAATTACCGCGCACGTCCGCAGTTTGGCACGTCAGGGCGTAAGAGAAGTGACGTTGTTGGGGCAAATTGTAGACCGCTATGGCAAAGATGTTCCCGATGGTCCCGACCTTGCCGACTTATTGCGCGTGGTGCATCAGGTGGCAGAAGAAGAGGATTTATACCGCATCCGCTTCTTAACCAGCCATCCCAACTGGATGACGGAAAAGCTGCTTCGCACGGTGGCAGAATTGCCCCGCATTATGCCCCACATCGAAGTTCCCATCCAAGCAGGGGATGATACCGTTCTTGCCAATATGAAACGTGGTTATACGTCGGATGACTATCGCCGACTGATTGATAAAATTCGCCAAATTGTCCCTAATGTTGCCATTCATACCGATGTCATCGTGGGCTTCCCAGGCGAAACCGAAGAACAGTTCATGAGAACGTACGATATTTTGGCTGAACTGAAAGTAGATAAGGTGCATTTGGCACAATACAGCCCACGCCCCAACACGGTAAGTGAACGGCGCATGGTAGATGACGTAACACCAGAAGAAAAGAAACGCCGTTTTGAAATGATTGACGAAATGCAAGGGGCGGTACTTGCCGACATCAACGCGCTCTACTTAGGGCAAGTGGTAGAGGTACTTGTAGAAGAGTCACAAAAGGGCAAATGGCGCGGACGCACGCCTCAAAACAAGCTGGTTTACTTTGAAGCAGAAGGCAATTACAAGGGTAAGCTCGTCAATCTTGAAGTGACATGGACGGGACCTTGGACAATGCAGGGACGTTTGCCACAAACAGAAACCGAAGAATTGACCATTCCCATATTTAACGGGTAAGCAATTTTAGCAATTGGCTACAGAACATTTGCCAATTGTGCGTTATACCGTTAAAATAGGATTTGTTGTGTTCTTCAATTAACTACTATCCATCGGACTGATTTTGCAAAACGCTATCAATCAGCACCCACGTACTGAATTGATTGGAGGCTAGGCACATGCCACCCGAAATTAAAAAAGCTGGGTATTATTACCCAAACAAATTCGCTCGTATTACCATCGAAGCCATGCAAGAAGTGATGGGGGAAAATGGTTTGAAAGCGATTCTCAATCTGGCGGGCTTGGCTCACTTGATTGGCAATTTTCCGCAAGACAATCTTGAGAAAGAGTTTGATTTTGCCGATTACACTGCCCTAAACATTGCCCTAGATGAAATGTATGGGCCCCGTGGCGGACGTGGTTTGGCATTACGGGCGGGACGTGCCACCTTTGCACAGGGCTTGCGTGCCTTTGGTGCGTTGGCAGGCGTGGGCGACCTTGCATTTAAGGTACTTCCCTTAAACGCAAAGCTCAAGATTGGTGTTCCTGCAATGGCAAACATATTCTCACAGTTCTCTGATCAAATTTCTAATGTGTATGATGAGGGCGCAGATAAAATCATCTACACGCTAGAACGTTGCCCTATGTGCTGGGATAGAAAAACAGACCGCGCAGTGTGCTTTGTAGGTCAGGGTTTGCTTCAGGAAGGGCTACGCTGGGTTTCTGGCGGCAGTGAGTTCAAAGTAGATGTGGATACCTGTATCGCCAAGGGCGACGACATGGGACGCTATATCATCTACAAAGAACCCATCAGCGGATAACCTCTGATGTTCATTCGCAGCGGGATTTTTGTCCTGTTAGCAATGGTACTTGTGGCGTGTAATTTAGGCACGCGCCCAGACACGCCACAATCCATTGTAACGCCTTCTGTTTCCGCGCCTTCATCACAAGTTCCCACTGTTACCATTGTTAGCCCCAATGGTGGCGACAGATTTCCCATAAATCAGCCTGTTTTGGTGAGCGCAATTGCCAATGACAGCGTTGGTGTAACCCGTGTTCAGCTTTTTGCGAATGGGTCTATTGTTAAAACGGTGTCCTCTGCTTCTAATGCAGGCGATAAGACACTTTCTTCTATTCTTGATTACACTCCACGCACCGCAGGCGATATTGTGTTGCGCATTTTAGCGTATCGTGGCACAGTAGCCAGTGACCCCGTAGAAATTACAATCACAGCCCAAGAACAAAGCGTGACTAACCCCACACCCATTCCACTCCCTAATACGGGGAATAGTGGTGGCAGTTCTGGCGCGGGCAATGTGCCTGTTATTCCTAATGACGGCGTGTGCCGTGTGCTTACCAATGTAGGGCTAAATTTCCGTAGTACACCCTCTACAACTTCTGGTGACAACATTCTTTCTACACTTCAGGCAGGCACGCTTGCGCCGATGGTGTCTAGGCTTGCCGACAACACATGGTACAAGGTGAACGTGAATAACCGTGTGGGTTGGGTAAGTGGTAGCGCACAATTCGTTACCGTTACAGGGAATTGCTTTAGTATTCCCGTAGAATCACAGCAAACGCCCACGCCCACCGCCACTACTGCGCCCAACGTCATCAACACGCCCACGCGCATCCCTACCGCAACGAATACGCCTACGCCACAGCGTCCAGATTTGATTGTGACAAATATCTTCGGCGAAACCGCTATCTCGTTAGCAGGTGGCACAGCCATTCGCACCTACTCGGCAAACATTACCAATGTAGGGCAAGGCAGCGCGAGTCAGTTTAGCGTTATCGTTACCATCAACAACGAACCGCCCTTAGAATTGGGCGTTGTTGGGGGCTTAGAGGCAGGGCAAAGTGTGGTACTCACCCGCGATATTACGTTCTCGTCGGCAGGCACTTACAATATCCGTGTGGATATTGACCCCACCAACCAAGTGAACGAAACAAGCGAAGTGAACAATCGTGGCGATATTACCGTAACCGTTAATAACTAAGCGATAAAGCAACACGACACACGCAAACAAAAAAGGGGCTTCACGCCCCTTTTTGTGTTCTGTCAATGTCCCTGTTTAGCACGCTACTTTGTGCTATTCAAATAACGCGCTCATCTCTAGTATAAAACCCTCAAGAACGCCCTCACTCACAAATTGGCTATTCTTACCGAATATCTTGGCGGGTTGTGCAGGCGCATACACGGTTAAGGTTTCGTCGTCGGGGTCTATCAGCCAGACCACCGTTCCCGCTGCCAAATAATTCGACACCTTGTTTAGCAATTGCTTCATGCTATCGGTGGGTGAAATTACCTCAACCGCTAAATTGGGAGCAACGGCATAGTAATCACTGATGATGGGGCTGTCTTTTTTTTCTGCACGTAAAAACCCCACATCAGGAATGTAACGGTCATTCAATACCTGATACCCCCCTGTGCATCCGTAACAACGCCCAGCTTGTGCTGGCGCACATACACCACAATAAAGCTGGCAATCGTTGCTCCAATGGCTGACGATTTGGGATGTGAGGGCATCTTATAAATCCTTTGTCCGTTAATCAGCTCCCAATGTTCCTGAAGCCTTTCTGGTTGTGCCACCCATTCATCAAAGGCTTGCGCTAGGTTTGAAGTAGCAAGCATGGGGTTCTTCCCTCCTATCTACGCTATGGTTTTTATTTTAGCACGCTTTATGAAACCATCAGCACTAAAATAATCACGCCTAGCACAATGCGAT
This sequence comes from Anaerolineae bacterium, assembly GCA_034437555.1. GTDB lineage: Bacteria > Chloroflexota > Anaerolineae > Aggregatilineales > Phototrophicaceae > JANWYT01. Next base: position 77,529 of record DAOTTQ010000057.1, on the reverse strand, counting down.
AAATGCCAAACGGAATAAACGTATGCGTAGAGATGAAGCGCAAAAGCCACGCAATAGCAAACCAAGACACAATGCCCGAAATCACCGCCCCCAAAAGCAACAGCCCCATGTCATCCGCGCTAATGCTATCAAGGTTCTTTATCAGCGTGTACAGCGTGGCAAGACCCAACGTAGGAATAGCAAGATAAAACGAGAATTGTGTGGCAACCGAGCGATTTAGCCCCCCTACCATGCCCCCCAAAATGCTCATGCCACTACGCGACATGCCAGGGAACAATGCCAATACCTGCCAACACCCAATAAAAATGGCTTGCCGAAAGGTAATGCTCTGCGTTTGGGCTTCAAGGCTTTGGTCAGATTCTGGCGCGGTTATGGGACGGCGTTTTTGATAGTATTCAATGGCAATAAACATCACCCCCCCCACAATGAGCGCAATCGCCACGTTGGTGGGGTTAAACAGCACCTCATCAATCCAATCACTAAACAAAAAGCCAATCGCCGCGGCAGGAATAAATGCAATTACAATCGCCATCCACAGGTGACGCACATTTGCATTGGTGCGGGCTTGTGTGGCTTGCGCCAAAAGTTCGGCACGATAGTAGGCAATCACTGCCACTACCGCACCAATTTGGATAAAGATTTCAAAGACACCGCGCAAGCTCTCTTTTAACTCTAAAAAGTTAGAGGCAATAATCAGATGCCCTGTGGATGAGACGGGCAAATACTCGGTAATGCCCTCCACAATGCCCAAAATAACCACCTTAATCCATTCTTCCATGTAAAGCCATCCCTCTTAGACATTGCTAAATAGGCGAAAAGCATAAAGGCTATAGATGGTCATGTCAAGTTTGGCTCGTTTACGCTATAGTGTAAAAATTATTGTCACTAAAGGAAAATAGCGTGAAGAACGATTATGTGGGCTTGCTAAGGCGTAATCCTGAATATAGCAAGTTGTGGATTGCCCAAGTGGTGAGCTTGCTTGGCGATTGGTTTAATACGGTGGCATTATCGGCACTCGTCGCACAGTTTACAGAAGGAAGCGGGCTTGCGATTAGCTTCTTCTTGCTATCGCGGTTTCTTGCGCCCCTACTTGTTCGCCCCTTTGCTGGCGTATTGATAGACCGCTATAACCGTAAGTGGCTGATGATTTGGAGTAACCTGTTACGCGCCCTCATTGTGCCTTTGTTCTTATTAGCCGATTCGCCAGAGCAATTGTGGTTGATTTATGGGGTAACAATTATCCAGTTTGCGCTTTCTGCCATCTTTGAGCCATGCCAATCTGCCATTATTCCCGCGCTGTTACAACCCGATGACCTTGTAAGGGGCAACACGCTGATTAACGTTACGTGGTCGGTGATGCTGGCACTAGGTGCATTGTTGGGCGGTGCGTTTTCGTCATTATTTGGGCGTGAAGCCGCGATTATCTTTGATGCGTTAACATTTTTACTTGCTAGTGGCATTATTTTGTGGGTGCGCTATGTTCCCTTTGAAGCCCCCAAAACAGACGAAAAAACAGATGACACGCGCTTTGTTGATGGCTTGCGCTTCTTACAAAAAACCCCCATGATGCGCTGGACGCTCTTTATCAAGCTCGGTAGCACCATCGGCAATATGGACACGCTCTATACCATCATCGCTACCCAAGTATTTATTTTGGGGACGGGCGGTGAGCTATCGTTGGGTATTATGTATAGCGTTTATGGGCTTGGCGCGTTTATCGGACCTCTTGTTATAAACCGATGGAACGATGGCAACGTAGAAACCATGCGCCGTTTGGTGATGGTCGGCTTTTTGCTCATTACCGCCAGTTGGTTTTGGATGGGTGCGTCTACAACGTTGGTATGGTTGTGTGTGGGCATTTTTGTTAGGGCAATGGGTGGCTCTGTCAATTGGACATATAGCACCATCTTAGTACAAAAAACCGCCCCAAATCGCTATCTTGGGCGCATGTTCTCGCTAGACTTTATGGGCTTTGAAATTTCTACAGTTCTGACGGTGCTTATTCATGGGGCGTTGATAGACATTTTAGGCGTACAAGCCGTTACAGCCATCTTATTAGGTACGGGGGTGGTCGCGCTTGTGCCAATGCTCATTTGGTGGACGGTTTACCCTCGCCTAAATGCCACCCCTGCTCCATCATTGGCAGGCACAGATTAAACACCACATGGGGCGGACATTTTTGGTTTACGTCCACCCCAGCTCGTGCTTAGGTGTTAATGATTAAAACGGGGCATTTGGCACGCTTTAGGATGCGCTCCACACGCGGTCCCAGGTAAAGACGTTCTGTGCCAAAGCTAACGCTTGTTCCCAAGATAATCAGGTCAATCTGATTATCTTCAGCGTAGCTCAAAATTTCGTTTTCAGGTTCTTTCCCCACCAAAACTTGTTTTTGCGTGTTAACCTCTGCGCCAATTTCGGCAAATTGTTCTACCGTTTGCCACGCCGTTTTAAGCTGGCGCATCACCAATGTACCACTGACATCCACAGGGGTGCTAGTATCAGATAGCTCTACAATACGTAAGATGTGCAAGGTTTCGTCGCCCTCTGTGGCAAGCGCAAACCCTAATTCAGCCGCTCTGCGTGAAGCCAAAGAACCATTCGTAGGAATAAGAATGCGTGTAGGCTTCCACCCTTCTGGCACATCAGGGGCGCGAACGACCAGAACAGGACAAGGCGCAAGCCGTACAAGATAGTCTACGATGGGCGTAAATAAAATCTCTGTATTGGTAACACCTTCGGATGCACCAATCATCATCAGGTCATAGTCGCGCTTGGCTTCGTTCAAGATAGCGTTATCCACACTTTCACCCACCGCCACACGATTGGTAATGTTTAAGCCCTTAAACGCCCCCGCCATTTGGTTAAGATAGGTAGTGTTTTGGGCGCGTTGTGCCACATCCGAAACCGTCATCAGGGTGGCGCTAAAGTTTGTGGTACGCCTCGATAGCTTGTTTAGCAAAACGGCTTCTACGGCTTGGGCAGTGCCGGCATCCGCACGCGCACGTAGGGGCAAAAGCACTCGTTTTACATTGCTTATCAGGCTACTACGAGCAGCTTCTTCGCGCTTTAGGCGTTCTAACTCTTTCACATCCGCCTTGATGTTTTGCAACGCATAGCGCATCCCAAAGGGCGCGATGATAGAGGTAAAGACTGCCATAACCACAATAATGCTAAACATCTCTTGCGTTAGAACGTTCAAAGTAAGACCAATGGTCGCAATGATAATCCCCATTGAGCCACGTGCATTAAGTGCAGAGCCAAAGAAGAAGGCAGTCCAATGATCACTTCCCCCCAAAAACCGCGCCCCTAAATAAACACCAAGCAACTTGCAGACTGTTGCCACTACAATCACGATTACGGTCATTAGCAGCAATTCAGGTGTAAACAGCCCCAACACATTGACTTTTAAGCCCGCCACCGCAAAGAAAATAGGCGAGAATACGCCAAGTGTAATGCTTTCAATCGTATGAATAGTGTCCGTGTTTAGGCTAGGCATTTGGCTAAAAATAACGCCCACAATAAACGCGCCCAACAACGGCTCTAAGCCTAGCGCACTGGCAAGCGCCCCCCACACAAACATCATCAAAAACACCAAACCCAGCATTTTATACGGAGTGTGAATGTTGTCTTGCACAAAGACAATAACGCGTCTCATCAACCAAACACCTAGCGTAAGGCTAATGATAATAAACGCCAGTACTTGCCCCACCGATTGAACAATCCCTAATACACTTAACGACGCGCCCCCAATTAAGCCCACCACAATCGAAAGCAAAATCCAGCCCACCGTATCATCAATCATGGCAGCCGCTAAAATAGTTTGCCCAATATCGCGCCGTGTAAGATTTAGATCTATCAGTACCTTTGCCAACACAGGAATGGCACTAATCGCCAACGCAGTTGCTATAAACAACGCAAAGAAAATGCGCTGTTCCGGGTTTACCAGCAAGTTATCAGGAACAAGCATGCCCAAGACAAAGCCCGTCAGCAAGGTAACCGTTAAACCCCCTAATGACACGCCAACAGCTTTTTTGGCTTGCTGTCGCATTAAGCCTAAGTCGGTTTCTAGCCCCGTGACGAGCAAGAGTAGCATCACCCCCAAAAGGCTAATCGTTTCTAAAATATAGCCTTGTACGGGGGTTTGAGGAATAACAATCTCGCCAATAAACGGGAAAAATCCGCTTAGTAACGAAGGACCCAATAAAATACCCGCCGAAATTTCGCCAATCACCGTTGGCTGACCAAAACGTTGGGCAATTGCCCCCAAAACACGCGCCGTAAAAAGCAACACGGCAAGCTGAACCAGCAAAAGTAATACATCATGATGAGAAGGTGCGGTAAATGGTTGATCCACTAGGGTAAAACTCCTTTTCAAAACATCCGACAATTTGATTAAAAGATGTCTTAATATTATTATGACCCTTTATGACCCTATGACAGATAGCCTTATTTGACTATAATTCATAAGATGGCTATCAAGAAGGGTCTTATGGTAAATACACGCTATCTTGTTCAAGAACAAGTGGGTGCAGGGGGCATGGGTTTAGTCTTTCGCGCAATCGACCGTTTAACGGGTCAGATTGTTGCGTTAAAACAAGTCCTTCCTTACACTACTCAATTCGACAATCGCTCCACAGGGGCAAGTACCGACTTTAGGCGAGCTTTAGCCCAAGAGTTTCGTGTATTAGCGGGGTTACGCCATCCCCATATCATTAGCGTGTTAGACTACGGCTTTAGTGCAGATAAACAGCCCTACTTTGCAATGGAATACTTAGAGGGCGCACCCAACATTTTAGAATATGCGAGTGATAAAAGCACCGTTGTTAAGCAAGAACTCATTAAACAGGTGGCACAAGCCCTTGATTATTTGCACCGTCACCACGTCATTCATCGTGACCTTAAACCTGATAATATCTTGGTGCATCATGACCAAACAAAAGTGCTAGACTTTGGGCTGGCAACCCTTAGCTTTGAAGCCCAAGATGAAACCGTTGGCACATTAGCGTATATGTCCCCAGAAATGATTCTTGGCGAAGCCATTACGCCTGCCTCTGATTATTACACTTTAGGCATCATTGCCTATCAAATTTTTAGGGGGCAACATCCCTTTCACAATGCAGGGCAAAACCAGCTTATTGCCAATATTCTGCAAGAAGTCCCCGATGTAAGCCTGCTGGATGTGGAAGAAAATTTCCAAGCCATTCTCCAACGCTTGTTAGCAAAAGACCCCCAAGACCGCTATCAAAACGGCGCACACTTGCTTCGTGACTTTGGGATTCAAGAGACTGTCAATGTCCGTGAGAGCTATCTGCAAGCCGCCCAATTCATCGGGCGCGAGCTAGAACGCACCACGCTTCAGACTGCCCTTAAGAACGCCCAACAAGGCAATGGAAGTGGCTATCTTATTGGCGGTGAAAGTGGCGTGGGCAAAAGCCGTCTTGTAGAAGAAATTCGCACGTCCGCCATGATTGAAGGGGTACTCGTGCTTCATGGGCAAGCCCGCCGTGAAGGTGGCGCACCGTACCAGCTTTGGCGTGACGCACTGCGCCGACTGATCATCGAAACCGACATCACCGACCTAGAAGCAGGCGTGTTCAAAGCTCTCATTCCGGATATTGATACACTAATAGGGCGTGTCGTAGCCCTTGCGCCCACCATAGAACCAATTGCCGCTAAAAACCGTCTGTTTAACACCATAGAAGCCCTCTTTATGCGCCAAAATCGCCCCATGCTTCTTGTTTTAGAAGATTTACAGTGGGCAGGCGATAGCTTAAACGTTTTACAACGCCTAACGCAATACCTCGCTAAGTTGCAGTTGCTCATCGTAGGAAACTATAGAGATGATGAACGCCCTCAATTGCCCCAAGAACTGCCATTTATGAAGCACCTGCACCTTGAACGCCTTAATCCTGATGAAATCGCGCAACTAAGCGAGTCTATCTTGGGTGATAATGGGCGCAAAGCCGAAGTGCTAGAACTCATTGAACGCGAAAGCGAAGGCAACGTTTTCTTTATCGTTGAAGTCGTCCGCGCACTTGCCGAAGAAGTGGGCGCACTCACCAATATCGGCTTGACCACCCTGCCCAATCGCGTGTTTGCGGGGGGGATGCAAACCGTTGTCCAAAATCGCCTAGAGCGCGTGCCAGCCCATGCCTTCCAACTCTTGCGCCAAGCCGCCCTGATTGGGCGTGAACTGGATTTACCCCTCATCAAAGCCATTGCACCCCGTACCAATATGGAGGAGTGGCTGGCTTCGTGTGGAAGCGTGTTAGAGATTGCCGATAACAAATGGCGGTTTGCCCACGACAAACTGCGCGAACACCTCGTCAATACGCTTTCGCCAGAAGATGCCCTACAGCAACACCGCATCATTGCCAGCACACTAGAAGCGCAATATAGCAATAACCCGCTTTATGCGTCTGAATTGGCGTACCACTATGAAGCCAGCGAAAACCGCCCTAAGGCGTGCGAGTACCTTACCAAAGCGGGCATTGTTTCGGCACAAATTAGCGCACACTCACGGGCAATTGTCTTCTTTGAACGCGCCCTAACCTTTTCGGAACACCTTATACCCCTAGAACGCGCCCTCATTCACGACCATTTGGGGCGGTCGTATATGACAGAAACGCGCATGACAGAAAGCCGTCAACAGTTTTTGCTTGCCTTAAAAGGCTTTGGCTATCCTATGCCCCAAAGAACGGCTAGTATCGTTTCCAGCACACTGTATCAAATCGTCGCCCAAGTGTCTCACCGCCTGCTAGGGGTACGAGGCACGCACACAGGCAATGCGCTTGCCCTGTTAAAGTCGGCGGGTATTTATGAGCAATTGGCAGAAATTTATTACTTTGCCAACGAAACCTTGGCTACCGCAAATACCGCCTTTAAGTCAGTCAATTTGGCAGAACGCACCCACCAAGACTCGCCCGAACTTGCCATTGCCTATGGGGGTTTAGGCGTTTTAATGTCTGTAGTTCCATTACACCAGCAAGCCGAACACTATAGCAAGCACGCCATTGAAGTCGCTAGGCGTGTGGGCGACTTGCCCTCTCTGGGGTGGTCATTGTTCTTGGCAGGTGTTTACTATACGGGCGTGGGCAAATGGGATGAAGCCCTCACATACCTTAACGAAGGAATTAAGACGAACAAAAGCATAGGCGACCTGCGCCGATGGGAAACAAACCTAAGTACTGCGATGGTGGTTCATCTCTACAAGGGAAACTTTGACGAAGCCCTTGCCACGAATACCGAGTTTATGGAAGCCACTAAAAAGCGTGATGACGTGCAAACGATGCTATGGGCGTTATACAACGACATTCAACACAAGCTCATGATTGATGGCGACCCCATGCCGAGCGTGCATCACGCCGAAAACCTCATCCACGATTGCCCCACGCTGTCGGAGCGCATTTATGGCTATGGCTTGTTGGGATGGGCGTACTATTTGCGCGGTGACTATGATAAAGCCTTGCGCTTTGCCGAAACGTCTAACCGCATTAGTAAGGGGGTGCGTCCGTTGGCGTTTTATTGTGTGGCGGGTTATGAGGGCGCAGCCCTTACCTTTTTGAATCTGTGGGAAAAAGGCGAAACACTGGGCATTAAAAAAGAAGCCGAGCACGCCGTTAAATTCCTAAAGCAGTATGCCTCTGTGTTCCCGATTGGTAGGGCGCGCGCGTTGCGTTGTGAGGGGCTTCTGGCACTTCGTAAGGGGCAAAAGTCACAGGCGCGAAGCCTCTTTGAAAAAGCCAAAACAGAGGCACTTGTGCTTAATATGCCCTTTGACGTAGAACGCGCAGACCTAGAACTTTCTCGCTTATAAACCACATCAGGCGACCTTTGGGGGTCGCCTGACGAAACACACACAGGGGCAAAACACATGCCCCCACTACCCTGTTCAGCTTAGTACCCTAGCACTGCCACCACGTCACGAACGGCTTTTGCGCTAATTTCTAACATGCCTTTTTCTTCATCGTTCAATTGCATTTCAATGACCTTCTCAATACCGTTTGCACCCAATACCGCAGGCACACCGATATAAAGTTTTTCATAGCCATATTGCCCTTCAAGATAAACCGCAGAAGGAATCACGCGCTTTTGGTCACGGAGAATGGCTTCTACCATCTCGATTGCGCCGGCTGCAGGGGCATAATAACCGCTATAGCCTAGCAATCCCACAATTTCACCGCCACCTTTACGGGTGCGCTCGATGATGGCTTGCAGGCGGTCTTCGTCAATCAGTTCACGAACAGGGATGCCAGACACGGAGGTATGACGGGGCAACGGCACCATTTCATCGCCATGACCACCCAATACCATCCCGTGAATGTCGCGTACGCTTACGCCAAGTTCCATTGCCAAGAATGTCTTATAGCGAGCCGTATCTAGTGAACCAGCCATGCCCACCACCCGATGAGATGGGAATTTGCTTTCTTCTAAGGCAACGTGGCACATGGCATCTAATGGATTAGAAACCACGACAATGATGCTATTGGGTGAATGCTTTGCAATTTCTTTTACCGATTCGGCAACAATTTTTTGATTGGTCTTTACAAGGTCGTTACGGCTAGGGAATTGCCCTGTTACGGGGTCTTTCTTGCGAGGCACGCCGGCAGTCACCACCACCACATCACTATCGGCTGTGAGTTCATAGTTGGTAGTGCCAGCACCCGTTAGTGACAAGTCAAACTTCATGACAGGGGCAGATTCGGCTAGGTCAAGTGCCTTGCCCTTTGCAACGCCTTCTACTACGTCAACCAAAACCACATCCGCTAATTCACGGGAGGCAATCCAATGAGCGCATGTTGCACCGACATTACCTGCACCCACGACAGTTACTTTTTTACGACTCATGCTAAAAACTCCTTTTAGAAGTGACTCAATTAAAAATAGGAACTAAGGTCTAATGATACCCCTAATCCCTATAAAATTCAGCACAGAACTTAATGAATGGCGACAAATGTCATGGGGTTTTTAGGTGTCAAACTTCCTGAAATTTTCTCTAAACATGCCCAAGAGCCTAAGGGCGCGCTCATCGTATGCCAACGGGTCTACCCACGATAGGCGCGGGTTAAGCACATCGTCAGGAATCCCCTTAATGTTCGTTGGAATGGCAAGTTCAAAGTAGGGTTCTGTGGTAGTAGGCGTGCTGTCTAGCTCGCCATTAAGCGCAGCGCTTACCATGCGCCGTGTGTATGCCAGTTTAATGCGCTCTCCACGACCATTCCAGCCGGTGTTCACCAAAAACACCCTTACCCCATGTGCCTTGATTTTATCCGCCAGCAACTCGGCATACACTTTAGGATGCAGGGGCATAAAGGGTGCGCCAAAGCACGCGCTAAACGTAGTTGTCGGTTCGGTAATGCCCCGTTCTGTACCTGCTACCTTTGCCGTATAGCCACTCATAAAGTGATATTGGGCTTGTTCGGGGGTAAGCATGCTGATGGGGGGCAACACCCCAAACGCATCGGCAGTTAAGAAGACGATGATCTTGGGATGCCCACCTGTGCCTGTGGGGCTGGCGTTATCAATATAATCGAGTGGGTATGAGCAGCGCGTGTTCTCGGTGAGGCGGGCATCGTCAAAGTCGGGTGTGCGGTCATCGTGAAGCACCACATTCTCTAAAATTGTGCCAAAGCGTTGTGTGGTGGCGTAGATTTCGGGTTCACCCTCTGGGCTTAAGCGAATGGTTTTAGCATAGCAACCGCCCTCAAAGTTAAACACACCCTCATCGCTCCAACCGTGTTCGTCATCGCCAATGAGTACCCGTGAGGCATCTGCGCTAAGGGTGGTTTTGCCTGTGCCACTTAGTCCAAAGAACAATGCTACCTCGCCCTCTTGTGAGGCATTTGCCGAGCAGTGCATGGGCATAACACCCTTGAACGGCAACAAATAGTTCATCACCGAAAATAAGCCCTTCTTAACTTCACCCGAATACAGCGTGCCACCAATCAAAATAAGGCGTTCTTCAAGGTTAATCACAATAAAGGTGCTGCTTCGTGTGCCGTCCTCTTCAGGGATGGCTTGCAACGTGGGCGCAGCCAACACGGTAAATTCGGGCGTGTGAAACGGCAATTCTTGCGCGGTTAGACGAAGGAACATATTCCACGAAAACAGCGCATGGTATGCCACTTCACTGATAACGCGGACAGGCAAACGATAGGTGGCATCCGCGCCCACGTTGGCATCATGAACATAAAGTTGTGGCACATTCTTAAGGTGATTCAGTACCTTTTGGTGTAATTTTGCAAAGGTTTGGGGCGTGCATCCTTGGTTCACTGTCCCCCACCAAATATGCTCCTCTGAAGGAGTTTGGCGCACAATGGCTTTGTCTTTGGGGCTTCTGCCGGTAAATTCGCCCGTTAAAACGCGCAACGCGCCCTTGTCGGTAAGGTCGGCTTCGCCATTGCGTAGGGCTTGCTCATACAGTTCTGATGGTGATAAATTCCAGTAGACCATTACGTTATCAAGGTCATTTTCTCCAAAGCCCGCTTTGTCTAGCCCAATATGATGATGCTCTTGTGGTTTTGCTAACATCGCTTCTCCCCTTTTGTTGCCTGTGTAGAAATGTGTGGTGAGTGTGTGTGTTCTGGCTTTCTCCCTTTCCTATCCCCTAGTTATGCTAGGGGTAGGTGAGGGGAGTTTTGTCGTGGCTTACAGGCTTAATGGTATGCCACAAGCCCCAACACCGTTACAACGATGTGTGCTAAAAGCACGGCGTTTTTAGTAGGATGTGTAGGAAAGAGGGGAAAAAATGCCAAATTCTACGAAGCGGGGTTAGGTGGGCAAGGTATTCGCAGGGGTTGGCGTTGGTAACCTCCTGTGTAATTAATTTGCTCCCTAAATGCCATGACGAAACGCCTAAATGAGCAACCCCCGCTAAAATAGTCTTTCCGTTAAGAGTTTTGAGAGCGTAAGCATGAGGGCATTAAAGCTATGGTGCGCCACTACGCCCGCCCGTTGTGCTTGTCCAATCTTGGCGCGTTGTGCATTGTCCAATGCCAAAAGGGCATTAAGGCGTTGCAGCAAGCCTTCCACATCATCAGGCGCAGAAATAAGGGTTTCTTTGCTAAACATGGGCGCAAGGCTTGCTAAAGCAGGGTTCGCACTAAGTGTAGGCACACCACACGCCATCGCTTCTAAAGCCGCCTTATCAAACAAGCCCATCGGTGACAAATTAACCGCCAGCGTTGCGCCATAGTATGCCTGTTGAATGGCATCAGGGGGCATTGCGCCCACGAAAAACACTTTACCACGCAAGCCCAGCGTTTCTGTAAGCGTTGTGAGGTGCTGTTTATACGCATCATCGTAACCGTGCGGAATATCCCCTATCAAGTGGGCTTGCGCGTCCACATGCGCCATTGCCCTTATCAGGGTTTCTTGGTGTTTGATGGGCGTAAGGCGTGCCACATAGACAATCTTGGGGGGTAATGATGGGGGGGGTGTTTGAGGGGATGGTGTAAAAAAGTCGGTATTAATGCCGTGTCCTGTCACCACCAGTTTGGGCGTATCGATAGGGAAACTGCTCTTGTCTGCGCTTACAACGCGCCAAGAAAGCCGTGTTCCCCATTCAAGCTGGCGCGTGCGCTCTTTATGTGTGTACCAAAGCACTTGGCGCACCCCAAATACCCACAATGGCACGCCCGCCAAAAGTGCAAAGAGTGGTTGCATGTGGGCAAAGCACGCCACATATCGCCTCGTTAAGAGCAAGCGAAACAGCAGCCCATAAAACACCGCAAAAGAGCGCAAACGTCCATAGCCTTTTTCGCGCCCCACGCTAAACACGCGCACATTATCGGCTACCGCCAAACGCCCTTGATGCGTGGTAATCACGTCTACGCTGTCAAAGTGTTGGGCAAGCCCGTTTATCCATTGCGTCGCAAACCCCAAAATGGGGTCGTCTGCGTCTGTTCGCAGGTTAAATAGCAAAAGGCGTTTCATGGTGTGCCTCCGTTTTTGGCGAGGCGTTGGTACGCTTCGGCATAGGCGCGAATGGTGTCTTGTGCGTTAAAGCCCTTTACGGCGTTGCGCCCACGCTCGGCTAAGTATTGTCGTTGTTCGGGGTTATCCAGTAATGTGCGAATATGGCTTGCCAACGCCTCACTATCTCCATAAGGAAACAGCAAGCCGTTTTCATTGTCGCCAATCACATCAGGCATTACGCCCACAGGGGTTGATAGCACAGGCACACCGCACGCCATCGCCTCAACCGTTACTCTGGGGTTGCCCTCTACGCTAGACGCGCACACCAACATTCGGCTGGCATGATACACACTCGCCATGCCTTCGGGCGTGCTTTGGCGTGGAATCCAGTCAATTTGTGCGCTCATCTTGGCTTCGGCAATCGTTGCTTGCACACGCCCCAGCAGTTCGCCCTCACCGCGTAAGCCCAAACGCGCTTGCGGATGGGTTTCTAGCACACGCTTAAACGCCTCTAAAAGGGTAAACACTCCCTTATTTGCGCTTAGTCGCCCCACAAATAGCAGGTCATAGCGTTTTTCGGTTTCGGGGCGGGGCTGATAAATACTTTGCTCTAAATATAGTGATGACAGGACCAAAATTTGATGTTCTGGCACGCCCACGCTCTTCAAAAATTGCGGGACTTCGCGCTGATTCACCACCCTAAACGCCACCACACGCTTAGAAGCTTGGGGCAAATACCATCTTGCCATGCCGCGCCACAACTTCTCACGAAGCGTCGTTGCAATTGGGTAGCCTTCGATGTGGTGAATTTCACTCACTAAGGGCATGTCATTCCCCTGCAACAGCCACCACGCGCCCAAACCATTATAAAAGAAACCGAAGTCATGGCTGACGACTAGCCCATAAGGGCGTTGTGACATTAGCTCACGCCCTTTTTGCCGAATAAAGAGGGGTTGTAAGAGGCGGTGATACGGCGCAGGATGCACAAACACGCGGTCAAAGAGGACGGTGGGCTTGGCATCGGGGGCGGTAGGGGTAAGAATGTCGATGCGTTGCCAATAGTGGGAAAATTGCTGAAGCAAGTGAGCAAACGCGCCCCCCTTGCCCCGTGCGATGCTGTTATCGCCACTGAGCATGAGCAAATTCAACATACCATAAGACGCTTTCACTAGGGTGAATGATGCGCCTTATGATAGCGGATGGACGCGCTTTATTTTAGGGGAGCTATGCCATTACAGGCGCACGAAACGCATACTTCACACCCGTTAGTTCTTCTGAAATTTGCCAAAGGCGTTGGGCATCTTCGGTGTTATAGGCGCGTTTGGGGGCGCGAATGGCTTTAGGATAGCCAAAAACGTAAAAGCGTTCTGGGCTATAAAACTCACTCCCTTTTACATCGGGCGCAACGCCCGCATACAATTGGGGCAATGTTCCCATAGCAACAGGCTGCGCCAAAACACGCCCTAAAAATTCATATAGCCCACCCTCTAAACCATTCCCACCTTCATGGACGGCGCGTTTTTGTAGCTCTGTATACACAAAGCCCGGCTGTGCAGCAAGGCTAAGCGTGGGTGAACCCACCTCACTTAAACGGCGTTGCAGTTCAAACGCAAAGAGGGCATTGGCTAGTTTGGCTTGCCCGTATGCGCCATAGCGTGTAAAGGATTTTTCGCTTTGCAAATCATCAAAGTTCATACGCCCAAACCATGCGGCGGTACTGCTAACGGTAACAATACGGCTATTAGGGACGTTCATAATAAGGTCTAGCAGCAAGCCCGTCAGCGCAAAATGCCCCAAATGATTTACGCCCAATTGCGTCTCAAAGCCATCAGCCGTTTTGCCATAAGGCATTGCCATCAAGCCCGCGTTGTTATACAGCAGGTCAATATGGTCGTACTGTGCGCGAAAGTCAGTGGCAAATTGGCGCGCGCTTGCCAAACTTCCCAAGTCTAGCGTCATCAGATGCAGGTGGGCTTCAGGGTTTTCCTTTAGGATGCTATCGCGGGCTTCTTCGGCTTTTTTAACGTTACGGCATGCCATAATCACATGCGCCCCCTTACCCGATAAAACGCGCGTTGTTTCTAAACCCAGCCCACTATTTGCGCCTGTTACCAGCACAATACGCCCTGTTTGGCTAGGGATGTTATTTTCTGTCCATGAGGTCATCGTATTTTTTCCTTTACTGACTAGCAGTCATTTGGTATACTCACAGTGTAAGTGACTAGCGGTCATTTTGTCAATCATCAAAATGACTATCGGTCATTAGCACAGAAAGCGACCCTATGACCATCAAAAAACGCGCCCAAAACGAGCAAGATAAGCAAGCCCGCGAAGCAGCGATTATTGCTATTGCACAAGAACTGCTATTACAAAAGGGCTTTAATAACATCAACGTGAACGACATTGCCCAAAGCGCAGGCTTGGCAAAAGGCACGCTGTATTTGTACTTCAAAAGCAAGGAAGAACTGTTTTTGTCGGTATTCGAGCTACAAATTAACGAGTGGTTTAGAACAACCGAAGCCTTCTTGCAAAACACCCCTCCCCCCATAGGCAACGAAGGCATTGCGCAATGGCTAACACAATCGTTTGTGCAACGCCCTCATCTAACGCGCCTGATTGCCATTTCATCGCTGTTATTAGAGCAAAATGTGACGTATGAACGCGCTAAACAGCATAAATTATGGATGTATGGGCAATTAGGTGTCATTGGGGCGTGTCTTGCCCCACACCTACAAGTTTCTAGTGACGGCGTAGAGGTATTTATGCTACGGGTATATGCGTTTGTCGCGGGCTTAGAGTGCATCGCGCACCCCGCCCCCATCTCTTTAGAGGTCTACGCGCAAGACCCCACCCTCATCAAACCCGACTTTGCCCAAAATTTATACGAACTCATCTTGCTTCAGCTCACGCACTTGCGCCAATTCCCTCATACTTAGGGGATACGTCTAAAGAAAAAGCGTTATAATCAGGGGCAATGCTATTTTACTTTTTGGGGGTTATACCATGTTAGAAAGATTGAAAAGAAGCTGGCAATTGATTAAAGCCAGCTGGGCAGTATTGCGTACAGACAAAGAGTTAATTCTGTTCCCTATCATGAGCGGTGTGGTGATGATTATCACCACGATTACGTTTTTCTTGCCTGCCAGCATCATCTTTGGCTTAATGAGTGGTGGCAGGGACGGTGAAACAACGTCCTCTATTTTAGGGGTGGTGGGGATGTTCATCTACTACCTCATCAGTTATACCATTATCACCTACTTTAACGTGGGTCTGGTGGGCGCCGCCATGATTCGCTTAGACGGTGGTGACCCCACCCTACGCGAGGGCTTACGCATTGCCAATGAACGTCTAAATAAAATTGTGGTGTACGCCGCCATCAGTGCCACTGTCGGTACGATATTGCAAATGCTCCGTGAACGTGGGGGCATCATCGGCAGTATTGTTGGCAGTTTGGGCGGTTTGGCGTGGAACTTGGCTTCGTTCTTCGTTGTGCCTATCTTGGTCTTACGTGATGTTAGCCCATGGGAAGCCGTTAAAGAAAGCACATCCCTACTTAAGAAAACATGGGGCGAGCAAGTGATTGCTGGCTCTGGTATGGGCATCGTGTTTACGTTCTTAAGCATTGCGATTGTTATCGTGGGGGTGTTCCTTGTCGTAGCCCTTTCTAGCATTAGTGGCACACTGGCTGCCATTGGCGTTGTTGCCTTAGTGCTGGCATTATTGACGTTGGGCGTGATTAGCAGTGCGCTAAACGGCATTTTCCAAGCGGTGATGTACCGTTATGTTGAATACGGCACAGCTCCCACTGACTATGACATTGAATCGCTTCGTGGCGTATTCCAAGACAAAAATAAGAATAAGAATTAAGGGACATCTGCCCCAACATACCATTTCACATCACACATCGCATTGGGCGCACCATGGTGCGCCCCTACATTATCCCGTTTCTTCTTGCCCCAAATACACCGCTTGCACTTGCGGATTATGAGCGATGCTTTCGGGCGTGCCTTCGGCAATGATGCGCCCCTGATGCAAGACATAAATGCGTTGCGCCACCCCAAACACCACCTTCATATCGTGTTCGGTAAACAAAAGGCTCATGCCGTAGCTTTGCGCTAATTGTTGAATGAGGGTGACAGTTTGCGCGGTTTCTTCGGGGGACATGCCAGCAGTCGGCTCATCTAAGAGCATTAGTTTGGGCTTGCTTGCTAAAACCAAGCCCACTTCTAGGCGTTTTTGGTCGCCTAGCGATAATTCCCCCGCCAAACGTTGCGCCATCCCCCCCAAGCCCGTGTCTTGCAAAATGCGCTCGGTTGCTTCGTCTACCTCATGCCAACCGTGCAGCTTACGCCACAGGTTGCGTGCTTGCCCCAGATGTGCCAAAACCGCCGTTTGCACGTTCTCATACACACTTAAGCGCAAAAATACATTCGCTTGCTGAAAAGACCGCCCCATCCCCAACTTCACAAGGGCTTGGGGAGACTTGCCCGTAATGCGCCGTTCACTTAAAAACACCTCGCCTTCATCGGGGCGCAAATAGCCCGACAACATGTTAAAAAGCGTGCTTTTGCCCGCCCCATTTGCGCCAATCACCGCCACCAATTCCCCTTCATCCACATACAAATTGAGGTCGTGTGCGGTTTGGATGCCCCCAAAGGCTTTATACAGTCCGCGCACCGCTAAGAGCGTTTTAGCCATCCCAGCACCCCCTTTGGCGCAACCAAGACCAGCATTATGGTGATGATGCCCAGTAGTAACGACCAATACGACGTAAAGCGCAACGTGACCACTTCTAATAGCATCAGCAACGCCCCCCCAAAAAGAGGTCCCGTTAGCGTATACATGCCCCCCAATAAACAAGCGAGCAACGGCTCGGCGGAGGTTGTCCAGAACAGCATATCCACCGTGACAAAGCGATTGTGCTGTGCCATGAGTACGCCCGCCACGCCCGCAAAAAACGCCCCCATCACAAACGCCATCAGTTGCTGTTGGCGCACATCCACGCCAATAAATTGCGCTCGTTCTGCGTTCTCACGGGTGGCTTTTAGCGTTAGCATAAAGGGCGTTTGTACCAGATGACGCATCAGCACAAAGCACACCATCACCACCCCCACCGTAAAAATAAAATACGGCACAATGCCCTCTAAAAAGTCGGGAACGGGCAAGCCCTGAATCCCATCATCACCCTTCGTAATGTCACGCGCCTGAAACACCAGCAAGTACACCAATTGCCCAAACGCCAGCGTTAAAATAGAAAAGTACAGGTTGGCACGCCGTACCGCAAACCAGCCAATGATGAAGCCCATCAGCGCACTCACAAACGGCGCAATTGCCATTGCCAATAGCACAGGCACGCCCAAGCGCGTAGTAGCAATCGCCAGCGTATAGCCCCCAACGCCATAAAACGCTGCATGACCAAACGACACCATACCCCCATACCCCAGCACGATATTAAGGCTGAGAGCAAACAAGCCCATAATGAGCATTTCTGTAAACAGTGAAAGCTGAAATTCACTTAACACGGGGATGAACGCCAGCAATGCGCCCCCCACAATCAGCGTTTGCGTCCACACAGGCACGCGCCCGATTTGCTCTCGTAAGGTTTGCATTAGCGTTCTGCCTTCCCTAATAGCCCATAAGGGCGCACGATGAGAACGAGTGCCATCACCACAAACGGCAACGCTTGTGAGAAGGGCGCAATTTGGGGATACAGCGTACCAACAGAGACTACAATCCCAATCATCAACGCGCCCAATAATGCCCCCAAAAAGCTCCCTAGCCCACCGATGACCACCACAGCAAACGTCTGAATAATCATTTGTGCGTCCATGCCCAGCGCCACCGATGACCGCGCCGCAATCAGTACACCGCCCAAGCCCGCCAGCCAGCACCCCAGCGCAAACACGCCCGTGTACACCGTGTTGATGTTCACCCCCAACGCGCTCACCATTTCGGGGTTATCCACTGTCGCGCGAATGGTGCGCCCCCACGCGGTGCGCGTCAGCAAGCCCCACAAGCCCAACGCCATCACAACACCCACGCCAATCAGTACAATATCATACGTTCTAAAGCGTCGTCCGCCCAAAAACTCTAGGCGAATACTGCCCTCTAGCCATTCAGGAAGGGGCAACCGCCGTATTTCACCGCCCCATAGCACGCGCACTAAATCAGCGACTACCAGCGTAAGCCCAAATGTGAGCAACAACTGAAGCAAGTGTTCTTGGGCATAAATCCGCCTAAACAAGCCCGCCTCTAGCACGACCCCCAGCAAAGCCACCAACAACGGCGCAAGCAATAACGCGCCCAAAAACCCTAGCCCGCTGTCCACCAACCACATGCTAATAGAGGTCGCTAAGAACGCCCCAAGCATGTACAGGCTGCCGTGTGCAAAGTTAATCACGCGCAACACACCAAAAATGAGCGATAACCCCGCCGACACAATAAACAAAATCATGCCACTGGCAACGCCCACTAAAATTTGTACCACCACCGACTCTATCGGCATCGTTTTATCTCACCTTTTACACGGTTTATGCGCTATCATCATAGCGTGTTAGGCACAGTTTGCTTATCCTTATTTTGAAAAGGTTTTTTATCATGACAGACATGCTAGTTAAACTCTATGAACTTTCGCCCCTAGTGAGTTTTATTGAGGCACAAACACAACACAACACCACCGTTAGGCGCGTGCTTGCCCCCGAAAAGAAACGCCTTATGGCATGGATTACCACACACTTTGCAGAGGGTTGGGCGAGTGAGTGCGAGATGGCATTTACACAGCACCCCATTAGTTGCTTTATTGCTACGCGCAATAATGCCATTTTGGGGTTTGCCTGCTACGATGCCACACAACGCGGTTTCTTTGGGCCCACAGGTGTTAGTGAAGATGCACGCGGTTTTGGCACAGGTGCATCGCTTTTAATGGCGTGCCTGCACGATATGCGGGCGCAAAGCTACGGATACGCCATCATTGGGGGTGTGGGCCCCGTAGCATTTTATGAGCGCATTTGTGGCGCAACCGTCATTCCCGATTCTACGCCAGGCGTGTATGCGGGCTTGCTAAAAACCTAAAGTGCGGGGGCTATTGCCCCCCCAATACTTCGTAAAAGACACTTGGGTCAAAAAATCCTTCGTAGATAGAGCCTTCATACAGATATGAAAAGTTCTCTTTTGAAATGCCCAAGATGTCGATATCCGCCCAATTCGATGGCTCGATAAAGTCGGTTACGGCTTGCCAATCACAAGCCACCCCATCCGCCCCTTGTCCTTGTACAAAGCACGCTAACGCCGTTTCTAGCACT
The DNA here is from genome assembly GCA_034437555.1 of Anaerolineae bacterium. Taxonomy (GTDB): domain Bacteria; phylum Chloroflexota; class Anaerolineae; order Aggregatilineales; family Phototrophicaceae; genus JANWYT01. Next base: position 58,312 of record DAOTTQ010000057.1, on the reverse strand, counting down.
TGGGGGCTAATGGCGGGGTCGTATGCGCCCGCGTATGTTACCAGCGCAAACCCATCTAACAATTGCACCAAAAGATAGCCCAAGCTACGCTGTGCGCCCCGTTGATTATCAAAGGCATGAATGAGTAGCGCAGGCTTGTCATAAATCTCTAGCTCTATACCCTGCCCCAAAAGCACTTTCTCATCAAACGCCACCTTAAACGCCACATCAATGGGGAGCGCGTTTTCCTCATAATAATAGGCATTCGTAACCAGGTACACGCCATCGGGGCTGTCTTGGATATAGGCTCCCGTTGCGGGATTGTTATACGTTTGCCAGCCTGTCGGCGTTGCCAGTGGCAAGTCCACCACGCTTAAAAAGCCGTTTTCTAGCACTTCTTCGCCCAGTTCAAGGTCTACGGCAAAGCCATAAGACGCCCCCAAAGATAAATTTTCGGGGTCGTAGTCATTGGCATAAAACATGAGGATACTTTCATCATCTGCCAGCAACACCTCATGAAAATAGTCCAGTTCGCCCCGTGTCGGTTCGCCATAAATCACCATCGTGATAATTTCATACGTTTCTGGCGAAAACGTCATTAAAGCACGTCCGCTAAGTTGTGTTGCTTCATCATAGAAGTTGTACTCATACGCCAAACGCCCTTCCCAAAACACATCCCCGTTTGCATCATATTGTGCGCCTAACAAGCGAGTGTTCACGGCAACGCTTTCATCCCATTTGCCTAGTGTAAAGTCTTGCAGGCGTTGGATGCCCGCCCCTAGCCAATCTTCGGGGGAAACATACACAAAAGCAATCAGGGTTTGCCCCGAAGGGCTACTGGCATTTTTAACGGTGGCAAGAATTTCTTGGTTGCCGTTATACGTTACCAAACCCACTTCTGTTTTAATGTCTGTCCATGTTTCCATCAAGTACATACCAAATGTGGGTTCTCGATGTAAGCGTGTGTCATTACCATACCCCCCCCCCTCAGCCGCCTGCTGGGTGCTCTTTTGTGGTAACACTAGCCATCCGTCCAAATTGAATAGCAACGGGGCAACTTCGTCATAAACGCCGTTGTCATTTTCAAATGCCACCATCACACCTACATCACCCACATAAAATACCACCCCCACGCCAATACCCGTTTGGCTATCGCGGTTGGGAACATACGCCACTTCGGGTAAAGACAGCGCACCAACAACAATCTCATTACCGCTTAGTTGCAATGTAAGACCTGTTTGGCTCTCTATAGTCTCAATGAGTTTTTCTTCATCGGGTTCGCACTGCGCCGAAAGAGGCGTTTGGTCGGGGTTACAGCCTTCGGGCAATGCCCACTCTACCAAATACAAAGCAAGGCGCGTTACCAAGTTAGGGTTAAACGCCACGTAGCTCTTTAATTCCTCAACATAGCTCATGCCATACCAAGATTTGGGATAGCTAAGGGAAAGCTGGGTGGTTTCTTCTATAAACGTGCGAATGGGGTTTGGCACAATAAAACCGTCCAGCATGAGTTCAAACACTTGGCTAAATTGTTGGTCGTCGCTATCGTCTGCTGTTTCGGGCGTTTCAAACCACGCGGTATAGATGTTCCCCAATGTGGAGCGCGTGGCATACATCCGCCCAATAACAGGCACACCGTTACGTTCTCGGCGATAAAACACCACATCCCAAACGTAGTTTTCGCCATAGTAAATCGGCTTATCGTTGTCAATGGCTTCATAACTAGTTGTGTCATAGCCGTTTGCCACTTCTCCATCAATAAGGCTATCCAACACCGTCCGCGCGTCCGCGCCTGCCCACTGCGCCACCCGCACCCAATTTAGGCTTTCATGGAAGCTATTGTCAGAAGCAAACCCCGACCATGAGCCATAGTCATACGAAAATTCACGCCAGCTTTTTAGCAAGGGCATCTTGCCCACCTGAAAAGAATAACTGACGTTTTGCAATGCCCACTCAGAAGCATCTTCGTCTACAAAGTCGGGTGAGAACACGCGCAAATTTGCTAGAATGTCTTGCACTACTTCAAAGCGCAGGTCATAGAGTTCTTCGCTTTCTTCTTCTGTGGTATACACCCCAAACACCGCAAACTTATTCGGCAAGGCTTGTATGGCAAAACCAGTGTAACTATTGCCAAAAGCATCCCCGCCTTCAAATTGCCAAAGTGCCTCGCCTTCCCACTCTAGCCCATTGTCTACAAACTCATAAAAAAGGTTAATCACATCGGCGTATTGCAAAATTGCCCCATAAGGCGAAGGTTCATAGCGAATCGTTTCATCAAAGGTATACACTTCGACATACGCAAGGTCTTCGCCATAGGTAGCATCCACGAACCCCTGCTCATTCAGAGTGGGGTCGTACCATATTGTGGGGTCATATTGCCAAATATAGCCGTTTTCGGGGTCAATGTAAGCGCGTTGAACGGGGTCAATATCGCTATTGTCCACGTTTACCAGCACGCTATCAAAGCCTAATTGCGAGCCAAACGCTTCCATCAAATACGTTACGCGGAATTGCCCATTGGGGGCAGGCGTTTCTACAGCGTTTAAGCCGTCTTCGCCCCAAATATACACCGTACCTAGCTCACGCTGAACACTGCCATCTTCTGTAACCACGCTCTTATAGGCTTGGAATTGCGCTCCCGCAGGCAATAGTACGCTACCAATCCCGCTATTTGCACCATCACGGCTAATGACACTTTGCCCGTTGCGAAACTTGAGCGTGTAGTCTTCGTTATAGTCTAGCTCACCAAAGATGACCGCGCCGTCTTTCCATTCATCCGCTTCGCTAACGCGATACCGCCCCTCTAGGACTGCCGTATCTAGGCTAGACGTGCTTTCTAGCAATTCATAGCCTTCGGTTTCGCCATCACTAATGGTATACAGATAGCCATTCCACGTTTCTTGTATAAAGGAAACACCGGGCGTAAAGTCACTCTCATAACGTTGCCCTTCTTCACTAGGCACAAGCCGTAACGAAGGCAACACCCCCAAGCGCACATAGCCCTCTGTTTGGTTGCCGTTCTCATCTGTCAGCGTTTGGGCTTGGTCAATCGTCAGCCAGCCTCGTGCAATCTTGCGCCCCTTCGCCTCTATCGCAAGCGTTAAGCCCGTTTGGGTGGTCACAACGTCATCGCTACTTGGGGACGTTTGGCTAATGCTTACGGTGGGTTCAATGGGTTCATGAAAGAAGAAGCGTCCTTCACGGTTCCATACTTGGGGGTCTACGGCGGCATAGTAATTCCGTAGCATTTGCGCCCATTGTGGGAGGGGCGTTTCTACATAGTAGCGGTTGGCAAAAGATTTTGCCGTAGAAGGAAAGTAGACGTTCATATAGCTTGGGCTTGGCACTTTAGAGCGTGCCTTGCCATACAACACCGCATCATCCACCGCCCTAACCACTGCTTGCGCCGCTTCAATTAAAACAGGGTCGTTGCTGTTAAGCGTCACTTGGCGCATTAAATCAGAAATATCAATGTGCTGGTCAATCTTGTTCCAAGAGGCATACGTATAAGTATTCTTGCGTGCGACGCCCAATGTCGTCACATAGGCTTGGGGGTTTTCGTTCACCACGCCCGCAAACGCCTCAAGAGCCTCATTAACGGCTTCAATACGCCCCAAATCAATGATGGCACTCGCCATGTGGTTTTTATCAGAACTAGGAAAGTTTTCCATATCGACATCAATATAGGCGTTCACCAATGCCTCGCCCACTTCTGGGATGGGGAGTAATGGGTTTTCTGTAAGGAGCGTTAGCAATAGCCCCATATCTAGCGCAGGGTTTAGCACAATTTCTGGTGACGCAATCGAATACTTAAAGAAGCGCAGGGTGGCATTGTGGTATTCAATGCTACTCATCAGGCACGCATCGTTAATAACCAGTTCAAACTGTTCTAGCCCACGCTTTTGTAGCTCGGTTTGTGCCACTTCAAAAGCCTGTGTTAGTTCTGGCACAGTTATCATGGCATAGCGACTGCCTCTTTTTTGGCTAAAGTCAGGAATTAAGCCCGCCCACCCTTCGCCATGCCCCGCAAACGCTACCGCATAGCGTTCTGAAGGGTAGGTACGGATGCCCCATGTTAAAAATTGCGCCAGCGTTTCGCCATCACCGCTATTGGTATCTACATTAGAATCAATCTCAAAGAGGGGTTCGCTCTCTAGCAGGCGGTCTTTGATGGGCGTGCTACCCGCTGTAATCTTGTACACTCGTGCGCCCGCCCATTCTTGCTCTGGTGATGGTGACACAAATTCGGCAATACTACGGTCTAAGAAGGCAACCACACGCACGTTCTCGTTACTACCACCCGCAATCTCAAATTCTTCTAGGTCTTCGATGATGGCGCGTTCAAGGTCGGTATCGCCACCATAATAAGCAAAGATTGTCCACGCGGTAGACGCTTCATCTGTTATAACAGGATACCCGATAAGCGTAAGTGCCTCATCGCTGGCATCAATGGTGTAGGGTGTGGGCGAAGTGTCGTTGAGCGTGATAATAAGAATGTAATCGCCCAGCTTCTTGTCGCTATAGCGTGTGGCAATCACCCGATACTCACCCGCCGTCATATTCGTTAGCGTTAAGCAAGAGCGTGTTCTATCGCCCTCACAATCATCGTTTTGCAAAATAATTTCGTCACGCGCATTTACCAAATAAAGTTTGCTATCTAGCGCACTTTCGGGGGCATTTGCCATCAACACATCAAGCGTTCCCCCCTCTGCTACGCGCACGCGATATTCTTCAAAAGGTAGGTCTAGGGTTAGTGTGCTTTCGCGCTGATAATTGCCAGAAATTTCTAGGGTAAAGGCGGGCGTTTGGGCAAATATCACACCACTTAAAAGCCCAAGAAAACACGCTGTCAAACACCGTTTTACTTGTTGTCGCATGACGTCTCCGCTTCTTAAAATATGTTACAGGGTTTATTATATTGATAGTTTCATTAAAGGGTTTATTTTACTATAAATCTAGACGGGGTTAAAGTTATGAAGTTAATTACAGTAAATTCGAACTAAACCCCTACCGTACATAAATTTACAAGCAGTTTTGTTAGAGTTTTTGTTTAATTTGCCACTAATCAAGGTGCGCCTATTGCAAAAAATCGTTAAGCTAGTTTACAATTCCAGTGTATCTTAATGCGCCTACATCAGGCGTAATTAATGGGTCATTTTATAACAGAATTTATTAGAGGTCATGGGGTTTGATGAAACAACATCGCGCACTCGCTGTTCGGGTCGTCGCCACCTTACGGGCGATAGGAAGTGTGCTTGTACCAACAAGCAACAAACCATCTCAATCATCTCAACGAACCCGTGCTAAAGCACCCGTCCCGTCCTTACGCACTACCCAACAAGCCGTTAAATGGCTTAGTGTTTTGGTGGTGCTTTTACTGTTTGGCGTATCGCCTGTTTTTGCTACAGGCAACCTGAGCCTTACAGTAGATACCACGCCCACCACAGTGGAAACGGGTCAAGAATTTACCTACACCATCGACTTTAGTTGTGCGGGTGTAACCGCAAACTGCGGTGCGCTCAATATCAGCGTTCCCTATGATGACACCCTCTTTGACCTTGTAACGGTGGTCGTGGGTGCGGGGGGCTATACTGCCCTACCCGGCAACCCCGTGACCATTACAAAGGGCATTTTTGCCGATGGCGATTCCTCACAAGCCACCGTCGTCTTAAGGGCAAAAGCCACCCTCATCGTAGGCGGAGTTGTACCCGGTGCTACCATCACAGGCACCATCAGTGCGCCTGCAGGCCCCGGCACTGTAAACATCAATACGCCGAACATCACTATCACACAACCCACCTTACAATGGTCAGTTAACAAAACGCGCGTTTTGCCCACTGCCACGGTAGACCCTGCGGTATGGAGTGCCACACAAGATGCGTATGTGCGCTACAACGCGCAATACTGCTCGGATTCCCCTACAGGCAACTTGCCTGTTAATGGCGCAATTCTAGTAGACCAGCTACCCGCAGGCGCAGAAATTCGCAATACCGCCCAAATCATTTCTGAAGGTGGCATCATCACAGGCTCACCATTGCCCACAGGCTATACCATTACTTGGGCATTAGATAACCCTGCCATTAGTACAGACGACCTTCTAGGCAACGTGGGCTGTATCACTAAAACTGTCGAAGTGGAATACCCCGATACCAATGGTTTTAGCGCGGGGTCGGTGGTAGGAAACGTGGTACTTGGCTATATTGACGATGACCCCAACGGCACAGGCATCTGCGACGCTTTCTGCGTTGGCACAGACACCGCCACCGACACACTTACCGACCCCGTAGGGCAGCCCAACCTCTTTAAGAGCGTTGCCGATACTCGCCCTGTGGCACATCCCGGCAATACCACCTTCTCACTAAGTTTTGATACCGAAGATGTCAACGTCCCAATGAGCAATGTGACCCTCAGGGACGACATTCCATTAGCCGTAAGCGACAGTCGTCCGGCACTCGATGTCTTTCAAGTGACCGCAGGCGCATGGGATGATGATAACGGTTCGCCCGTCCTTGCGACCCTCGTCGTTACTTTTGAGGATAACAGTACGCAGACACTCCCTGTAAATGGCAGTGGCGGACTCATTGACTTGGGGACATCCACCAGCTATACCGCACCACGCGCACCCTTACCACGCGCAACTAGCAATTTGGTGAGACGGGTAGAGCTTGTGTTCCCTTATGTGCCAATGGGCTTTGTGTTTACAGGCGCACCCACCATTCGCTATACGCCCAGCCTCGGCATGGTAGCAGGCGATTATAATGATGGGTCTGGCTTTGAACAATATCAAAACTGCGCCCAGACTGTTTATGGCGCACCCAACCCCACCCCCACAGGCACACCCCTAGATTGCGCCGACGCGCGCATTACCGACGTTCCTACATCGGTAACGGATTGGTCTAAAACAGCCAGCCCTGCTGCTGTCTACAATGACGGCATTGTAACCTTCAGCTTAAACATCAGCGTTGGGCAAGAATCTTCGGGTAACCTTACCAACCCCGTTTATACGGACGTTTTGGATGATGTGCTAGAGTTCTACAACTTTGACTCTGCTACCCTTTACACTTCAGCAGGCATAAAGCTCAATGTGAATACCAGCAATACAACAGGCGCAGACACGCTCAATGACCCTTATGTTATTGTAGAACCCAACATCCCGCTTCTAGGGCAAACGCGCCTTACGTTCTTCTGGACGAGTAACCCTGCCGACCCACGCTTTATGCAAATTGCACCTAACGCAGTATATAATAGTGCGGGTGGTGCGCCAGTAGGTGCCAATGACCTCATTCTTACACCTCCCGCTTCGGGCAATAAATCGGTAACGATTCAGTTCCGCGCCCACGTAAAGCCCGTTAGTGCAAACGCATTTGCAGGCTCTTATACCAATAACGTGCGTATCGATACCATCTCGCCCACGCTCCTTTGCCCCGGCAGTAACATTCCTACAGACTTCTGCGAAACCAGCACCGGGTTTAGTATCAACGAAGTGGCAACCATACAATCGTTTAAGTGTGTACGTAGCACCCTTCCCCCCACCGAGAACGTGCGCTATGACCGCGAACAATACAACGCAGACTTTAGCGTTAATCCACTTTGGTACACTTGCCCCGATGAAACCGTAGAATTACTACTCCCAGATGGTAATTTAGCAACCGTTACTGTTCCCGTCATTCTGCCAGACGGTGGTGGCGATTACTCACGTACCCCTTGCGTGGCACAGGGCAACCCCACAGAAGGCTTTGAATATCTCATTCAAATTCAAAATGTGGGCAACGTTGAGCTAGAGGATTTTGTCTTCTATGACATTTTGCCCTATGTGGGTGATTTTGGTGTATCACAAGCCGCCAGCGCACAAGCCCGCGACAGCGAGTTTATGGTATGGCTAAGCCCCACTGCTGCCAATAAGGTTGAAGTTCTATCGCCTGTGGCTTGGATAAATGGCACAGACTATATAATTGAGTACAACACCTCTAGCAACCCTTGCCGCCCAGAAATGACCGCTACCACCAACCCTGCCAGCTATAGCACGGCATGGCACGCGGGCTGTAATAACACATGGCTACCCGCTGCTAGCGTGTTGGACTGGCGCACGATTCGTTCTTTCCGTATCATTCAACTGGGTGGCGAAGAAATCACACCAGGGCAAAACGTAGCGATTCGCGTCAACGCTTACATCCCTACCGAAACCGAATTGACAACTGCTGGCGTAACCAATGTTGCCGCCAATCGTCCGCTTAACCGTGAAGTGGCATGGAATAGCTTTGCGTATCGCTTTACAAGCGCAACCACAGGCAATAACCTGCTTCCCGCCGAACCGCGCAAAGTGGGTATTCGTATTCCCGAACGCCTTAGCGTGGGCAACCGCGTGTGGATTGATGACGGTGGCACAAGCGGTAATCAAGCCAATGTCAACAATCGCGTTCGTAACGGAACCGAACTTGGCGTAGATGGCGTAACGCTTCAGCTTTACCGTTGGGATGGTGGTGGCGCAGTGCCAAACCTTGCCACAGCCCCAACGCCCGGCGACCCCACCAGCATTGCAGGCGTAACACTTGTCGCAGAAACCATCACGGCAAATGGCGGTTACTATTTGTTTGAAACCGACCAACGCGCAGCAGGTCTCATCGGTGTCAATCCACCCGAAACCGCCTATGACTGGATTAACAACACGCCCATTTATAGCTTGCGTCCCGATAACTACTTTGTGTTTGCGCCTCCCACACAGTTTGATGATGGCGCAGACCCCCTCTTTGGCTATGTAAGTAGCACGGGCGTGGATGTGACGGCAACCACAGACAACCGCGACAGAGGTATTGATAGTGGCGTGGGCGCAAGCACCATCAACCCCACCGCAAACGGCGTAACCAGCAACTGGTTTAACCTGCGCTTTAACCAAACGCCCACAGGCGAAAATGACAGCTACACCACAGCCCCTGCCCCCTACGGTCCCGATGGACGTGGCACATTAGGGCAAACAGACACACACAGCGACCTGATTCGTGACTTTGGTTTCATCCAACTCATGAGCATCGGTAACCGTGTGTGGTTTGACACAGGTACAGCCACGGGGCTAGGCAACGACATCGCTAACGGCGGAAATAACGGCGTTTTTGATGCCATTGAACAGCCCGTTGCAGGTGTAACCGTCCGTTTGTTCCGTGTTCAACAAGACGGCGCAGGTGCGCCCACCTATACAGGAACAACGCCCAACATCCAAGCAGGCTACTTTACAAACGGTACGTTTGGGAACACCTATAGCCCCGTTGCTATTGCGGGCGGTGGGAACTACCTAGAAACCACCACCGATGCTAATGGCTACTACCAATTTGAGAACCTCTACCCCGGCAATTACTATGTTGAATTGCCCTCATCTAACTTCGCGTTTGCAACCAGCGTGACGGCGGATGCTGTTTTGGCAACCTATGCCAGTAGCACGGGCAACACGGTGTCTGATGGCATCGCAAACCCCTCCGTAGCAGGTATTGGTGGCACATTTGGCGATGGTGACGACAACCGCGACAAGGGGATTGATGCCGAGTTCCTACAAACCAACGGTATATCTAGCCCTGTGATTCACTTGCGCCCACGCCTTACCCAGACGATTACTGAAACCGACCTTGGCACACGCGGAGACGGGATAGGTGTCGTAGCATCCAATAGTAACCTTACCGCAGATTTCGGCTTCTATCAGTCCCCCATGAGTCTTGGGAATCGCGTTTGGCGTGATAACGGCATCGGCACAGCCGATGGCAACGCTGATGGCATCCCCGATGGGCATAATGACGGTATCCAAAACGGCACAGAAGCAGGCATTCCCGATGTTATCGTAGAACTCTATTACGATGAAAATGGCGATGGCATCCCTGATAACGGTGACCTGGCTACGCCAGTTAACTTTACGTTGGCTGCACCTGGCGCACCCCTTCAAACGCTAACAACCGACGCGAATGGCTACTATCGCTTTGATAACTTGCGTCCGGGTCGTTATGTGGTACGCATTGCCCCCGATAACTTTGATGGCAGTGGCACAAACGACGCGCTTACAGGCTTAGCCAACAGCACAGCCAATCTTACCGGTGGCAATATTGACCGCAACGACGACGGCATCACACCCGCCACCGCCCCTCTGTACACTTCGCAGGGCGTATATAGTGCAACCGTACAACTTGTTCCTGTTAGCGAGCCTAACCACACGGCGGACGGCGCATATACGGGCGTTGCTGGCACAGAAGTTGATCTTGGTACAGGGCAAGGCACAGGCGGAGATCGCAATACCGACCTCACTGTAGACTTTGGCTTCTATCAACCTTCCAGCATCGGCAACCGTATTTGGATTGATGACGGTACTGGCACGCTTGATGGCAATGGTGACGGCATTCTAGACGGCTTTAACAACGGCGTTCAGGATGGCAACGAACCCAATCAAGGGATTCCTGGTGTGCGAGTAGAGCTATACCGCGACAATGGCAACGGCACGTTTGACCCTGCAACCGACATTTTAGTTGGGTTTGATACCACCGATGCCAACGGCTACTACTTGTTTGATAACTTGCCCGAAGTAGACGCAAACTACTGGGTGTTCTTGCCCCCAAGTAACTTTGATGCCGCTAATGGCTTTGGCAATGACCCCTTAGACCGCTATACCAATAGTGCGGGTCAGTTTACCAACAGCGATGACAGTAACGACAACGGTGTATACTTCAACTATCCCACGCCCAACGGTGTCGTTAGCAACATTGTACCCATTACGCCTATCACCAACCCCACTGGCTTTGCGCCAACGGGCGAGACTGAGCTAAGTGGCAACACAGACCCCACCACAGGGGACGGCGCAAACTCTCGTGGACGCTTTAACGAAACCGACGGCTTTAGTGACCTTACAATTGACTTTGGATTCTTCCTTACTCCTATGAGTTTGGGCAACCGCGTTTGGCGCGACTATAACAACAACGCCATTTGGGACGCAGGCGAACCCGGCATTGAGAACGTGGCACTAACACTCTATCGTGACAACGGCGACAACACCCTCACGGGGGCAGATGTTGTTATTGGCACAACCACGACCGACGTAAATGGCTACTACATCTTCGATAACCTCATTCCCGCCAATTACTTTGTGGCAGTCACCCCCGCCAACTTCTTGGGTGGTGCAGCCCTAGAAAACCTTGCCAATAGCAACAACAACGCGCTAGGCTACAATGGCGCAGACAATGGCGTTGATGAGGACGACAACGGCAACGATGTCTTTGATGCAACGTTTGGGCATGTCAGCTCGCTTATCACGTTGGAACTACGCACAGAACCCATCAACGAAGTCCGAAGTGGTAACCCCATTCACGGCGACCCCGATGCCCCCGATATCGACTTTATCGGGAATCAGCTCCAAATTGATGTGGATAGTGACCTCACGATTGACTTCGGTTTCTATCGTTCCTCCAGCATCGGCAACCGCGTCTGGATTGACGACGGCGCAGGCACAATCATCAACCCCGATGGCACTAATACAGGCATTAACAACGGCGTGCAAGACAACGCGACCGAGCGCGGTCAGGGCGTGGACAATGTCAACGTTCAACTCTATCGTTTCGTGGGTGCAGGCGACCCCCTAACCACACCGTTTAACCCCGCCGATGCCACCAACTTTGCGCTGGTTCGTACAGTACAAACCGCTGACGATGGCTACTACCTCTTTGATGGCTTGCCAGAAGCAGACGCGCATTACTACGTTTTCATCGCGCCCGATAACTTTACGCCAACAGGCGCGTTGTATCACCACTCTAAGAGCAACCCCGTCTTTGACACCGATGCCGACTACAATAACAATGGCGACTATCTCAACTTCCCTGTTGAAAACGGCGTAGTAAGCAACCGCATTCACCTTACGCCCATCAGCACAGGCTCTTGGTCACCCGTGACAGAACACACCCCTGCTGATGAAGTGACCCCCGACACCAACCCCGTAACAGGTGCAGGCGCAAACGGGCGTGGGCGGTATCGTGAAACAGACGACTATAGCGACCTCACCATTGACTTTAGCTTCTTCCCAGAACGCCTAAGCCTTGGTAACCGCATTTGGCGTGACTATAACAACAACGCTATTTGGGATGGCATAAGCGAACCCGGCATTGCTGGTGTAACCGTTGATTTGTATGCCGCTATCGCAGGCTTGCCCTCGGGCTCAAGCATTGGCACAACCACCACAGATGCAAATGGCTTCTACATCTTCGACAATCTGCTTCCGGGCGATTATGTGGTATCTGTGGCAACCAGCAACTTTGCCTCAACTGCCCCCCTAGAAAACCTTACCAACAGCAATAACTTGCTGGCAGGTTATAGTGGTGCAGACAACGGCTTAGACCAAGACGACAACGGCATTGATGCCTACAACGCCACTTATGGCTACTACAGCGCAAGCATTAACCTTGCCTATCGCACCGAAACCATCACCGACACCGAGCGCAGTGGCAACGCGGCACACGGGCAACCCGGCGCACCCGAAGAAGATTTCATTGGTCGCCAACAACAACTTGATACCAACAGCGACCTCACGATTGACTTCGGTTTCTATCGTGCCTCCAGCATCGGCAACCGCGTCTGGTTTGATACAGGCGTAGGCGGTGGCACATACAATGACGGCATCCAAAACGGCAACGAAACCCAGAATGCACAAGGCATTGATGGCGTGGTGATGGAACTGTATCGCTATGACGGCGCAGGCGTTCCCCCTGTCTTTGATGAAACCAATCCTTTCGCGCTCACCGACCTGACGTTGGTAAGAACTACCACGACTTCTAACGGTGGCTACTACCTGTTTGATGGCTTGCCCGAAGAAAATGAAACCTACTATGTACGGGTAGCCCCCAGCAACTTTACAGGTGTAGGCGTGTTAGTAGACTATGACAATAGTTACCCCACGTTTGACAACGACACAGACCGCAATGACAACGGCGTTTACACAAACTACCCCGCCACAACGGGTATCGTAAGCAATCCCATCGGAGTGACAGTACGTGATGGCGCAGGCAACCCCTTGCCAACAGACTGGTCTCCTACAGGTGAAGCGGACGAACTTAGCCCCGACACCAACCCCATCACAGGGACAGGCGCAAACAGTCGCGGACGCTTTAACGAAAGCGACAACTTTAGTGACCTCACGATTGACTTTGGCTTCTTGCAACCGCTCTTTAGCCTTGGTAATCGCCTGTGGTACGACCTTAACAACAACGGTGTTTGGGACGATGCAATCACTTCTGGCACAGTCTTAGACGAAGCAGGCGTACCTAATGCCCGCGTGTTCTTGTACCAAGACACCAATAACAACGGTATCTTTAATCGTGGTGCAGGGGATGCTGTCGTTCGAGTGACGTTTACGGATAGCGACGGCTACTACCTGTTTGATGGCTTGACTGCTGGCAATTACTTTGTGTGGGTAGACGAGCTTAACTTCCGTGACGAAGCCCCATGGCAACCCGGTGTGCCTCCTGCGGCAGGTCCTCTACTGAACTACTATAGTAGCCAGCCCACCACCACGACAGATAATGACGTGGACGAGGACGACAACGGCATCTATGACCCCAATCCGCTAGACGCAACGCCTGTAACGGGTGGTGTGGTTAGCCCGATGATTACGCTCGCTAAGAACCTTGAGCCTATCAACGAAACCGACCTAAGCGGCAACCCTGTTCATGACGATGGCGAACTGACCTATCGTGGTGAGCGACGCTTAGACAGCAACAGCAACCTGACGATTGACTTTGGCTTCTATAAGCCTATGAGTCTTGGTAACCGCGTTTGGTATGACACCGATGGCGACGGCATCATCGACCCATTGGAAAATGGCATTGGTGGCGTAAACGTAGAGCTATGGGTAGACACCAATGGCGACGACGTACCCGATGCACAGTACATCCGTAACAGCGTACCGTATGTAGTAACGACAGACCTCAACGGCTGGTACTTGTTCGATAACCTTACGCCAGGACGCTATATTGTGGTCATTCCTGGCTCACAAACACCTCTTATTGGACTCACCAGCACCATTGATGACGTGGGTGGCGAAGTCGACATCGACAACAACGATAATGGCGTAGGCACAACCAACGCCCCCGTCCAAAGCCGTGCCATCGTGCTTACCCTAGATGGTGAACCTACCAACGAAGTTGGCTTGGGACCACAGGGTATTGGGAGCAATGGCGAGGAAAACCGTAACAGCAATGTGACAGTAGACTTTGGCTTTACCGCAGGGCAAATGAGCCTTGGCAACCGCGTTTGGTTAGACCCCAACAACAACGGCATTCAAGACGGCGCAGAAACAGGTATCGCAAATGTCCGTGTCAGCCTTTACCGTGACGTAAACGGTGACGGTAACCCCGATGGCGCAGCCATTGCCACCGACACCACCGATGCCAACGGCTTCTACTTGTTTGGTGGGCTTGCCCCCGGCAATTACATCGTTGGGCTAGACAACGTCAACTTTAACGCGGGTCAACCGTTGGTTGGCTTGGTCAGTAGCACAGACCTAATGCCTGTTGTCAACGCCGAAACGTCACAAACTGACCGAGACGACAACGGCTTAGACGCGCTGAATCCGCTTTATGGCATCATCACGCAAACCGTGACGCTCACGCTAAACGCCGAGCCAACAGGTGAAACCGACTTAAGCAACAACGCAGCAGACGGCGCACCCGCCTATCGTGGTAACAACGGCGAAACCGACAACAACAGCGACCTTACGATTGACTTTGGGTTGTTCCGCCCCATGAGCATTGGTAACCGTGTTTGGTACGATGTCAACAACAACGGCTTGATTAACCCCGGCGAAAACGGTGTTCCCGGTACTGTGGTAGAGCTTTATCGCTCCGACCCCTCTGGCACGCCCATCGGCGCACCCATCGCCACCGATACTACCGACGCTAACGGCTTCTACCTGTTCGATAGACTGGGGACAGGCTCTTATGTAGTGGTGGTTGCTCCTGTCAACTTCCAGCCTTTGGGTGTCCTAGAAAACCTAGACAGCAGCACGCCAACGTTTAGCAACAATAGTGACAACAACGACAACGGCATCAACAATCTCACGCCGCCCACTAATAACCCAATAACGGGTGTCCGTAGTAACCTCATTACGTTGGTCAACAACGGCTCGCCTACAGGTGAAAGTAACCTTAGTGGCAACCCTGCTGATGGCACAAACTCACGGGGGAACAACGGCGAAACCGACAACAACAGCAACCTCACGATTGATTTCGGCTTTGTGCCACCTGCCCTAAGTCTTGGCAACCGCGTGTGGATTGATGACGGCGGTACAACAGGTACAGCCCTAGACGGCATCCAAAACGGCGATGAAGTGGGCGTAAGAAACGTCCGCGTTAGCCTCTATCGTGATGATAACAGTGACGGCGTGCCAGACAGTGCAGCCATTGCCACCACCACCACCAACACCACAGGGCATTACCTGTTTGATAACCTCACACCCGGTAATTATGTCGTGGGCTTAGATGCCAGCAACTTTAGCGGTTCTGCCCCATTGGTGGGTTACGGTAGCACGCTTACCACCGCCATCGCCAACGGTATACTCGACCAGCGCGACAACGGCTTGGACGCAGATGATGCGCCCATTGACACGCGCCTTGCGCCCAGCGTCAATGGTATCTTCAGCAACACCGTCACACTGGCACTCACTACAGAGCCAACGGGTGAAGCAGACTTCAGCACACCTCCCGGCATCGGTGCAGGTGGTGTAGATGCCAATAGCAACCTAACGGTAGACTTTGGTGTCTATCGCTTCCTAAGCATTGGTAACCGCGTCTGGTTTGATACGAATGACAGTGGGATTCAAGAAGTGGGCGAAGTGGGCATCCCCAATGTGGTCGTCAACTTGTACCTTGCAGACCCCATCACAGGCTTGCCAACGGGTGTCATTATCGCCACCGATACCACCGATGCTGGCGGTTACTACTTGTTCGACCAACTGACACCCAACACTTACGTTGTGGCAGTGGATGGCGCAAACTTTAACGCGGGCAATGCGTTAGAAGGCATGAATAGTAGCACGCTACAGCCATCGGGCAACCTTGGCGGTGAAGAAATTACCGACCGCAACGACAACGGCTTTAATCTGCTCACCCCAGAGGGCATCATCAGTAACATGATTACCCTAGCGTATGGCACATTACCCACCAATGACACCGACACAAGCGGTAACGCAGCCGATGGTCCCAACTTCCGTGGTCGCTTTGGCGAAGCCAACAACAACAGCAACCTTAGTGTAGACTTTGGCTTCTTCGCTGGCTCAATGAGCCTTGGCAACCGCGTCTGGTTTGATGACGGCGGTACAACGGGTACAGCCAATAACGGCATCCAAGACGGTGATGAAGTGGGTGTTGTGGGCGTAACGGTTCAGCTATATGCAGACCCCAACGGCGACGGCGTGCCTGATGGCTCGGTACTCTTTACTACTACCACAGATGTAACCGGGCATTACCTGTTTGATAACCTGCCTCCCGGACGCTATGTGGTTGTTCTACCTCCTAGCAACTTTACAGGCACAGCCCCATTGGTGGGTTACTTTAGCAGTTCTGGCAATAGCACCAATGACGATGATGTCAACGACAACGGCATCGACAATCCCTCGCCAACAGTAGGCGGTATCCGTAGCAATAGCATCCACCTCATTCCAAACAGCGAGCCTACTGGCGAAATCGACTTAGGCTTGCTAGGGACAGGCGCAAACGGGAGCGACCAGAACAGCAACCTAACAGTAGACTTTGGCTTCGCACAGCAATATGACCTTAGCGATGCCCCCAACAGCTACGGCACAGATGACCCCGTAGTCGATAACGCAGCGCGCCACCTCATTATCCCCAACCTGTACATGGGCAACATCGTCGATGCAGAACAATTGGGTCAATCCAGCGTGGGTGCGGACGGTGACGACACCAACCCCACCACTGCCGACGATGAAGACGGCGTAGTCATTCCGCGCTTTGTGGTGGGTACAACGCAAACCGTAGAAGTGACCGTGTTCAACAATACAGGTCAAAACGCCGTGTTATTCGGTTGGGTAGACTTTGACGGCAATGGCATATTTGACGTAGATTCCGACACAGACCCCGTACAACCAGGCTTTGAAGGCATTGAATGGGCAAGTGTGGTTGTTCCTAGTAGCCCACTCCCACAAATTGTCTATCTCTCATTCTATGTCCCCACAGGGGCAGATATTGCCACAGGTGGCGTTGCAGGCGGTGATGGCAGTACCTATGCACGCTTCCGCCTTGCCCTAGAAACCGCAACCATGACCCCCGCCGATGCCACAGGCACGTTCATGAGTGGTGAAGTGGAAGATTACGTTGTACCCCAAGTATCGCCACCCGGCGTTGCTGTAACAAAAACCAACAACGTAAACGCCATCGTCGCGGGTCAATCGACCACCTACACAATTACGATTGCAAACAGCTCTAGCAATAGCCCTGTCACCGGCTTAAACGTCCAAGACATCGTCGATATTGGTCCCAATGCTTTCTTAAGCGGTTCTATCACATGGACATGCGATGTCACGATTGCGGGCGCAGATAGCTCCACAACCTGCCTTACGGGACAAGTTGCCCCCAATAGCGCAGGCGCAGGCAATATCAACGAGTTTATCGACCTTGCCACAGGTGGCGAAGTGGTATTCCGCCTAACGGCAACACTAAACCCCGGCGCAGCTAACGACACCGTGAGCAATACGGCAAGCGTTGCGCCCAACGGTGGCACAAGCGTTGATATTGACGGTATCATCTTCGACCCACCCAATGGCGTAAAGACGGGTCAACTCTTTGGCAATAACGTGATTCGCTGGACAATGGTTTGGTTTAACACGGGCGCAGGCGAAAACGCCACCGTAACCGATGTGATTCAAAACAACCAAACGTTTAACGGCAACCTTGTCTGTACCGCATTTGGGCTAAGCACCACGTCCTTGTGCGAATACGACCCCGTAACGAACACCGTTACATGGACGGGCTTCATTGACAATGGCAACCCCAACCGCGTAGAAATTGCCTTCGATGTACTGATTGGTGGCAATGGCACATATAACAACGACGCCACCATTACCATCGGCAATAACGAACCAAGCGTTTCTGCAGGCAGAGTGCGCGTGGGTGATGACACACCCGGACCGGAACTAGAAGACCCCGCCCTTGTGAAGCTGGTAGACCCTGCGTTTGCACAACCCGGCGAAGTGGTCAAGTGGACAATCCGTGTTCGTAACCCCAACAGTGGCGTTAATGACGTGATTCCTAATGTAGGCTTCACCGATGAAGTAGACGCTCGCCTAGAAATTTTAGGCACAGATAACACGGCTGGCACAGTGACGGTGAACGGACAATCTGTGACCTTCTTAATTGGCGCACTACAACCCCTCCAAGAGGTAGAAATTAACATCCTCACACGGGTACGCCAAGATGCAGAAGTACCGTTTATCATCGAGAACTTCGTAGCGCTCAACTCGCCCTACGAAGACATCAACAGCAGTGCAGTGGTCTTGAACATCAAGGAACTGCCTGCCACAGGTGAAACACCCGTCTGGCGCAATGTTGCGCTGGCAGGGCTGGCGGTGGTTATTGGTGGCATCCTCATCGCCATCAGTGCCATCGTGCTACGTAGCAGAAGGGCATAAGTCATAGAGTAGACATACTCAAGACTGCCTTTTACCCTTAAGTAAGTATAAAGCCCTCATCGTGTGATGGGGGCTTTTTTGTTTTAGTTTAGATTTTTTAAGTGCCATCTACAGTTCCTTAACACTTTGACTATTTTGTAAATGTTTCATAACAAAACATAATTGCATAGTACCTAAGTACCTTTCATTAAAATCATGTATAGTATATGTAACGTCAACGAAAGGATTTTATCTACTATGATACACCGTTCCTTAAAGTTTACTGTTTCTGCTTTTGTGTTATTGTTTCTAACATTTTCGTTGTGGAGCGTTGCGCCGACCTTGGCTGTCACCGACTGGGCGGTGACCTACACTGGGCCTATCCCCGCAAATGTCAACGTTACCGGAACAACCGTTACTATTGGCGCATCGCCCAATTGCGGTAAGGCTATTTTCACATATGGCTATAATGGACTGCTTGGCGACCTTGATGCACTTGTCATTGTTGTAAATATTGCTAGCGGGAACGCGGCATCTGTTTATCTTAATATCTATTTAGACAACGGTGATGACGGTGCTTATCCCACAGGACGCTTTTATGATGAACGCTTGGATTACACGTTTAACATATCGCCCGGCACTAATAACCTAGACGCTTTCTCTGTTGCGGGCAGTAATGCTAGGCGTAACATCGCTCAAACTGCGCCTACAGGAAACACCGTCAGCAGCAGCTATACCCTTGCCCAAGCTAAAATCGACAACCCCGGCGCACGCATCGTTATTACGCTTAACATCGGCGATACTGGCACACTTGGATGCAACTTTAATGGCACATTCAGTGGAGCTACCGTTGAAGGGACAGGCTTTGTTCCTGCATCTGCTACGTCCAAGTCCGACCGTTTTGAATTTAAGGACGGTCGCATTAACCGTTTCCGCATGGCTACGCCCATTGTGGTATACCCCTATACCGATGAAAACGGCGACAAGGGCTTACAAGTGTATGGCATCAACGAAGCAGACGGCAAAGGCTTTGAGCTTTTGACAATTACGCCCGCCATGATTGCTGGCATACCCGAAACACCCGAACAAAACACGCTCATTACCAATTCACCCCTTAAAAATATGTCGTTCTATCGTTTGTCGGGTGGCGAGTTCCAATTTAACGCCTACTTTGACAATGGCAAGATGTATGTGTTAATTTTCAACGTCATTGGCTCTAATGTAGAGTATCAAGACTTTGAAGTTGACCCCGTAGACCCCGCCAGCTTCTAAAACACGCTAAACAAAAAGCCCTCATCGTGTGATGGGGGCTTTTTTGTTTCTAGGGCTGTGTTGGTACGTTAATTGCCAAACAGGCTTTCAAGAGACAGTGTTACCGAGCGACTAGGCACACTACAGGCATCGCCATCCGCACAACACACGCCCGTTTCGGGCAATTCTAAGTGAACTTCACGCGCCCCTTGCCAATCACCCACCAACGCCGACACCACCGAGCGCACTTGCTCATAGCCCGTTGCCAATAAGAACGTGGGCGCACGCCCGTAGCTTTTCATACCTACGGTGTAAAATTCGGGTTCGGGGTGACGAAGTTCGGCTTCGCCATGCGGAGGCACTGTGCCACAACTATGAACGTTAGGGTCAATAAGGGGCGCAAGCGCAGGCGTAGTTTCTAGGGATGAATCTAAACCAAGCCGTAATTCACGCGCAAATGACCAGTCGGGGCGAAACCCTGTTGCCACAATAATCTCATCGGTTTCAATACGCGCCACGCCTTCGTGGGTATCCCCAAAAACACTAATGCCCTCTTGGGTTTCTTGCAGGCGTGTGATTAAGAACGGCGCAAACACTTCAAATTTACCATCATCTACCAATGCCTTTAGGCGCAAGCCAAGCCGTCCACGTTCTTTTAGTTCATCGTTTTCTTGCCCGCCGTATACACTTTCGATATTCGGCTTGCGTAATGCCCACAAGATGCGCGTTTGCGGGGCAGATTTTTGCAATTCGGCAAGGTCTAGCAGGGCATTAATAGCAGAGTGTCCACTGCCCACCACTAGCACGCGCTGATTGGCATAGCGTTCACGGCTTGCGCCCTTTACATCAGGAATGCCATACGCCACCCGTGAAACCAGTACACGCTCATTAAGTGCCTCTAGCCCATTTGCGCCCATTGGGTTGGGCGTTGTCCACGTGCCACTGGCATCAATAACGGCGCGTGCTAAAACTTCTTCTTGTGTGCCGTCGGGGTTTTCATAGCGCACCACAAAGGGGCTTTGGCGTGCATCCTTCATTTTATCCGCATGTTGCCTAGCAACACCCGTTACTTTTGCGCCCAATTTAATGTGAGAGCGCAATAACGGCAATTCAGAAAGAGGCTTAAGATACTGCTCTACCAATTCGCCACCAGTAGGAATGGCTTCAAGGTCGGGCTGTTGCCAGCCAGTCGCTTTTAAGAGGCGCACACTTGCCCCATCAAGGGTATAACGCCATGGCGAAAATAAGCGCACATGCGCCCACTCACGAATATTTTGGGCAATGCTTGCGCCACGTTCTAGCACGATGGGCGTTTCGCCACGTTCTAGCAGATGCGCGGCTGCTGCCAGCCCCACCGCACCCGCCCCAATAACAACAACAGGATAAGCCATTTTAACCCTTCTTTCATCGGCACTATATCGCAAATTTACGATATTAAATAACAAAAAAAAGCCCCTTAAAACAAATCACCTAGCTTGCTTTTAAGCCAAGCAAACGCGCCTTCATTAATGCAATAGTTCACAGCTGCGCCCTCTACTTCACCACACACTAGCCCCGCATCACGCAATACTTTTAGGTGTTGCGAAACAGTGGCTTGGGCTAGTGGGGTAGACGCAACAATATCGCCTGTGATGCACTGCGGATTATCGCAAAGATAGCGCATAATTTGCATCCGAACAGGATTGCCAAGTGCCTTCATCATCAAGACCAGTTTGGCTTCGTCTTCTGTTAGTTGCGTTAGGTGTTCTTCTAATCGGCTCATATCGTAAATTTACGATGAATCTGTTTTTCTGTCAAGCCCCCAATTTGAAAACGCGCCCATCCCCCTCTATAATCCGTTTATTCTTTCACACATTATCAAAGGGCATGGCACATGACACAAGAAACGGTTGGGTTTGTGGGTTTGGGCATTATGGGGCAAGGCATGGCAAGCAACTTGCTAAAGGCGGGCTTTACCACGCACGTTTGGAACAGAACACCCTCACGTATGGGAGGGCTAGTTGCACAGGGCGCACACGCCACCCAAAGCCCCGCCGACCTTGCGAGCCAATGTGACGTTATCATTGTTTGCGTTAGCGATACCCCCGATGTTGAGGCGGTTATCTTGGGCGAAAACGGCGTTATACACGGCGTTAAAGAGGGCGCGTTGGTGATTGATATGAGTACCATTAGCCCCACGACCACCCGTGACATTGCCCAAAAACTGGGGCAAAAAGGCGCGTTAATGCTCGATGCCCCCGTCAGTGGTGGTAGCGAAGGCGCAAAGAACGGCACACTAAGCATTATGGTGGGTGGTGATGAAACGCAATTTCAGCGTGCGATGCCCTTCTTTAATGCAATGGGCAAGACCATCACGCATGTGGGCAATAGTGGCGATGGGCAATTAGTAAAGCTCGTCAATCAAATTTTGGTGGTCGTCAACATGCTTGCCACCAGTGAAGCATTACTCTTTGCTCAAATGGCGGGGCTAGACTTGCAAAAAACACTTTCGGCAGTGGGGGGTGGGGCAGGCGGAAGCTGGATGCTTAGTAATCGGGGGTCACAAGCCATTGTCCGTGATTTTCGTCCCGGCTTTACCGTAGACCTTCAACAAAAGGACTTGCGCCTTGTGCTAGAAAGTGCCGGTGAACTAGGAACGCCCCTCATGGCAACCAGTATGATATTCCAGCTTTATCGCACGCTACAAAGCGCAGGCTTGGGGGATGAAGGCAACCACGCCCTCATCAAAGCCCTAGAAACGCTGGCAGGTGTGCAAGTGGGCAAGTCCGCCTTATAACGCCTCAAAACGATTCGCTTGCAGGTTCTTCTTTACGTTATCCGCAGTAAACGCTTGCCCGTTCATGACAATATACACGCCAACGGGCAAGTGCTGTACGCTCATCAGCGCACACCCCAAATTAAACACGGCATCCGTTACCTTAAACGCCATCGGTTGCATTGCACCCGTCAAGACAATTGTCTTGTTTAGGCGTGCCAGTAATAGCGCACGCCCCGTTTCTGGCATGGTGTCCGTGCCGTGTGTGATAAGAATGTGCGTGCGGGGTGACGCACTCACCCGTTCCACAATCAGGGCGCGGTCAGCGTCTGTAATGGCAAGGCTATCCTTCTTCATCAAAGGCTCTAGCGTATGCGTAAAGCTCACGCCCACTTCGGCAAGCAAAGTGTCAATTTGGGGGTCACCCACAATAAAATCGCTCTCCTGCGTAGAGTACGTTTTATCAATGCTTCCGCCTGTGGTAAAAATGTGGATGTGCATTGCGCCTATTCTTTCCGTAGCCACATAAATTGATAGGGCGTAAGCGTTAGTTCGCTCTCACAATTCATCCGCGAATCGGTATAAATTTCATGGGCAGAAGGGCTTCCCATCATCACCGTTGAAACGGTTTGTGGATGCTCAGAAAAGTTTGCAAACGCTACCACATCCTTATCATCACCGCATAAATAGCCCAAAACGTGCGTGTTGCCCGTATTAAAGAAGTGGGTGCTTTGGGCAAGCGCAGGCGTGGCTTTTCTGACGGCAATCATCCACGTGATAGCACTAAATACGCGCCCCACAATGCTGGATGCACTAAAGCGTTCTTCGGCACGTTCCCAATCAAAGCGTGGGCGATGCACCCAACGGCTATCCACGCGCTTGGCTTCGTCCTCTGTATAACTATAGTCGTTCAGTAGGGCAATCTCATCACCCAAGTACAACAACGGAATACCCGCCACGCTTAAAATAACGCTGTGAATCAAAATAAGGCGGTTAATAGCGTGTTCTAGCAGTTCGTCATTGTCTAGGTTTAGGGCTTGTTCTATGCCAATCAGCGAGGATGCCATGCCACTAATTCGCATGTCGTGTGTCATGGGGTTAAAGTTAAATGGCACACCTTTAGAAAAACTGCCCTCAAACCGCCCAATATAGAACGAATTTAAGAATTGGCGATGTGGAAAACCATGAATGCCTAGCTGTATCGCGTCCTCATCGGCAAACGTCCAGCCAATGTCATCATGGCAACGCACATAATTCACCCACGCACACCCTTCAGGAAGCCCAAAGCGCCGCTCCATGCTTAAACTTAACAGTTTTACATCACGGGTAGCAACGGCTTCCCATAGCAACGCCATCAACGTAGGGTTGTATGAAATAGGCGATTCGTGCTTGCCGATGTATTGCGCCACAATATCAGGGTGAACAATGGCTTCGCTCTTAAAGACCATCGCTGGCGCAACCACTTTTACCAGCGCGTTATACGCCTGAATAATTTCGTGGGCTTGGGGCAAGCCTTCGCATACTGTCCCCATTTGCTTCCAAATAAACGCCACCGCGTCCAAACGCAATACCTCTACGCCCCGATTTGCCAAAAAGAGTAATTCGTTTAGCATGGCATTAAACACTTCGGGGTTAGCGTAGTTCAAATCCCATTGAAAATGGCGAAACGTTGTCCATACCCACAGCTTCTCTTTTGGCAAATACGTAAAGTTGCCGGGGTCTTGTTCGGGAAAAATCTCCCGTAGATGACGCTCGTATTGGTCGGGAACGTTTCTATCAGGGAAAATATAATAGTAGTCTTGGTATTGTCGGTCGCCTGCTTTGGCGCGTTCTGCCCATTCATGCTCATTAGATGTGTGGTTAAACACAAAATCCAGCACAAGGCTAATGCCCTCTTTCCTAAACGCCTGTGTGAGGTTTTCTAGCTCCTGCATCGTGCCTAGCTTTGGGTTTATTGTGCGGTAATCGCTTACTGCATAACCGCCATCGCTATCTTTTTCGGGGGCTTTGAAGAGGGGCATGAGGTGTAAATAAGTAATGCCCAGCGTTTTAAGATACGGGATGCGCTGTAACAAACCGTCTAGGTTATCCGCAAATAAGTCCACATACGCCATCGCGCCCATCATCTCCCCGTCCTTAAACCATTCGGGGTTTTTCTCGCGGTGCTTATCAAGGGCTTTAAGGTCGTTGGGGCGTTGGCTATGTTGCATTGCCAATGACAAACACACTTGCTCTAGGTGATAGAAAAAATCATATCTTGTGCCGTATAAGCCATAAAGAAGTCTAAAAATAGTGGGGAAGTGCGTTTCTAAACGCGCAAAAAAAATATCTTTGTCCTTGCCCAAATGCACCGTCATACGTGGCGAAAGTCGTTTAAGCGTTCGTTGCGCCTCTTGATGAATCCATGCGCTGTCCATTGTCTATTGTCATCTCTCTATCTAGCGGTCATTGTGTACATCTTACAAAGTGACATTGCCCACAGTGCCATACTGATGTAAGCCACTTGAATCATAACGTTAAAGTGGTGCTTTTGTCAGGCTAGAGTAGGTGATTTTGCACAAATAGCCCCAAACACAAAACCCCATCCTTACGGACGGGGCTTTGCCTAACAATAGAAACTAACTGGTGAGAAGAACTAAGGACTATTCGCCAGCAGCAGGTACAAGTACTGCGTCGATGACGTGAATCACACCGTTGCTTGCGTCTACGTCGGTGATGAGGATACGGATTTCGCCGTTTAGGTACAAGCCATCTTCGCCAATTTCAAAGGTTAGAACTGCACCGTTGACGGTTGTGAGCGATACCACACCCATATCTACGGTAACGTTTTCGGACATGGGTTCTTCTGTGCCGGTTGCATAGGCAGCAAGGTCAGAGGAAGTTACAGTTTCACCGATAACATGGTAGGTCACGATACCAGCAAGGGCTGCGGGGTCTGCCAACAAGCCTGCGAATGCTTCTTCGCCAAGAGCTTCTGCGATAGCAGCAAAGGCTGCGTCAGTGGGGGCGAATACGGTCAATGTAGCTTCTGGGTCGGAGACTACTTCTACCAATTCGGCAATGCCTACTGCTGCGAGCAAGGTGGTGAATTCTGCGCCTTCTTCTGCGCCGGCGAGTTCAACCACGATTTCGGCAATGGTGCGTGTTTCGGGAAGAATCACTGCATCAATGACGTGGATAATACCGTTGCTGGCTTCAATGTCAACCATTTCTAGGTTGAGGTTTGCGCCGTTGATGGTGATGCCACCTTCTTCTGTGTAGGCAACGTCAATGCTTTGACCTTGAAGGGTTTCAAGGCGCACTGCGGTGTCTAGCAAGCCCAATGTTTCCCATACTACGGGTGCGCCGTCTAGGACTGCAACGACTGTTGCGCTGTCATAAACGCCAGCGACCACATGGAAAAGCAAAATTTCGGTCAATGCTGCGGGGTCTGCCAACAAAGCGGCAAAGGCTTCTTCACCAAGAGCTTCGGCTACTGCGGCAAAAGCGGCATCAGTAGGAGCAAATACTGTCAAGCTGGCTTCGGGGTCACTAAGGGCTGCCAAAACGGCGGGGTCTGCCAATTGTACTGCGGCAAGCAATGTGCTGAATTCAGGTGTCTCGGCTGTTGCAGAGGCTACCACAATTTCGGCGATGGTGGGTGTTTCTTGTGCAAATGCGGAAAATGAAAATACACCTACAAATACCAAAAGGGCTAACTTACGCATAATCTTAATACTCCTATAGTTTTAATCAGTCAGAACGCTTCGCAAAGTTTGCTGTACGTCATAGGAGTAAGATTAAATTAGAAATATGAGTTTTAAGCAAGAAAACCGTGAAAGCTCATTCATTTTTGCCCAAAAACGCGCTTTTTTCACCTTCTCATCAGGTCGCTGTTATCTTACGCTAAGGGTTATTACGAGTTTCTTACAAACAATCCGTAATAAGTTCTGTTATTTATTGGGTTCTACAAAATCTAGTGAGGGCGTTGGGCTAATGTTTATCCATCCGCCATCTACAACCAGCGTTTGCCCCGTGATATGTCTGCTCTTTGGCGAAAGCAAAAAGAGGACGGCATTGGCAATATCCTCAACGGTTGCCACACGCCCCATAGGGGTAACGCCCCCCCAGGATTGGTCATAGTGGGGATCATCTACAAGGTTGCGAGGCGTAAGCGTGGCACCGGGCGCAACACAATTAATTGTGATATGGTGTGGCGAAAGCTCTATCACCAAGTTTTTGGCTAACATTTCTAAGGCGGCTTTTGTCATGCCATATACCGACAAATACTCAACGGCTTGATGCCCCGTCACAGACGACATCAACACAATGCTTCCGCCCGTGCCTTGTGAGCGCATTTGTACCGCAGAGGCTTGTGCCAAAAAATAGCTTCCACGCAAATTAACCCCAAGCACACTCTCAAAGGCTTCGGGCGTGTAATCAAAGAAGTTTCGCCACATCGTTAGCCCGGCATTGGCAATCGTTAAATCCAGCTTGCCCCATGTTTTAACGGCTTGCGCCACCAAACCGCGCACCACGTCCACCTGTGACACATCCCCGCCCACGCCCATCACGCGACCTTCTGGGGAGATGGCTTGGGCGGCTTCTTTTGCTAGGGCTTCGTCAAGGTCATTTAGCAACACAAACGCCCCTTGTTCTGCCAATTGGCGGACAATCTCGCGTCCAATACCCACGCCTGCGCCTGTAATGAGGGCAACTTGCCCTTCAAATATTTTTGTACTCATTACGACATCTCCAAAGTTTATTCTGTGGGTGTAGTGTCTTCCTGTGGCAAATAAAACACCTCAAACGCTACCTTTAGTTCCTTTAAGAAGGGTTTGATGGGTATGGCGTACATGGTTTTACCTTTGGCAAGTGCAGCTTGTTCTAGTTTGTTTCGCTGGTTTTCAAGCATTTGCTCCACAATCTCGGCATCGCTCTCTTCAAGGGTCATGGCTTGCACGCGCTCATTCAACACCATTACATCATGCGCCTTGCCCAATACATCCCCTAGCGCGTCCCATTCTTCAATAATGGGGTCTAGGCGCTCTGGCGCCAGTGGGCGCAAAATGCTAAGGTGGTACCAAAAGTGCTTTACGCTTTTGCGCCACTCATGCAAAATGAGCGGGTCATCGGCATGAGCATGAGCGTTTTCCATGCCTTTGCGCCCGCGCTCATATACTTTAAGGATGTTTGGGCGCAAAATGTGCCACGCGCCTTCTTCTATCTTCCAAAATTTGGCGCGGTTTTGGGCAGTCGTCAGCTGTTCAATTACATTTTCTACCGATTGCCCATCCCAAAACGCTTGCACATTGGATTCGTGGTGCGCCACAAGCCCCTCACGAATTGCGCGATAGGCACGGGGCGTAATCACTTCTTGAAATTTATCCAGCGTTTCTACCACCACCGCGCCGTCACGCAAGGGCGCAAGCAGCTGTGCCATATCCCGATAAGTTGCATTTTCTCTGGCATATAGCGCGGGAGAGATGTTTTCCTTTACAAAGCGCAACAAGGCACGCAGCCGCTTAAAGGTTTTACGGGCTTCATACACGCCTTTGTCGGGGTTTTTGGTACGGTGTAGGCTCTCATAGGCATACGTTAGTTGCTCTTTGGCGATGTAACGTATGTTTTGTGAAACCTTAAGTGCTGGCAGTAGCTCGTATGCAACAGGTGATTTTGCCATCTAAACCACACTTTCTTTATAAAATAAGTTCGCACTATTTTAACCCATCCGCCTAAAAATAAGTATTACCGTTTGGTAAACGCCCCGCCCCCCTTTATGCTTGCTATCGTTTAAGCTAAAATAGAAGCCTCTGGGAGGGTTCTCAAAACGCAAACGGGCTTTCTTATAAAAGAATTAGCCACACTATAGGGGGATTTATAATGACAGACCTTTTTAAGCTCGGTGTAAATTATTGGCCCCGTAAAAAAGCCATGTATTGGTGGAAACAATTTGATGCCGAAGAAGTGCGCGAAGAATTTAACATCATCAAAAGCATTGGCTTGGGATGGGTGCGTATTTTCTTATTGTGGGAAGATTTTCAGCCTACCCCTGATGCGGTGGAT
The DNA here is from genome assembly GCA_034437555.1 of Anaerolineae bacterium. GTDB lineage: Bacteria > Chloroflexota > Anaerolineae > Aggregatilineales > Phototrophicaceae > JANWYT01. Next base: position 29,648 of record DAOTTQ010000057.1, on the reverse strand, counting down.
GCCAATGCCCTTAAGAATTTGGAAACAGTTGCCGATATTGCCCGTGAGCATGGGCTAAAGCTAGACGTGACGTTTTTTACAGGACACATGAGCGGGCCCAATTGGTCACCCTCATGGTTGCTGGATGCTAACGAAACGTGCAAGCTACAAGTCATTAGCCAAAACAAAGTGGTTGAAGGGGGCTATCGTAACCCCTATACAGACGAAGTGGCTCGCAATGCCCAACGCCTGCTGGTAAAAACCGTTGTCTCACGTCTACGTGGTCATAAAGGCGTGGGGATGTGGAACTTGGGCAACGAACCCGACCTTTTTGCTGTGCCACCCACCCGTGAAATTGGCGTAGAGTGGCTTAACAACATGAAAAAAACCATTCGTGGCGTAGACCCCGTTACGCCCATTACTTGCGGTCTCCATGCCGATAGCCTCATCAAGAGCGAACCTCATCGCCCCAATGATACGTTTACTGTGCTAGATGTGGCGGTGATGCACAGTTACCCCATGTATAGCGATATTTCACGCTCGCCCCTAGACCCTTGGTATGTGCCGTTTACGTGCGCTCTTACGTCTGCGCTTAGTGGGGGAAAGCCCACGTTGATGGAAGAATTTGGTGGGTGTACGGTTGCCCCAAATGAACCCTCTCAAGTGTGGGAATGGGAAGCCTATGGCAAACCACGCCAACAATTTATGGCAAGCGAAACCGATATGGCAGACTATTTAGAACTGGTGCTAGAAAACTTGGTAAAAGTGGGCGCAAGTGGCGCGTTCTTGTGGTGCTATGCCGATTATGTAGAAGAGCTATGGGATAAGCCCCCGTGTGATGAAGTAAAGCACGAGCGTTTCTTTGGCTTGGTGCGTCCCGATGGCACACTAAAGCCTCATGCCGAAGTGCTAAAACGCTTCTCTCAACGCCTGCCTCATGTGCAAGCCCCCACACATCCCCTTACCCTAGACGTAACACCCGATGAGTATTACAACGCCCCTCATGCTACCATGAAACGGCTTTATAACGCTTGGATAGAGCAATTCGGGCTATAAGTCCACACAAGAAGCCATTTATAAACTAAAATCACTGTAAGAGCGTGAGTCGTCTCATGCTCTTGTTTGTTATCGGCAAGGCTTGCACCAAAACGCTATCCCTTTTTTACTGTACGAGCAACGCTCACTTATAGACTTTTTAAGGCGGTTAAAATGAATAAGCGACTTTTTACATTATGCGCTTCATGTTTATTGGCTTTGGGGGTATCCCTCAGTCAAGCCCAGATGGTAGATATTACCGTACTTTTACCCGACACAGCTTCTTCTACGCGGTGGGAGAATGACGACAAACGCTTTTTAAGCTCTGCATTTGATGCGGCGGGTGTCGGGTATAATATCGTCAATGCAGAGGGCGACCCCGAAGTTCAACTTGACCAAGCCCGCGAAGCCATTGCAAATGGCACACGGGTTATTTTGATGGTCAACCTAGACAGCACATCCGGCGCACAAATTATTGAATTGGCAAGACGTGCCAACGTTTACATCATCGACTATGACCGCCTCACCATTGAAGGCGATGGCGCAGATTTTTATGTGTCGTTTAACAACGATGCCGTTGGGCGTTTGCAAGGCGAAGGCTTATTGCTTGCTGTAGATGAAGCCGAGCTAGAAGAACCTGTCCGTGTTGTCCTCCTAAACGGTAGCCCCACCGACAACAACGCCACGCTGTACAAGCAAGGCTACGACAGCGTCATTAACTCACGGTTTGAAAGTGGTGAATGGATAAAAGTAGAAGACCGCGCCGTGCCGGGATGGGATAACGACGAAGCACGCATCATTTTTGACCTTATGCTAGACGAAAACGACGAAGAAATTGATGCCGTGATTGCCGCTAACGACGGGCTGGCAGGAAGCGTGATTGCTGCTTTAGAAGCGCGTAACTTGCCCTATGTGCCTGTAACAGGGCAAGACGCAACGATAGAAGCCATCCAAAACATTTTGGCAGGCAAGCAAAGCATGACCGTCTACAAAGCCATCAAAGCCGAAGCCGAAGCTGCCGCAAAACTGGCAATTGCCCTCATTAAGGGTGATGACCCCAGCGGGCTAGTAAACGGCATTACCAACAACGGACGCAACGAAATTCCCTCTGTGTTATTGTTTCCGATTGCGGTTACCAGTGACAACATTACCGCCACCGTGATTGCTGATGGCTTTAGAACATGGGAAGAAGTGTGCATCGGTGAGTTTGTGCAATATTGCCCCGAACCCTATAACGTGCCAACAGAAAGCACCCCCGAAGCCACCGAAACTCCCTAATTTGTAACATTAATAAGGGGCAGATTTTTCCCTGCCCTTTAGTTACGCCAAAAAGATGACAATAAGATGACAATTTCTCTGGATAAGTTGCACAATTTCTCAAGCGTGCTAAAATCTATCTTGGGTTCTCTCTTAGGGAGGGATATACCCTTCTAAAAAGAACCTTTCTTTCAACATACTATATTTTGTGAGGTTAAAAAGACTATGCAACAACGTTTAAGCCGTTTCTTTGTTCTCGCGTTGCTCGTACTGACGGCAGGTTTTGCCTCTGTGCAAGCTCAAGAAGGCAGCATTGCCGTCTTATTGCCCGATAGTGCATCCTCTGCCCGTTGGGAAGCTGATGACCGCCGTTTCTTGGCTGCTGCATTTGATGCAGCAGGCGTAGAATACAGCATTGTCAACGCCGAAGGCGATGCAAGCACCCAACTAACACAAGCCGAACAAGCCATCACCAATGGCGCAAAAGTAATTTTGGTGGTCAACCTTGATAGTGGTTCAGGTGCAGCCATTATTGAATTGGCTCGCGCTGCTGACGTAAAAGTGATTGACTACGACCGCCTCACCATTGAAGGACCCGGTGCAGATTTCTATGTGTCGTTCAACAATGAAGCTGTCGGTCGTTTGCAAGGTGAAGGCTTAGTAGCTGCGGTTGAAGCTGCTGGCTTGGTTAACCCCAACGTTGCCGTTCTTAACGGTAGCCCCACCGACAACAACGCCACCCTTTTTGCCAATGGTTACAACAGTGTCATCACCCCCAAATTTGATGCGGGCGAATGGACATTGGTCGATGACCAATCGGTTCCTGATTGGGACAACCAACAAGCCCTCGTAATTTTTGAACAAATCCTTACCGCAAACGGTGGCAACATTCAAGCCGCTATTGCCGCGAATGACGGTTTGGCAGGCAGCGTCATCGCCGCCCTCGAAAATCAAGGCTTGCCCTACATCCCACTAACAGGTCAAGATGCCACCGTTGGCGGTATCCAAAACATCCTTGCTGGCAAACAAAGCATGACCGTTTACAAAGCCATCAAAGCCCAAGCCGAAGCCGCCGCAACCCTTGCTGTTGCGCTTCTTAATGGTGAAGACACCAGTGGTTTGGTGAATGGCGTTACCAACAACGGCACAAATGATGTTCCTTCTGTGTTGCTTGTTCCTGTTGCCGTTACCATCGACAACATTGCCGAAACCGTTATTGCTGACGGCTTCCGCTCTTGGGAAGAAATTTGCGTAGGCGACTTTGAAGCCTTATGCCCTGAAGATGCCATGATGATGGACGATATGGACGATATGGACATGATGATGGGCAGCATTGCCGTCTTGTTGCCCGATAGTGCCTCCTCTGCCCGTTGGGAAGCTGATGACCGCCGTTTCTTGGCTGCTGCATTTGATGCCGCAGGCGTAGAATACAGCATCGTCAACGCCGAAGGCGACGCAAGCACACAACTAACACAAGCCGAACAAGCCATCACCAATGGCGCAAAAGTAATTTTGATGGTCAACCTAGACAGTGGTTCGGGTGCAGCCATCATCGAATTGGCTCGCGCTGCTGACGTAAAAGTGATTGACTATGACCGCCTCACCATTGAAGGTCCCGGCGCAGACTTCTATGTCTCCTTTGACAACGAAGCTGTGGGTCGCTTACAAGGTGAAGGCTTAGTGGCTGCTGTTGAAGCTGCTGGCTTAGAAGCCCCCAATGTTGCCGTTCTAAACGGTAGCCCCACCGACAACAACGCCACCCTCTTTGCTAATGGCTATAATGGCGTTATCACCGCCAAGTTTGACAGTGGCGAATGGACATTGGTCGATGACCAATCGGTTCCTGATTGGGACAACCAACAAGCCCTTGTGATTTTTGAACAAATCTTGACCGCAGCCGGTGGTGACATCGACGCAGCAGTTGCAGCAAACGATGGTTTGGCGGGTAGCGTCATCGCCGCCCTCGAAAATCAAGGCTTGCCCTACATCCCAGTAACAGGTCAAGATGCCACCGTTGGCGGTATCCAAAACATCCTTGCTGGCAAACAAAGCATGACCGTTTACAAAGCCATCAAAGCCCAAGCAGAAGCCGCAGCCTCCTTGGCGATTGCTCTTCTTAATGGTGAAGACACCAGCATGATGGCAACAAGCGCAGTCAACAACGGTACAAATGATGTGCCTTCTTTGTTGCTTGTTCCTGTAAGCGTAACCGCCGAAAATATCAAAGAAACCGTTATCGCCGATGGCTTCCGCTCTTGGGAAGAAATCTGTGTAGGCGAATTTGAAGCCTTCTGCCCCCCTGCTGGCGAACGCTAGTTCCTAAGCAGTAACAACAACGCAAGTAATGGTGAAGGGCGTAGCGTTGCTACGCCTTTTGCATAATATCTGTAGAGTCAAAAAACTCACTTTATATCTTTTAACGACTTAGTAGAAGAGTACCTCATGGTGGAAGCAATTTTAGAACTAAAGGGCGTGTCAAAAAGTTTTGGCGCAGTTCAAGCATTAACAAACGTAAATTTCCGCGCAATTCCCGGCGAAGTTATGGCACTTGTGGGTGATAACGGCGCGGGCAAGTCAACGCTCATCAAAGGCATTGCAGGAATTTATAGTTTTGATTCGGGCGGCTACTTGTTTGAAAATCGCCCCGTTCATGTTACAACACCACGCGATTCTTCGGCACTAGGGATTGAAATTGTATACCAGGACTTGGCGCTTGCCGATAATTTGGATGTCGTTGGCAATATGTTTTTGGGACGTGAACGCACCAAACGATTTGCCCAGTTAGATGAAGCCACAATGGAGCAGCAGTGCATAGACACGCTTGCCAGCCTGTCCGTAAAAACATTGAGCTCTGTGCGTCTGCCCATTAGCTCGCTAAGTGGCGGGCAACGCCAGTCTGTTGCCATTGCCAAAGCCGTGATGTGGAATTCAAAATTGGTTATTTTAGATGAACCTACCGCTGCGTTAGGCGTGGCACAAACGCGCCAAGTGCTAGACCTTGTACGTCGTTTAGCCGACAAGGGGCTGGCTGTGGTGCTTATTTCACACAATTTGTACGATATTTTTGAAGTCGCAGACCGCCTTACCGTATTGCGCTTAGGGCAATTGGTACGCGAAATGGTGGTTAAAGAAACTAGTTATCAAGAAGTTGTTCAAGAAATGACCGCAGGACAACTAAATCACGTACCGGGGATGCAATAATGAGTGAAAACGCGACCATTAACGACAGCGCACTTCTTCAAAGTCGTGAACAACAGTCTACCCAAGAATGGCTAAAAGGCTGGTTGTCTCGCGCTCGTAACGGTGATCTTGGGCAATTGCCTGTGCTGTTCGGGTTGATTGCCATTTGCATTATTTTTCAACTTGCCAATCCCATTTTCCTCACTCCCGCCAATCTTGTGACATTGCTTGTGCAGGCTGTTACAGTGATTACCCTAGCGTATGGGGTGGTTGTCATCCTGTTATTAGGCGAAATTGACCTCTCAATGGGCTATACGGCAGGTATTTCGGCGGTCATTATCGCGTTGCTATTACGCGCTCCCATCGTGATAGAGGGCATCACATCGCCCGAAGGCTTTGCTGTACCGTGGTGGCTGGCACTGATGGCGGGGTTATCAGCGGCGACCCTTGTCGGGTTTATACAGGGCTTCTTAGTGACTTATTTTAGACTGCCCTCATTTATCGTTACCCTCGCGGGACAGCTTGCGTTAAGTGGTGTGGTATTACTCACCGTAAAAGGCTTAGGCACACTCAGTATGCGTGATACCACCATACTAGGCACAGTACGCGCGTTTCTACCCCTAGAGGCGGGCATTGTGTTCTGTCTAGCCGTTATTGGCTCTTATTTTGTCATCGAATATCTAGGGGCAGAATCACGGCGAAAGGCGGGCTTAAACGCCAAGCCTATTGGCATTATTGCCGTCCAAACGGTGATTGTGGCGATTTTGATGTTTGCCCTTGCCCATGTTGCTTATCAAGCACGCGGTATTCCGTTTGCATTCGTCATTATCCTCATCATGATGGTTGCGTTGTCTTATATCACCACACGCACGAAGTTTGGACGCTATTTATTTGCGGTGGGTGGTAACAAAGAAGCGGCACGTCGCGCAGGTATCCCCGTAGAGCGCATCCGTGTTTATGGCTTTATGTTGGGTAGCCTAATGGCGGGTATGGCAGGCGTTTTCCTTTTGGCACGCTTGGCATCGGTTGCCACAGATACGGGTGGGGGTCCCCTTTTGCTGAATGGTATTGCAGCAGCCGTTATTGGCGGTACTAGCCTGTTTGGTGGTAGCGGTAAAATCTCTAGCGCACTGCTGGGGGGTTTGGTCATCTCGGTGGTGGATAATGGTTTGGGGCTTATCCCAAACATTCCTGCAGATGCCAAGTTTATTTTAACAGCCGCCATCCTTTTGCTTGCGGTGATTGTAGATTCGTTTACTCGCCGTAATTCAGCGCGTAGCTAAGGGCAATTTAACTGTTTTTATCGCACAGGAGCTTACATCAATGAGTTATGAACCCAAACCCGAACACAAATTTACTTTTGGCTTATGGACGGTGGGCAACCCCGGACGTGACCCTTTTGGCAGCCCTACCCGTGAGACCCTTTCACCCGTTCAATTGGTGCATTTGCTGGCAGAAGTAGGCGCGTGGGGGGTAAACTTCCATGATAACGACCTTGTGCCGATTGATGCAACCCCCGCTGAACGCGACCAAATTGTAAAAGACTTTAAGAAGGCATTGGATGACACGGGCGTTGTTGTCCCCATGGCAACCACCAACCTCTTTGGCGACCCCGCTTTTAAGGACGGTGCGTTTACATCTAATGACCCCAAAGTCCGCGCCTATGCCCTACAAAAAACCATGAATGCCATTGATTTAGGCGTGGAGCTGGGCGCAACTGTGTATGTGTTCTGGGGTGGGCGTGAAGGCACAGAAAGTGACTCCTCTAAAAATCCGCTTGATTCGACCAAACGCTTTCGGGATGCCTTAAATTTCCTGTGCGAATACGTTAAAGATAATGGCTATGACTTGAAGTTTGCGCTAGAACCCAAGCCCAATGAACCCCGTAGCGATATTTACCTGCCCACCGTAGGACACGCGCTTGGCTTTATTGCCACCCTGGACCATTCCGAAATGGTCGGCGTAAACCCCGAAGTGGCACACGAACACATGGCGGGGCTAAACTTTACCCACGCTGTCGCGCAAGCGTGGGATGCAGGTAAGCTCTTTCACATTGACCTAAACGACCAAATGTTTGGGCGTTACGACCAAGACTTTAGATTTGGTAGCGTCATGCCAAAGCAAGCCTTCTACTTGGTGAAGTTCTTAGAAGATGTGGGCTATAGTGGCAGTCGTCACTTTGACGCGCACGCCTATCGCACCGAAGATTATGATGGCGTAAAAGCCTTTGCACGCGGTTGTATGCGGACATACCTCATTCTAAAAGAGAAGGCACAACGCTTTAATGCCGACCCCGACATTCAGGCATTGCTAAAGCAAATTAACGAAGACAGTGGCGCACACGCCTATCTCGCAGGCAAGTATAGCCCCGACAAAGCCAAACAACTCAGGGGCGAAACGTTTGACCGTGAAGCACTAGGCAAGCGTGGCTTGCCCTACGAAGCCCTAGACCAACTCACCATCGAGTTACTTTTGGGTGCGCGATAACATGGCAACCTTGCTAGGGATTGACGTTAGTACAACGGGCGCAAAAGCCTTGCTCATCAACGAAGAAGGGGGCGTGGTGGCATCACACACCACCGCGCTTACCCTTAGCCAGCCCAAGCCCCTTTGGAGCGAACAAGACCCCTTGCAATGGTGGGACGGCGTGTGCGCTTCTGTAAAGGCTGTGCTTGCACAGCATCCCAACGCACACATTACGGGCGTGGGGCTAACGGGGCAAATGCACGGTTTAGTTTTGCTTGATCGTGAGGGAAAAGTACTACGCCCCGCGATATTGTGGAATGACCAACGCACGCAAGCCCAATGCGATGCCATCACACAAACCATCGGCTTTGAACGCCTGATTGCCCTGACAGGCAACCGCGCCCTAACGGGCTTCACCGCGCCAAAGTTGCTATGGGTACGTGATAATGAACCCGACGTTTACGCGCAAATTGCCCACATTCTGCTTCCTAAAGACTATATTCGCTATCGCCTAACGGGTGAAACCGCCAGCGAAATGAGCGATTCTGCCGGCACATCGCTCTTAGATGTGGCAAATCGCCGTTGGTCAGAGGACGTGCTAAATGCCCTCAACATTCCTAAAGAATGGCTACCCACCCTCTACGAAGGCACAGAAGTTACAGGCGAAGTAACCGCGCAAGCCTCTCATGAAACAGGCTTAGCCATTAATACGCCGCTCGTGGGTGGCGGTGGTGACCAAGCGGCAGGGGCGGTGGGTGTGGGCGCAGTGTCGCCAAACATCGTTAGCCTTAGCGTGGGTACGTCGGGCGTGGTGTTTGCGCCCCTTCTACACTATGCCTATGAACCTGAAGGACGCTTGCACGCCTTTTGCCATGCTGTCCCTAATATGTGGCACTTTATGGGCGTGATGCTTAGTGCGGCAGGAAGTTTCCAATGGTATCGTGACACACTTGCGCCCCATATGGCATTTGATGACCTGACCGCAGAGGCGCAAAGTGTGCCAGCAGGCTCTGAAGGCTTGCGCTTTTTGCCCTATCTTACAGGCGAGCGCACGCCCCACCCCGACCCTCTCGCCAGAGGCGGTTTCATTGGGCTAACAGCACGCCACACACGCGCCCACCTTACACGGGCGGTTTTAGAGGGCGTAGCCTTCGGGCTAAAAGATGGCTTCGTGCTACTTCAAGAGGCGGGCTTGCCCGATGATGTCCAAGTACGCATGAGTAGCGGTGGCGCAAAAAGCCCCCTGTGGCGGCAAATCATCGCCGATGTGCTAGGCTATCCCAATGTACGCATCAACACCACAGAGGGCGCAGCATTTGGCGCGGCTTTACTGGCGGGCGTGGGTGCAGGCGTGTATAGCGATGCGGTCAGCGCGTGTGCCACCATCCAAACCCTAGACGAAGTAACACCCTCACAAAGCGCCGCCTATACAGAGGCTTATGCCGAGTATCGGGCGTTGTATCCTGCTGTTAAGAGCGTTTTGTGGGCTTAATCCTCTAAAAAGATGGGGGGGGCAACGCATGAAATGTGTTACCCCCGTTTTGCTATATTCTCGCCAGCACATCCCCAATAATGGGTTCTATCTTTTCTAGTGCGCCACGCCATGCCTCTGTTTCCACTTCTACCGTTAGGTTATAGCGGATGTAATGCACGTACACACGGGGCGTAATGCTTTTCCCCTGTAGGCTAAACTGTGTTTGCACCGCCGAAGCATACGCCCCCAATTGCAAGTAATAGCGTTGGGCGTGTTGGTCAGCATCGGCTTGGGTGGGTAGCTTGCCCTCGTTGCTTTCCACATAGCTGGTCTTATAGTCCAAAATTACCCATTGTCCATCAGGCTTTTGTAAGAGCATGTCCATTTGCCCATGCAAAATGCGCATTCCTGTGCGATACAAAAACGGCAATTCGGCATAAATGGCACGCGCCTCTTTAATCCATTGATAAACATCACTGCGCTCAAATTTTTCAAGGTCGTTCTTGGCGCGGTTTACGGCTAGGGCTAAGTCGCTCTCATCCGTCAGATGAAACCGCCATGCGTAACTGTGCAAAATATCTTTTAGCTGGCTCTCGGACGTATTCGATGGGAATTGCTGATGCCGTATCGCCTCATGCACCATTTGCCCCACCACCAGCCTTGTAACTTTGGGGTCATTTAGGCGAATGTTTTCTTGGTCTACGGGTTCGGCAAGGCTTAGGCGCAAGTTTCGGCGATGATAATTGTCATTGTGATAATACACCCCCCCAATATCGGCAAGCTGTGTTGCGCTAATATGGCGAAACGTTTGCTCATACGATGTGGGAATCGCCCCATAAGATGGCGGTGCTTGGGGGGCGGGTAATTCGCTAATGTCGAGGGTTTCCCATGCCTGCGCTTGGGGGGATTGCGCCAAAAGGTCTTGCAGGTCATTGGGGGGGGTGTTCAAAAAAGTAGGGCTAAGGAGGATGTATTTTCTTTTTTTTCCTGTGCCTTCCATAAAAAGTTTGACAAAACCCGAGCCATAATCTTTGCCATAAATCCAGACGGCATCTTGCGCCCGTGTGATTGCCACATACAGCAAGCGTCTTAGCTCGGCATCTTCGGCTTTTTTGTAAAGGGCTTTCTCCCCTTCATACGCAGGGTTATATCCGTCTTTGTCATTTATTTTTTTGCCCTTATACACCAAGCAACCTTGCTCATCAAAAAGCAATTCTGGTGGTATGATTCTACCTTGATTCTCAAAGTGGGGCAAAATAACCAACGGGAACTCTAGCCCCTTACTGCCGTGAATACTCATGATTCGCACGCCTTGCCCCTCGTCTTGACTGGCTTCGCCTTCATTGGCTTCCTTGCTCATCAAGTCATTCACATAGCGCACAAATTCTCCCAGCGAGAGGTGACTTTTCTCGGTGGCAAATTCCAGCATCTTTTCAACGTTGCGCCGTTGGCGTGCGCCCCCTTTAAGAGCCGTTAGTGTGGCTAAAAAGCCCGTTCTTGCCAAAAGTTCGTGCAGTAGCTCGGCAATCGTCACTTTGCCCACGATGCCACGCAAGGCTTCTAAAGTTTCTGCAAAGAAGCCCAAACGCTGGCGTTCTTCGTCATCGGGTATGCCCCAAAAATCATGATGGGGCGCGTTTACTACTGCATCAAACAGCGTGATATTACGGTCTTGGCGCAGGCAAAAGAGCGTCTCATCGCTTAAGCCCACCAATGGAGAACGCAACGCACTCGCCAATGCCAAATTATCATCGGGGGCATACAGTGCCTTAAGGGCGTTTACCACATCCCACACTTCTTGGCGTTTATAATAGCCCCGTTTGGCAAGCGTCACATAAGGCACGCCTAGCGCATCAAAGGCGCGTTCATAATGCCCCACTTGCGTTAAAGAGCGCAGTAAAATTACGGCATCGCTATACACAAAAGGGCGTTCTTGGCGTGCGTCTTTGTCATAAATCAGCGTTTGTGCGTTCACTGTTTCTTTTAGGCGTTGGGCAATTAAAAATGCTTCCCAATCGCGCACCTCTACCTCTACGCCTTTAGGAGGGATTAGCAAGATAGTGCTTATGGGCGTATCGGGATAGGTTTGGAGGCGTGCGGAGGACATGGGTTCATAGGCGAGTTCACCTGTAAACAATTGCCCAAAGACACCGTTTATTTGTTCCACAAGGGGCTTGCTAGAGCGATAAGAATCGCCCATTTGAATCATTTCCCCCACAAAGCTTTCCTCGATGATGCTTCGGGCTTCTAAGAAAACACGCACATCTGCTCCACGAAACTTATAAATACTTTGCTTAACATCCCCCACTAGAAAGACGCGGTTTGGCTCATCAAGGTTCGCCAATGCCTTTACAATTTGCCATTGGCGCGGATTGGTGTCTTGAAACTCGTCTACCATGATGTGCTTGTATTCAATGTCACGATAGCGGTCTCGGACGGCGAGGTTTTGTAGCACTTGGGCGGTTTTCCCCTCTAAATCATCATAATCTAGCACCCCCACAGACGCTTTAAGGGCTTGGTAACCGTCTTTAACGCGCATTAGCAAGTCTACCCACCCTTTAGCAATATCGGGGTCGTTTTCAGTGGGGGCATCGTTATAGTGCAATACATCGGGCAAGCTACCCAGTAAATTACCGTCTGTCACTGTCTCGCGCACTTTGTCGGCATCATAGCCGCCACTTTCAAAAAGGCGCAAGAAGGGGGCATCGGGGTCTTGAAGCGCGTGCTTTAGCACCTCATCATAGGCTTGCTGTTTTAAGAAACCCGCGTCGGCTTCGTCTAGTATGCCAAAACGGGGGTCTATCTCGGCTTCAGGTGCGTTTGCCCGCAAAATATCCGCACAAAACGCATGAATGGTATCAATGCGTGCGCTATCAATTTGCTTTAACAGGTCTGCCCAACGCGCCTGTTGTGCCTCATCAGTAGTGTCTTTGGGGGCAAATTTTGCCAGTGTGGCGCGTTCTCCCGCCTCCTGTGACAGGCGAATAAGGCGAGAGCGAATACGCCCCTTCATTTCTAGGGCGGCAGCTTTCGTAAACGTGATGGCAACCACATTATTCATTTGCCAGTCTGTATTTTCGATGAGCAACGCCAAAAAGCGCGACGTTAGCACGCTCGTTTTACCACTGCCTGCCCCTGCCGATACTAGCGCATTTTTACGGGTAGCAATGGCGAGTTCTTGGGCTTCATTGGGCGTATTGATGCGGTTCTCTTGGCTCATGGCTACACCTCTGCTTTATAAGGGCTGGTGGTGGACAAACGACACAATTGGTATAGTTCACAAAAGCTACTACACTTGATATTTTCTTCCAGTTTTTTGGCTTTAGTCGGGAATTTTGCTTGCTCGGCAAAATCAATCAAGCGCGCAGCGGTGTCTTGGGTAGTGGCTTGTGAAGCGGGTGAGACGGTAAGCGTTTTATCCTTAGCATCCGTGTCCCGCTTCAAGGAGTAGAACAAGCCCTCTTCTACGTCCCCATAGGCTTCTTGTGCCAAAAGCAAGTACACCATCATCTGAAAGTTGTCGCCACTATCAATCTCTGATTGTTTGGGAACAGTGTTCAGCTTATAATCAATGATGACCCGTTTATCCCCTACACGGTCGATGCGGTCAATAAAACCCGTGAGCTTAACGTCTTTATCGCCCAGACGAATACGAATTTCTTTGTTCTTGGGTAGTTCTTGCTCTAGTGCCTCTATCGTGCGTTCACCCATTAGCCCCATTGCAAAAGGCGAATTATCGGCAAAGTCGGCTTTTAACACCCTCTCTACAATATCTACAAACACACCTTGCTCTTTTATCCATAGGGGGCTAATGGCAAACTTAAATTTTGTGGGCGCACTCTCAAAGATATCAGGGAGTTTAGAATACATAATCTGCTCGGCACGCAATAAATTATCGGGATGAATTTCCAAGTTTTCACTCTTTATCGCCCCGTACACCTGATGCAGTATCTCATGAAGCACACTGCCCTGTATCATCTTGTTTAAGCCCATTTGAGGCGTTTCTAGGGGGGTTAGATGAAGCATATATTTTGCAAAGTAGCCGTAGGCGCATTGTGAAAGCTGTTTGAGGGCAGTGGCACTAAACGCCTTATTTTGCACCGCCGTAGCAATCTGTTGGCGCAGTGCCTTGTTCTGTATCACGCCACTATAGCGGTTAAATGGCTCATTGCGGTTGGCGCGTTGTGTTTCTAGGGTGCGCCCCTGTTTTACTTGCGCCCACAAGCGCGGATGATAGACATTAAACCACGCCAATTGTGAGCCAAATAACGTGCTAGGGGTGGGATTGTTGGCTTCTTCCGCCAACGCCAAGAGTACATCTTGCAATGACGAGGCTTCTTCTAGGGGGGTGACATTGCCTATTGAATACGTTTTGGTATTCTCTTTACCACCCGCCACACGCCGTATTTCACGCCAAAGGTGGCTTTCGTTCCATGGCTTGCCCTCTTTTAGGGTGGGGCGTGACAATATCAAAGACCGGGATGCCGACCCGATGAGTTCGTAAAACAGGCTGTCATCAGCAGCGCGTTCTGATTGCAATTCTAAGCGAATGCCCGCTTGCTGAAATGCCTTACGCTCACTGTCTAAGTACAGCATATCTTCTGGAATGGGCGCAGGAAACAGCCCTTCTGCCAAGCCCACAATCACCACGTGAGGATGTGGCAAGCCGCGCGCATCAGAAACACTGGTTATTAAAATTCGCCCATTGCGCATTAGCATGGTTTCACCGACTCGCAAGCCCTTAAGGGTTGCTGTAATTTCGCTCCAAAATGCTTCCCACGTCAGTTGATGTTCTGTGGACATCAGTTTTTTAAGCAATTCTTCCACATGAAGCACGCCCTTTAACAAGCGATAAAACGCCCGTAGTGCGTCCACGTCACGCTGTTCTATTTTGCGAAGGAGTGGCGTTTTAGCGTCTGTATTGGGTGCATCAGAAGCGATGTTGGGGTTAATCAGGGGCAATCGTGGTGTTTGTTCGGCAGTCGCTTCTATGACTTCATCCGCTTCTTGTTCTGCTAGTGTGGCAATGTGGGACACAATCCATTTTACGTACTCGGTACGGGTGGCGGTTTCGGGGGGTGTTAGCCCTTCAAAGAGCATTTGAACGGCAGTCTCTAGTCGTACTTTTCCCTCTGATGAGAGACTTTTACCACCGTCGTCCTCATTCCTATCGTCATCATCATCATACCATTTTTGGACATTGCCAAATATCTTTAGCCATTCGTCTTTGCCGTCAATCAGTTGTGATTCGGCACTTTTAGCTTCTAGTATCGCCACATCATCAGGCGTTAGCCCCACCGCCCCTAAATTAAGATACGGGGAACGAAGCACATCCAGCACACGCTCACGCTCAAAATTGTGGTTTACCAGTGACAATACATTTTGCAACGCCACAATAAAGGGCATCTCTAGCAGGCTTTGGGCATAATTAAGCAATAGGGGTAAGCCGTACTCTGTGCCATAATGTGCAAAGTGCGCGCCGTATTGCGTCCAATCGCGTACCGCAATCAGGATGTCATCGGGGCGTGCTTTTTGTGCCACAATCAGTTGCTTGATGTGTCGCAAGACTGCCGCCGTTTCTTGCGCGGGGTCTGCGCCCTCAATCCACACCACGCCCTCTAGTGAAGTGGGCGGTGTAACATGCACTACCCTAAAGGCGTGTGCCGTAAGATGCTGTAAATTGGGGCAGCGCAGGTCGGGAGAAGCGTCTTGGGCATGGCTTTCGTATACCTCAAGAGAAGCCCCATCCAGGCGTTCATGCGCCTCTTGAAGCGTTTGGCGGGCTTCGTCAAAGCGTTTGCCAATATTCTCTTGGCTATTGGGGGGTGTTTGCGTTAGCGTAACAAACACTTGCCCCACCTGCAAAGATATATTCGCCAATAAACGCGCTTGTATGGGCGTAAATTGGTCATAGCCATCCACTATCAGCAGTTTGACGGTGCTAAGGGTCTCTTTGATGCCTTTTTCGTCTTGGTGTTCGGGGCGTGTATATTCTTCTGCCAGCCATGCCTCCCCTTCACGGTCTACCAAATTATGGTCTATCAGCGTCCTTTGATAGCGGTCATACAGCAATAGAATGTCGTGATCTTTGTCGGTGGGGGTGGGCTTTTGGGCAAAGTCTTCGGGTGTAATACCATTTTGCTTCAGCTCATAAATAAAATCGGCAATCACGCTAATAAAACCCGCCGTGTGTGCGATGGGTTGATAGAGGCGCAGTTCTGAAAAAGACTCGTCTATCAAACGGCGTAAAATACCCAAGCGCGCTGTTTCTTCTATACGTCTTGGTGGCACTTTTAACAGGTTAAGTAGACGGGTATTGAGATTATAAAAGTTAAAAAACTCGGTGTTAAAGAATAAATGTTGTTTGGGATCAGGGTCAATTAAGCGTTGCCGAAACGCGACTTCTTGCCGTTTGGTGGCAGTAAGTACCCACGCGCGGGGAAAAGGGTCTAAGGTGTGTTGCTGTAATACACTCGCAAGGAGGTCTAGGGCAGCCTCCGTTTTACCAGCCCCTACACTGGACTGAAGCAGCACTGTCGCCATAAAAGCCTCCTTATGGGGTATTTTTCATTGTGTGTTAGCGATGTACGAGGTGCTTAGCGGTACAAAATCTGGGCAATCTTGCTTACGGTTGCAACGTCATGGCGGTCTTTCTTTGCCAGATAGTTGCTGTCTAATTTTTCTTCAAGGGTCTCCACTTGGGCAATAGGCACAGTGTTATCTCGAGCGGTTATAATGGTTTGTGGGGAGGGGCTTGTAAAAACGATTACGCCAAAAACTTGGGCGTCTTCGATGCCGTTGGATTGTAAATACTGGCGTACTTTTTTAATGTCGTCAATCACTTCATCCGTAGGGCTCCATGAGAGGGTTTGCCATGCACCCTTGTCTTTTTGAAGCATCCATTTAGTGCCTTCGTTATAGAAAATGCCTTGTTTGGGCGTAATTCTAAACACCAGCACGCCCGCCGTACCCACCAATACCGCGTCCAGATACCCCAATTGGCGTTTGCTAACGTTGCGAATGTAGATATAACGTTTATCTAAAAAGTTTGCTAGTTCTGCGCCAATAGCTTCGGCGAGGATGTTATCGGTTTTCCACGTTAGGGCGCGAATTGTCAGCGCCAACGCAATCACAAACGCCAGACCGCCGATGCCCAATAGCACACGACGGGCTAAATCATACGTAGGAAAAGAAGGATTGTCAGGCACAACCAATGCCACGCCAAACATAAAGCCCCCAATACTAAGGGCAAGCACCCCAAAGAGCGCAACCACCAGCGCACCCAATAAAACATTCCGAGAGCGACGTGCAAGCGCAGTTTCTGGCGCAACATTTTGCATGAGGTGTCCCTATCGCTAAATAAAAAGCTAGGTAGCTAAGATTGTGTGTCATTCTTAGAGGCGTTTACCGCTTGGCGACGCTGGGCAATCACCCCCTCTAAGAGGGTTTGTAGCTCGTTAAACTTGGGCAAGGGTTTAGGAATCCATTTATCCGCTTCGGTACGGCGCATGGCTTCGTCTTGTTGTTCAATGGTGAGTGTGTACGCAGTCGTGAGTACAATTGCCATATTCGATAAAATGGGGCTTCTACGCAGTCTTTCGCCCACGTCTACGCCATTAATTTTGCCAGGCAGGCGAATGTCTAACAATGCCAATTCTGGCTTATCGCCCGTATAACGCCCTGCATCAACGTCTTCAATCCATTCGATAACTTCTTCACCATCTACAAAGGCAACACCCTCAATGCCCCACATCTCAAACATTGCCAAGATGACTTCGTAAATATCGGGTTCATCTTCTACTACCATCCACGTTGACAAGGCGATTGCTCCCTTAATTAGCTACAACTACACTTCTACATTATCTATGATTTAGGCTTTTTTTTCAACTGTTTCACAATCCTCTTGATACCCACTTGTTACATATCCCCTAATACCTATCGAACCCATGCCTTGAAAGGTGTGTTATGCTATGATTAGGGTTGCTTGTTCGGGTTTTCACAAGCCCTTAAGAAGTCATTTTAGGAGAAGAAAACATGACAAAAGAAAGACAATCACTACTAGGTTTATTTGCGGTATTTGCGATTGCGATGGCAATTTTATTAGGCTATGCGTTCTTTACAAACCAGCCCACTCCCACCCCAGAAACCGACTATAATTTTACAGGCATCGAAGCCGTTGAAGCTGTCCAAGAAGTGCCAGACTTTGACCTTATCGACCAAGACGGCGAAGCCATCACCCTGGCAGACCTTAAGGGTAAAATGTCTCTAATCGCGTTTGGGTTTACCAATTGCCCCGACGTTTGCCCCCTCACACTGAACGAATTTAAGCAAATTCAAACTGCGCTTGGCGATAAGAGTGAAGGCATCAACTTTGTGTTTATTAGTGTGGATGGTGAACGTGACACCCCCCAAGTACTAACGGGCTACTTTGAGCGCATGGGCGTAGAGACGTTTGTGGGCATTACAGGCGATGCTGAAGCCGTCAGAACGTTTGGCGCACCCTTCAACCTGGAGTTTTCGTACAACGAACCCAACGCCACGGGCTATTATACCGTAGCGCACACCGCGCATTACTTCTTACTGGATGAAGAAGGACGCTGGATAACAAAAATCAACTACGGCACACTTCGCGACGACATTCAAGCCGAACTAGAAAAACAACTCTAAAGGGCAAAGGGGCATCGTGTGTTGCGATGCCCATTTGTTTTACAGCACATGCCTCAATGAAGTCACCACTTCATAGTTAATGGTGCCTAGCCAATCGCCAATTTCTTCGGCGGTAATGCGGTCATTGCCCTGTGCGCCCAAAAGCACCACTTCATCACCCGCACTCACATTAGGGATGTGCGTAATATTGATGGCGCACTTCTCCATAGAAACGCGCCCCACAATAGGCGCACGTTGCCCTCTTATCAGCACTTCTCGCCATGTCTTGGGGGAACGGCGCAACCCATCGGCATAGCCCACAGGCAAAATAGCAATTTTTTCGTGGTCGGTGGTGTAGTAGGTTCTGCCATAGCCCACCGGTGAATTGGGGGGCAATGCTTTTACTTGTAACACAGTGGTTTTCCAAGACATAACAGGATGAATCCCTTCGGGCATTGGCACAAGTTGCGAGGACGCTAACCCGTACATCATAACGCCCGTCCTCACCATGTTAAAATGCAGTTGGCTGTCTAAAAGCGTGGCGGGCGAATTGGCGGCATGAACATACTTAAACTGAAACCCGCTTGCCCTTACCGCCCGCAAAATACTCTTAAAGGTTTCTAGTTGCTTTTGTGTAAACTCTGGCGAATCATCCGCGCTGGCAAAATGGGTGTAAATGCCCTCAACGTCTAGGTTTTTTAAGGTGATTAAGTGCCTAAACATGCCTAGCGCTTCTGACTGTAAAACGCCCAAACGCCCCATGCCACTATCAACTTTAAGATGCACTTTTAGGCGGGCATTATTGGCGCGTGCCATACGGTCATATTGCTGTGCGCTTGTTAAATCATACACTGTCGCCGTGATGCTCTCCGCGATGGCTTGGCGCACCGCATGAGGGGGTAAGTACGTGAGTACCAAAATGGGCGCAGTTATGCCCGAATCACGCAACGTTATGGCTTCTGCCATGTTTGCCACCCCAATAAATTCCGCCCCATTTGCAAGCGCGGTTCTGGCAGTTAGTACCGCCCCATGCCCATAGCCTTCCGCTTTAACAATCGCCATCATTGTTACATCACTCGCCAGTCCATCACGGATGACGCGCACATTTTGAGCAAGGGCATCGCTGTCAATTTCTAGCCAGCTTGGGCGAAGCGTGCGTAAAGAACGGCTCATGGCTTGCACACGCTCTTCTTGGCGAACAAGGTGCAATACGTCCGCATTATCGGCTAAAAGACCGCGTACCACCGCCTCAATGCCGCTTTCTGCGCCACCCTTGACCAATATCACATCATCCGAATTAATGCTTAGCGCGTCTAGTGCGCCCAGTACGTCTTGTACGCCATACGTGGTACGGATGAATTTGGGGAGCATTTGTTGGTCAATGGCGGCTCGTCCCACTTGCGCGGATTCTTTGCCCAGTGTAATGATAAAATCGACAGTTTCGGCAGCTTTTGCCCCCACCAAACGATGACCATACATGCTAGATGCGCCAAGGTTGTCCATATCACCCATTACAAAAATCAGGCGTTGCCCGTCAGTTTTAATCTCTGATAACCAGTCCAGCGCAGAAAGCGTGGAGGACGTATTGGCGCGGAAGGTATCGTCTACTATAATACTGCCGTTCTTGCCAAAGAGGGGTTTCATGCGCCCGTTAAGGGGTAAAATTTCTGTCAAAGATTTAAGACCATCGGTGATAGGTACGCCAAAGTGTGCGCCCACCAACGCCCCCGCCAGTAAACCATAAAGCTGATGCTTGCCCAACACGGGTGACCAACGACCCACAATGCGTTCGTCGCCATAGCGCACATCAAAGCCGATACGGTCTAGCCCACTGACCACACTTAACGCCACAATATCCGCACCAAAGCTATTCACGCCCAACGTTTTTACAGTGGCGCGTGTGCGTGTAGACAATTGGCGCGTGGCATCATCATCAAAGTTCAGCACCGCTAAATCAGTGGGCGATAAATACTCTAAAAGTTTGGCGTGTTCTTGGGTAAGCTGTTCACAATCGGCAAAGTTTGACGGGTGAATGCAGTCTAAGTGCGTCACTACGCCCACCACAGGCTGGCAAGATTGCACCAAGTCTAGCATGTCGGCGGGCGCAGAAGGACTAAGTTTTACAATCAAAAAGCGCGTGTCGGGCTTCATATTGGCAATGCTCATGGGCAAGCCTAGCCGTCCGTCTTGGTCTAAATCGCCAATGTGAACGTTGTGCCGCAGGCTTAACACTGTACCAATAGCTTGTGTCGCAATGCTCTTACCGCTTGTACCACCCACCGCAATCACGCGCACACCCTGCTTGCCAATAACAAAACGCGCCCATGCTAACAAAGCATCCACGCTTTCTTTTACCATGAGTACCGTCACGTTTTGTGTATCGATGTCGGGGGGTTCGTGGCACACTACCCCACTGACACCGCGCCGTATGGCTTCGTCAATGTCGGGGTGGGTATCGCCTTGTGCGTTGCGTTGCGCCACAAAAAGCGTGTTGGGCGCAGCTTGTTGTACATCAAAGCAAAAACTGGCAAATAGTTGTGCGGCAGGTTCTCCGAACAATTGACCATTAGAGGCTTTTTGTAAATCATAAAGGCTTATCATCGTCGCATTGTCCTTTATTAACGCCTTATCGCAACGCTTAGCGAGGTAGGTGTGTTATAATGTTCTATGTTTACGTTAAAAAGATGAGTATTTATGAGCTTTGAATTTGAAATTATTGCCACCGATGGCGACGCACGCGCAGGCATCCTTCATACCCCACACGGTGACATCCCCACGCCCTATTATGCGCCTGTGGGAACGCTTGCCACCGTTAAAGGCGTTCCCCCGCGTGACCTTCACGAAATGGGGGCATCGCTCGTTTTAGCAAACACCTATCACTTGAATTTACGTCCAGGTGAGGATTTGGTCAAGCAGATGGGCGGATTACACCACTTTATGCAGTGGGATAAACCCATTTTAACAGATTCTGGCGGGTTTCAAGTGTTTAGCCTTGCCGAAATTAACCAAATTGACGACGACGGCGTAACGTTTAACAGCCACATTGACGGCGCATCCATTCGTTTAACCCCCGAACGGTCAATGCAAATTCAAGAGGACTTGGGCGCAGACATCATTATGTGCTTTGACCAATGCCCCCCACCCAACCAACGCGAAACCGTAGAACAAGCCGTAGCGCGTACCCATCGTTGGGCATTGCGATGCAAGGAAGCCCACCCCGACGACAGCAAGCAAGCCCTCTTTGGTATTGTACAGGGGGGGATTTACCCCGACCTCCGCGAGAAAAGCGCACGTTTTCTACAGGATAAAATCGGCTTTAAGGGCTATGCTATTGGCGGGCTTGCCGTAGGCGAAACCAAGCGCGAGATGTATCACGCCCTCGACTTTACCATGCCCTTTATGCCCACCGCCGCCCCCCGCTATTTAATGGGTGTCGGCGACCCCGACGACCTTTGCGAATCTATTTTGCGTGGCGTAGATTTGTTTGATTGTGTTATGCCCACCCGTGTGGCGCGTCATGGTTCTGCACTTACCCCTGATGGGCGCGTGAACATGCGAAACATCCAATACCGCGAAGACCCACGCCCCATAATGGAAGGCTCTAATTGCTACACAGAAAATTTCTCGCGGGCATATTTACGCCACCTTGTCGTTACCAAAGAACTGTTAGGGCATTACTTATTAAGCATACACAACATCAATTTCGTCATTCAGCACGTTAAGAATATGAGAGAAGCCATCATCGAAGGTAGGCTAAAACAATACACAGAAGCATTTTTAGCTCGCTATGTTAAGAAAGACTCGTCACTTTCATAACCGTGATAAACATTTCAAAGAAAACACGCCATGCACTCGCGCTATTTGCTTTTAGTAGCCTGTTGGGTTGTACCACACAGGCTAATTTAGCGTCTCCCACATATCCTAGCGTGGTGTTGCGCGTGTATCACACCGATACCACACGCGCCCTCTTTGAAACACTCACCACCCATTACGCCGATACCACCCCCATCACATGGGAAACACAAATTAGCAATCACAGCACCCTCTCCAATCGCTTGCTTATTGGAGAAGCCCCTTACTTCATCACTCAGCAACTCCCCAAAGACCCCTCACTGTGGGCAGCACCGCTTGCCCAAGATGCGTTAGTGATGGTGGTGCATCCTAAAAACAGCGTGCCATCTTTAACACTAGAGAACATACGGCGCATCTACTTGGGGAACATTACCAATTGGGCAGAACTGGGGGGTGATAACCGCGACATTGTGCTATTTAGTCGTGAAGAAGGCGCAGACGTACGCGCGGAGTTTGAACGGTTGGTGATGGGGCAACGACGCACTAGCCCTAACGCGCAAGTTTTGCCCTCCAGCGAAGCTCTCATGGAGCGCATTGGCAACGAAGAAGGGGGCATTGGGTATGTGGCATTTAGCCAGCTTGCCCCCACAACGCGCGCCATGAACATAGAGGGCGTAGAACCCACCCAAGAAACGCTGGCAAACCTGCTGTATCCGCTAAGGCTCACCGTGTATATTGTGGGACGCACAGAACCAGAACGTGAATACCGAGCGTTTGTGGGATGGGCGCAAAGCGAAAAAGGGCAAGCCTTTATCAAAGAGCAATACGTGCCGTTACCGCGCTAACGCAACACCGAAAAACCCGAAAATAGCACCGCAAATAACACAAACAACGTCAGTCCCCACAGTGACAAGAGCGATAAATCACGATAGCCTCGCAGTTTTGCGCGGTGGCTTTCGCTTCGCATTTCGGCTTCTTTAAGGCGATACAGCGCACCACTTGCCTGCATATTTTTAGGGTTAATCCGAAGCACGTTATCAAGACAAGTTGCGCTTTTGTCTACCGTATCCACCGCCACACTCATCCATAGCCACGCATCCTCAAAGTCTTTGTCCTCACGGATGAGTTCGCGCAGAAGGGGCAAGGCTTCTGCGCGTTGGTCGGCTTGAATCAGTTCAACAGCATCTAACAGACGGTCGATGCGGTGCGCTCGTGCTTCATCAGTCATGGCAAATGGCTCTGGGGGCTAGTCTTCTTTAATGCCAACGAACAAATCGTACTCATCCACGCGCTTTCGAGAAGGCGCGGGAACAACACGGGTAAATTGCTGATAGTTCATAAAGCGTCTACGAAACCAAGAGGGAAAACGGCGTGTAATACCCCCACCCCCCCCGCCTTGGCTTTGGTGGCACACGCTTGATTCATCCCATTTATCATAGTATGCGCCAATGTCCACTTTGGTATGATAAGGGTCGATATGGTCGAGGATGGCTTGCAAGTCGATGTCTTTGTTTGTTCCCATGTGGCGCACATCATGCCCTCTTAGCTTTAGCCACCCCACCATAACGCGCAAGAAGATTCCGGGAATACCGCCATAGTATAGTTTTTGTGATTGATATGGGGACAGGTCTGTTTGATAGCTGGCATCCGCCGCTAACGAAAACGCCTTCGTGGTAGCGCGTTGGATAGCGATATGGTCGGGGTGTCCGTATCCGCCATATTCGTTAAACGTTAAAATGACGTGCGGACGCACTTCACGTATTACATCCACCACACGGGCAACGAGCGTTTCTTCGTCGTTTTCGCCGTGATACCACAAACTATCGGGGTGCTGATTGGTTTCTGCGCCCATCATGCCACTGTCACGATAGCCAAACGTGAACACCTTCTTAAAGCCCAAGACTTCGCTGGCACATGCCAGTTCAGAAAGGCGTAATTCAGCAATGGTCGGATAAAGGTCTTTCATATCATCGGGAATAGTGCCAACATCGCCATTAGTCGCACAGATATAATACACTTCTGCACCTTCTGCAACGTATTTAGCAATTAACGCACCGTTGCCAAAACTTTCGTCATCGGGGTGCGCGTAAGAAATTAACAGCCTTTTGGTCATCTTTATTTGTGCCTTTCTTGTGGATGGGCGCGTATGAAACCCTACGCTTCGCCTATTATATGCCCAAATGTCACTTCTGCCCCCTGTGCAATTACGCTTTCACATCTTAAACTTAGAACGTTTTGCCAAATGCCAACTAAAGGAACATTTTATGCGCCGTATGCTTGCCTTTCCTGTGCTTCTTTTGTTGATGGTGATAGGGATTGCCTTCTTACCCAATACCACCGTAAACAGCCAATTTGCTACTAATACCCCGCCACCCGCAGGTGGTTTTTTTGCGACCAATACGCCAGACCTCTCGCCGACACCTAGCCCGTCGCCCACGCCTAGCCCGTCACCTAGCCCAACAGCAACGCTGACTTCTACCCCTACGGCGACATTTACGCCCACGAACACCCCCACCCCAGAACCCACCAAAGTGGGCCCCTTCAGCTACCCCGAAGGCTTTAACCCCCTCACAGGCTTGCCTTACCCCAACGAGGAAGCACGCCAACGTCGTAATTTGCTCATTAAAATTTCTAATTATCCGCCCATCGTGCGCCCCCAAACGGGTGTGAATCTGGCAGATATTGTGTTTGAGTATGAAACAGAAGGCGGTGTCACACGCTTTGCCGCGCTTTATCGCTCACAAACGCCCCCATTGGTCGGTTCTATCCGTAGCGCACGCTTGGTAGACATTGAGCTAACCACCATGTACCAAGCCTTGCTAGCGTATAGTGGTACAAGCGAACCGATTCAAAACTTGCTAAAAGCTGCACCCTTTGCCTATCGCCTCATCTCGCCTAGCTTGGGCAATAACTGCGAAGATACGGGTTTCTGCCGCTATCCTGACGGTGATAAGCCATTTGAACACACGCTTTTTGGTGAACCCGAAAAAATGTGGGCAACAGCAGCCCGTCGTGGTGGTGATACCAATCAAGGCTATCAAGCACGCGGGTTTGCGTTTAGTGACCTTGCCGATGCAGGGGGCAATACAACCTCTGATATGTATATCAATTGGTACGGGGCAGCCGATGCACGCTGGCAATACCAAGCCAGTACGGGGCGTTTTATTCGTTTTACCGAAAGCCAACCCCACATTGATAAGGGCGACGGTGAGCAATTGTGGGCGGATAACCTTGTTATCCTAGAAGTGCCTCACGAACGCCGTCCTGACCTGTTTCCAGAGGGTGCAAGTTATGAGTCTTTAGAGATTCAAATTTGGGAACAAGGGCGTGCTTATGTGGTGCGTGATGGCATGTTTTACATGGGCTTTTGGAGACGACAGAACATGGAGCCCGGCAGTGCCATTCAGCTAATTTATGGCAACAACACGCCCATTATGCTAAAGCCCGGCAGAACGTGGGTCAGTATGGTACGCGGTTTTGGGGATGTAACGTTTAACGAAACCGCCGTAGACGTAGAAGCAACCGCCGCTGTGCTTGCGCTGACGGCATCACCCACCCCCCTTAGCATCAACGAAGGCGATTAAGCCCACTTTGAACCCTCACAGCGAGGGCGACAGGATACTTTTTACTGGTCGCCCTCTGTGGGGTCGGCTTCTGTGGCTTATGGCGCGTCGCTAAAGTCATCTAGGGGCTGGAACAGTTCTTGAACAGTAACGCTAAAATCGGGCAACAGGCTACCCCCCACAAGCGTATCATTGATGCCAAAAAAGTGGCGGTCTGTGGGCGTAAGCACCTCAATAAAGCGTTCTTCGGGGTAAATAAGCCACACTATCTTTGCGCCATTCTCTAAATAATAGAGGGCTTTCTTTAGCAATTGGGGTTTGCTTTGGTATTGCGGCTGAACCTCAACGGCAAGGTCGGGCATAAACGGCACTACCGCGTTCAGGGGTGGCTTGGGGCTAGTTTTTAGATGAAAAGATATATCAGGGATGAAGTGGTTGCCCCCTTCACGTTTTTCGCGGTAGCGCACTTCGACCGCTACATAGCCAATAGGGTTTGTTTTTAGATAAACGTAAAATACCCCCACCAATAGTCCAACAATAACACCGTGTACAAGCTTAGGTATCTTTTCTACAAACTCCCCATCAATATATTCTAGCAAGCGGTCTTCTAGCTCGGCTTCAAGAAGAACGCGCTCAATTTCTGCATCGCTGATGTGTTCTTTTACCGTTACCATCTGCATTGCCCTCATCTTGCTTAACGTGATTGAATTGTATTATGTCATCATACCGCTAGGCGTGGCGATTGTGCTAAAATAGGGGCATTGTAAACCCACCGTAGACCAGTTAGGGATTGCCCATGCCAAACGATTACCTCGTAAGGGGGCGTTTAACCGACGTTGACCCCGAAGTTGCAGAATTAATTCGCCACGAAACCGCGCGCCAACAACGCTATATCATCATGATTCCGTCCGAAAGCACCATCCCCGAAGCAGTGCGCGAAGCCGTCGGGTCGTCTTTCATTAACATCTACGCAGAGGGCTATCCTTTAGAATCTACCCGCAACATGAGCCAAGAGGATTTGCTCGATTACAATGCCCGCCTGCCAGAGTATCGCCGCCAAGCAGACTTGCGTTACTATAAGGGCGCGGAATATGCCAACGTTGCCGAATCTTTGGCGCGTCGTCGTTGTGCCGAAGTGTTTGCTACCCCCAGCACCCCCGCCGACAAGCTCTTTGTGAATGTGCAACCGCTTTCGGGCGCACCCGCCAATAGCGCGGTGTATACAGCACTCATCAAGCCCGGTGACACCATTTTAAGCATGACGCTGACGCTGGGCGGTCACTTATCACACGGCGCACCTGTGGCGCGTTCTGGCAAAACCTATCACATCGTGTCTTATGGGCTAAACCCCGATACCGAAGCCATTGATTATGAAGTGATGCGCGAACTCGCGCACGAACACAAGCCCAAAATCCTCATTGGGGGCTATAGCAGTTATCCGTTATTGCCAAACTGGGAGATGTACCGCCAAATTGCCGATGAAGTAGGCGCGATTTTCTTAGCGGATATTGCTCATTTTGCGGGCATGGTAGCCGCAGGCGTGTATCCTAACCCTGTGGGTATTGCCGATATTGTGACGTTTACCACCCATAAAACCCTGAATGGGCCCCGTGGTGCCGTCATCATCACCCACCGCGAAGACCTTGCGCCCAAACTTGACCGTGGCGTTTTCCCTGGTGAACAGGGCGGACCGCACGTCAATCAAATTGTGGGTTTAGCCGTTGCGCTTAAGATTGCCACCAGTGACGATTTTAAGGCACTACAAACCCAAACGGTTGCCAACGCCAAACGCCTAGCAGAACGCCTACAAGCACGCGGTTTTAGAGTGCCTCACGGTGGTACAGATTCGCATATGCTAGTTATGGACTGTAAAACAGTGCGTGGCACAGACGGCACACTCCTAAACGGTGAAATGGGAGCGCGTGTGCTGGACTTGGTGGGCGTGGTGTGCAATCGCCAAACCATTCCCGGCGATAGTGGCGCACTGAATCCTACAGGGATTCGTTTAGGCACGCCCTGGATTACACAACGGGGCTTTGGCATCGCCGAAATTGACACCCTCGCAGACATCATCGCAGACGTGCTGCAAGCCTGTAAGCCTTATAGCATTGCAAATGCACAAGGCAAGCGCGAAACACGCCTTAAAATTGACTTTGATACCCTGCAAGAAGCCCGTATTCGCACCCGCGCCCTTAGTGACAGTGTGGGTATTGATACGCACGTGATGGCAGACGGCTATCCTCATTTTCACTATAGCGATGATGCCTATGAAGCAGGCTGGCACACCCTAGAGATTATCGGTGACAAAGCGCAAGAGTTCTTACACACCGCCCTTACAAGCGATGTTCATGCCCTCAATCCCGTAGACCACCAACAAGTGACCAACGTGCTAGAAGTGGATGGGCGCGTGATGGCTTCGGGCGTGCTAGAGTGGGTAAGCGACAAACATTACCGCCTACACATTGAAGAAAATGTGGCGCGTGTTTCCGCGTGGTTTCGCTCGCTCTCAGATGGCTTTGTGTTGGCAGATGCCCAAGACATCACCGTTACACTGCCTCTGGTGGATGTGGCATACAGTGGCGCATCACAGGGCATCTTAACGCTTCAAACCGATTCGCATGTGGGCTATGCCAATAAGACCTATTGCATTGGCATGAATGGCGCATACTACGAAGGCAAGAAGGGGCAAGGCTTGCCCGTTTTTGTGTGGAACGAACCCGAAGAGGGCGACCTGCTAAAAACCCCGCTACACGCCCTCCACATTGAGCTAGGTGGCAAACTTGCACCCTTTGCAGGCTATGAAATGCCCCTGTGGTATGACAGCGTGCTAAACGAACATTTGGCAGTGCGCCAACGCGCTGGCGTATTTGACGTTAGTCACATGGGCGTATGGGAAGCCAAAGGTTGGGGGGCAGCAGCCTTCTTAAATGCCGTTACTGCCAACGATGTCTACCGCCTCAAAGTGGGGTCATCACACTACACCTTCTTGCTGGATGTAGAAGGCAAACCGTATGATGACTTGCTCATTTATCGCCTAGACACCGACCACTTCTTTATTGTGGTGAATGCCTCTAATGATGCTAAAAATTGGGCATGGGTAAACGCCGTTAAAGCAGGTAGCGTGTGCGTGGATACTGCGCAGGCTTGGCGCACTGTTGAAGGGCGTAGCGACTTTACCTTGCGTGACCTTCGTGCCGAAAGTAGCGGCAAAGACCGCCGTGTCGACCTTGCCCTACAAGGCAAAAATAGTAAAGATATTTTGCTCTCGTTTGCCCTTAGCGATGCAGACCGCGCCAAACTAGAAAGCCTTGCGTGGGCGGGCATTACACGGGTAATGTTGGGCGATTACGATGTGATTGTGTCACGGACGGGCTACACAGGCGAGCGCATTGCCTATGAAGTGTTCCCTCATCCCGACCAAGCGAGCCAATTCTTTAGTGACCTCATTAGCAAGGGCGCAGCCCCCTGTGGGCTTGCCAGCCGCGACAGCCTACGCATCGAGGCGGGCTTGCCTTTGTATGGGCATGAATTAGCAGGCGACCTAGACCTTAGTCCATCGGATGCAGGCATGGGCAAATATGTTAAAACCGAGAAGGCGTTCTTTGTGGGCAAGCAAGCCTATATTGCTCATGATGTTGCCCGTGAGGGTGAAATTGTGCGCTTTAGATTCGACAATAAGGCGGGGCGCATGGCACACCCCAACGACCCCGTTCATGATGCAAAGGGCAACGTTGTTGGCACTGTAACCAGTTGTAGCCGTGATAGTGATGGCTATCGCGTGGGGCAAGCCTATGTAAAAACAGGCAATCGCAAGGTGGGCAATGGGCTTTTGGTAGCAGCGGGTGCAAGCGAAGGCAAAACCAGCACCCCCGAAGCCGTTACCGTACTCACGCGCTTCCCTAAGTAAGCCAACGACTTACAGCAACACACCAGAAACACCTCAAAGGGGCGCACCACGCGCTCCTTTTTGTGTGTGTGTGAGTGAGTGCTTTCAAGCCTAAAGGCACTATTGTTTACCCGAACGTCGTAGCCACTCCGATTCATTAACACCGACACGAGATAAGCTAGCAACAAATTCTTGAACTAATTTAAGCGCATGTGTTTCTCTAAGTTGCCCAATCCATTTAAGCTTGTTCTCCTTTACATCTTTGAATACATCTTCGAAACGTTCACCGTCGGCAACTATCCTATCTTTATCGGCAACTATCCTATCTTTATCGGCAACTATCCTATCTTTATCGGCAACTATCCTATCT
>DAOTTQ010000056.1:0-3204 GCA_034437555.1 Anaerolineae bacterium | reverse complement strand
GGAGAGCAGATCAGTAAACGGTATCTATGTTGTGGACAAAGTAGACCATACAGGCTCAACCCGCGGGGGCGATTACCTCACGCGCATTACCGCCTATAAGGAGGCATAGCATGAATGACGGTGAACTCATCAAGCGCATCATGGGCAAAACAGGCGAGAGTGTGCATGTTGCCATGCCTGCAAAGATTGAAAGCTACGACCCGCTCCGAAGCATAGCGGATGTTCTAATTGCTATCCCGCAAAAGCGTTCTGACGATACGACCGTCAACACGCCTATCATTACCGAGGTTCCCGTCTTGTGGCCACGCGCTGGGGCTGCAAGCATTACGTTTCCCTTGAAGCGTGGGGATTACGGGCTTGTGGTGTTTTGCGATTACGACATTGGCAATTGGGCGGTGGAGCTGGACGAGTCCACCCCGCAAAGCTTGAGACGGCACAACCTAACAGATGCGGTATTTATTCCGCAAACCCACGGCTTGCAACCGTCAAGCACCCTAGGCATTAGCGTTAAGAACGGCATTAACGAGGCACTCATCACGCCGTTGAGCATCACGCTCACCCAAGGAGCGAATACCATCACCATGACGGATGCAGGCGTAACCATTACATCGAGCGCAATTGCCTTAACAGGAAACGTCGTTTTAACAGGAAACCTAGTCGTATCGGGTACACTGACTACAGCGGGTGATGACTTCGCAACGCACACCCACAGCGGGGTACAGACAGGTGCAGGCAATACAGGCGGGGTAAACTAATGGATATTAGACTCGACACCGCCAGTCATGAAATCGTCTTAAACGGGCGTGACCTTGGCACTGTAACCAGTGACCCTTTAACCGCTCAACGGCTTAAGCAAAACCTCCTCACCAATCTAGGGGAGTGGTTTTTAGATGCAAGCATCGGCCTCCCGTGGTTTGACCGCATCTTTAAAAAGGGCACAAGCCTAGGCGAGATCAGGCAGTACCTCATCCGCGAGATCGTCAACACGGCGGGCGTTGACGTGCTTAATCAATTAAATATCAGCACGGATAACAGACGCTTAACCGTCTCCTTCACCGTCAATAACAACCTAACGATTAACGAGGTGTTCTAAGATGGTATTTGGCCTATCCCCCGAAGGGTTTACACCTAAATCATTAGACGACGTAAAAGCAGAAATTGAAAACGATTTACAATCTACCTTTGGTGAGGAGATCGACCTTTCATCCCAAAGTGTATTTGGCCAAATCGTCGGCATCTTTTCCTTAAAGCACTCGCAACTATGGGCACTCGCTAACGATATTTACATCAATGCGTACCCTGACTTTGCAAGTGGCGTGAGCTTAGACCGTGTGTGCAGCTTGACGGGCATCCTACGCGCCCCTGCAACCGCTTCCACCGCAACCGTTGTGGCGTATGGCATATCGGGCACGATTCTACCCGCAGGGCAGGAGGTGCTAGACGTTGCCAACAACATAACCTATACGACCGATGAGAGCGTGAGCATCACCAATACAGCCGCGCGTGACGTGATTATCAGCATCCCCGCGCCAGTAGTGGGAGCGTACACCGTCACGATTAGCGGGATAGCCTACACCTTTACGGCTTCTGGAACGCCTACGCTTAACAGCATCGTCAATGGCTTAGTGGCTGCGATTACGGCAGGCGCAACGCCTACCAACGTAAACAATAAGCTACGCCTTAGAAACCTAAACCAACCTTTTAGCGTAGTCCTTACGGCTAATATGATCTTTGATGAAACAGGCGTAAACGTGCAAGTCACGAATACCGTCTTAGGTGCGGAGGATGTGCCAATCGGCGCAATCACTGGCATACAAACCCCTGTATCGGGTTGGTTACGCGTGACTAACTTAGTCGCAGGCAATACAGGGCGTGATCGTGAGACGGATGAGGAATTGCGCTTAAGGCGTGATCTATCCCTTGAAAAGAGCATCATCAAGGCGGTGCTGGAAGTGCCTAACGTGACACAAGCGAAGATATTCGATAACGATAGCGACATTACCGATGGCGACGGCACACCCGCGCATCATATTTGGCCAATCGTTGAGGGCGGTCTGAATAACGCTATTGCTAAAGCCCTGATCGATAATAACGCGGCAGGCATTGGCATGAGGGGATTGCAGACAGGCACGGCGATTAGTCCCTACACGGGCTTAACCCATACAGCGAACTTTGATAGACCTACCTATATCTATCCCACCATTGTTATCACCTACAGCGTGACCGAGGAAAACACCTTCCCTGTATCAGGCATTCAGCTTTCCAAAAACGCGCTTGTGGCCTATGGGAAGACGCTACTAATTGGGGATGATCTCATCTATAGTCGTCTTTTTGCACCCATTCACACGGTGTCAGGCTTGCAAGTCAACAGCTTAACCGTCAACGCAGGCACGGCAAGCCTAAGCATTGCGAAAAGCCAGCTCGTCATCATTCGTGACGCGGATATAACCATGAGCGTAACCCCCTAATGGATGATATTTTTAGCCTCCTGCTCCTACAGTATAAGCAATCGCCCCGCGTTCTAGGCTTGATCTATGCGCTCATTGGCGCACCCTTCGAGCGGTACACTGCGCTTGTGGAGCCGTTGCGAACGCTTTACGGCATTGATGAGAGCCAAGGGGTGCAACTCGACGGCATCGGTGACATCATCGGCCAAGAAAGGCCTAAGAGCTTTAACGATGCGGACATCTTCGCAGAAGGCATTTTTACTTTAGGCGATTCAGCCAACCCACAGCCACAGCTTGACGCACTTAGTGGATTCAGTGACGTAAATAACCCTAACGTTGGGGGGCGGTGGGATAGGGGCACGATTGAAGGCCTAAGCCTAGGCGACATTGACTACCAAAGCTTGCTAAAAGGGCGGGTGTGGATCAACCGAAGCCATGGGACGATACCAGACTACGAGCAATACGGCACAATCGTATTTGGTGCGCCTGCGAACGTGTACCCGTCGATTGGTTCGGTTTTGATTGCCTTCCCTTACTACCTTAACATTATCGCCATTGCCGTTGTCTTAGACACCCTTAAGATCAACCTAGGCATCCGTACGCAGATTGCGGCCATGGCCGTGCCAGACCGTAAAGTCTTTGGATACGGCTCAACGGAAAGTGGCTTCCAGCTCAACCCAAATATTGCAGGATATGGCCGTTTTGAGAATGACCCCTTGTCGGGCTATATGATGGAGATTAAAGCAAGCTAAAGGGG